>CABZCX010000016.1 GCA_902524345.1 uncultured Pelagibacteraceae bacterium | reverse complement strand
TAGAGAAATAATTATTATTCAATAAAAATTTTAAAATTATTGTTTAAAAATTAGCTCTAAAAGCTACAACCTGTGAGAGATAATTAAATAAGTTAATTATCTGTTTTAACCTGTTCATCCTCTTTTTTATATTTTACACCTTTTCTCTCAAGTATTTCTTTAACCTTATCAGAATAAGGCTCTTCAATGTGTTCTGTTGATGGATTTAGTTCAATACCAGCTGGCGTAATTGTTTGGGGCATTGCTACAAATTGAGAGTCAGGATTTTCAACAGTTTTTCTTACTTTCATTCTATGTATCCCAAAAAAACCAATTACTGAATGAAAAAAAAATAAAAAAATAAAAAATCCATTTGGACCGACCAAATCCATGAATATTGAGCATAAAAATGGACCACTCATTGCACCTAAACCAAATACAAATTGAAGACCTGCACCGGCAGCTACAAATTTTTCTTTTGGAATAAAATCATTAGTGTGTGCTAAAATTAAAGAAAACATTGGTAGACTACAAAATGAAAAAAGAACTAAAAAAATATAGAACCAGGTTTTACTTGTTGCAAGTCCACCTGGTAAATACATCTGTTTAGTGACTAAAATTGTAAAAATTGCAAAAGCTGCCGCACCAAAACTAGCAAAAACTATTACTTTTCGTCTATCATACATATCTGATATTTTTCCTACTGGAAATTGAGAAACAGCTCCAGATATAGCAAGTAAAAATGTTACAATTGAAATTTCCAATATCGTAAAATTCATTGAGGTCGCGTAAACAGCCAAAAGGGTAAAAAGTGCTGCTTGTATAGTTCCATAGAAAAAAGAACTTACCATTCCAAAAGGAGAGGCTTCATACAGGTCTTTTAGCGTCATAACTTTAATTCTTTTAAACGTTGGTGGTTTTTTTTTAGTCAGCAAAATAGGAATTAAAGCAATAGATGTAATTACAGAAACTAGAATAAAAGGTTGGAAGTTTAGAGGACTATTAAAGTTTAGCAAAAACATCCCGATACCCATTGTTCCATAAAGTATAACCATATAGATTGACAGAACACTTCCTCTATTTTTGTTACTTGATCTATCGTTAAGCCAACTCTCAGCAACAGTATAGATACAGACCATACTTATCCCGGTCAGAACTCTTAAAAAAAACCATATTAAAGGATTAACAATTATTGAATGAATTAAAATAACCAAAGATGACAGAGATGCAAATGCCGCAAAAACTCTTATATGTCCGACTCTAGATATAATATTGGGAATAGTTGATGCACCTATAAAATATCCAACAAAATACCCTGACATCATGAAACCAGTAGAGGTCAAACTAAATTCTTCTTGAACTGCTCTTACTCCTAAGAGAGAACCTTGAAAGCCATAGGCCATCATAATACATCCCATACCCAAAAATAGTGCCCAAGAATTCTTTAAAACTTTATTCATAAATAGCTGTAATTATTCGCGATGTATTATTAAATCAAGTCTTAATTGTGACAAGTTTAATTTTTTCTTAATTTTAAAAATGAATGTATTGCAAGGGTAGTAATTATAATTGCACCACCTTGAAGTGTTTCTATACTAGGTTGCTCTTTAATAATAACCCAGACCCAAATAGGGCCAATAATAGTTTCTAATAGAAAAAAAAGATTGACTTCAGCTGCAGTAATAAATCTTGGGGCAATAGTCACTAGTACAAATGGTATTGCAACACACAAAATGCACATTAGGGGAACAATAAATAAATCTCTATCTATAAGCACAAAACTCTCGATAAAAAACAAGGCAAAAGAGGCAACAAATAATTTACCTACTACAGCTGCAGGTACTAAGTTTTTTGTTTTAGCAGATCTAATTGTAATAGCGCCCACAGCTAAACCAAAAGCAGTTATAAAACCTAAAACATCTCCATAAAAATTTCCAACTTTTAAGGAATCAAAAAAAATATAAACTATAGCAAAAAAAGTAATTATTATAGAAATCAATGTTTTACGATCAGGTGGTTCCTTTAAAAAAATGGATCCTAGAATTGCAGACAACATTGGTGCAGTTGCAATCATAACAAGAGTGTTTGCAACATTCGTATTTTGAATTGAAACAACAAAAGTAATATTTGTTATGCTAAAAGTTGCGATATATATTATTCCATGAAAACCAGAATTAAAAAGAATTTTAAAGAAATTTAGTTTATAAATTAACAACATTCCAAAAAAAACTGTAAAAAAAGGTATGATACCTCGATAAAAGACTAGGCCCCAAGTATCAAGATTTGAAAGCCTTATAAATAATGAGTCTGGTGTGATAAACATCACAGCTACAAAAGCAAGCAAAGAGCCTTTTTGCTGATCAGTTAAGCTTTTCACGCTTTAAGCTCTTTCCAAAAAGTTTTAGCAAGATTAATTTTTGAAAGATCAAAAAAAGTTTTTAGCCCAGTAGGAGAGGTAATATTGATGTCTCCATTAAGTTTTTGATCAATAAAGTCGATACCAGCAAAAAAAATATTCTTCTTGTTCAAATCTTTTCCAATAATATTTGATATTTTTTTTTCACCTCTTGTTAAATTAATATTTACTGGCTTAGCGCCCTTACTCATATTGCTTAAA
>CABZCX010000015.1 GCA_902524345.1 uncultured Pelagibacteraceae bacterium | reverse complement strand
GGTTTTTCTTTTCTAACTTCGTCTAAAAGAAAATCTCCATGGCCTTTTTGCTTAAGACTTGTTTTTCTAAAATATTTCTTATATTTCATTAATAAATTTGTTGGTTTTTAAATTATTTAAGCATTTCTTTTTTAAAAAGAGAAACACCGTTTTCAACTTTATTTTTATACGACTCCTCAAAGCTTCTTAATTGCCAGCCATTAAGTCTACTTTTGATTTCTATGAGATTTTTTTGCTTCCATTCATCAGTTGTTTCACTGAGTTTCCAATTTTTTTTTTCCTCATTAGTCCTTCCACACCCATAACAATAACCCGTTACAGGGTCTGTTTTACAAATACTTATACAAGGTGAGATAATCATCTAACTATATTAGATAATTTATGGCCCTCTATCTAGTTATTTATTTAAAAATCAACTAAAGGCTTCAACCCAAGTCCCTTGTGTTGATGCTTTAGAATACTCAGTAGCACGACCTTCAAAGAAGTTCATGTGCTCAACAGCATTAAGCATTGTATCGAGCCATCCAAGTGGATTTTTTTCTACATCATAAATTGGCTCTAATCCTAATTGAACCAATCTTCTATTTCCAATAAATCTAATGTAGTCCTTAACCTCTTGTGCAGTTAAACCCTCCATTGGACCCATTTCAAAAGCTAAATCTATGAAAGCATCTTCGTGCTCAACGATCGTTCTGCAAGCTTCGTAAAGTTCTTTTTTAAGTTTTGGTGTCCAAATTTCTGGGTTCTCTTTTATAAACTCTTTAAAGATTCTAATCATCGAGTTGCAATGAAGAGTTTCATCTCTAACAGACCAGGTTACTATCTGTCCCATTCCTTTCAATTTGTTATGTCTTGGAAAATTTAAAAGAATTGCGAAACTTGCAAATAATTGTAAACCCTCCGTGAAAGCACTAAAAACTGCAACTGTCTTTGCGATATCCTCTTTCGAGTTTACATTAAAACCTTGCATGTAATCATATTTATCTTTCATCTCCTTGTACTTCATGAAAGCTGAATATTCTGACTCAGGCATACCGATTGTATCCAATAAGTGTGAATACGCAGCTACATGAACTGTTTCCATTGCTGCAAAAGCAGTCATCATCATTAACACCTCTGTTGGTTTAAAAACTGTTGTATAGTGTCTTAAATAACAATTATTAACCTCAACATCCGCTTGAGTGAAAAATCTAAATATTTGAGTGACCAAATTTTTTTCAGGTTGTGATAAATTCTTTTGCCAGTCTCTTACATCATCACCAAGTGGTACCTCTTCTGGTAACCAGTGAATTCTTTGTTGTGTTAACCATGCATCATAACACCATGGATATCTAAATGGTTTATATACCGGGTTTTCTACCAATAAACCCATCTTTTTTGGTTGAATAATTTCTTTTTTCTCCGTCTTAGTTTTCTCTGCTACTGACATGATAAACACTCCTCGTATTCTGGTTGTTCGTTAGATTGTTGTTTTTTTGATTTATATACATTGGCTGTAATATCAGTAGAGTTTGCATTATTGATATTTTCAGCTCTTTGAATTGATTTTGATCTACAGTAATAAAGGCTTTTAAGACCCTTCTTCCATGCATCAAAATGAATTCTATGTAATTCTTTTTTATGAACATCTGCTGGCAAAAATAAATTTACTGATTGTGCTTGGGAAATAAATGGTGTCCGATCTCCACTTAGTTCAATAATCCATTTTTGATTCAACTCAAATGCAGTTTTAAAGACATCTTTTTCAAGATCAGTTAAAAAGTCTAAGTGAGAAACTGAACCTTGATTTGTAGTAATTGTCGACCAAGTTTCATCATCATTTTTACCATGACTTTCGAGTATTTCTTCAAGATATCTATTTCTAACATTAAAAGAACCTGACAAAGTTTTATGTGTGTAACTATTAGCTGCAATTGGTTCAACACCTGGTGAAGCACCTCCACAAATAATTGAGATTGATGCAGTTGGAGCTATTGCAGTTTTATTTGAAAATCTCTCTTTATAACCATAATCAGCTGCATCTGGACATGCACCTCTTTCTTCTGCCAAATCTTTTGAAGCTTGATTAACTTGTTCATCAATTTGTTTGAATATTTTTTTATTCCAAGATTTTGCCATTACCGACTCAAGTGGAATTCTTTTTTTTTGTAAAAACGAGTGAAAACCCATCACACCTAAACCGACACTTCTTTCTCTTTCCGCAGAATACTTAGCATCTTTAAATTGATCTGGAGCTTTGTTAATAAAATCAGATAAAACATTGTCTAAAAATCTCATTACATCTGCAATCATGTTTGGATCATCTTTCCACTCATCGTATTTTTCTAAATTTAAAGATGATAGACAACAAACAGCAGTTCTGTCTCTTCCATCTTTATCTATACCTGTTGGTAAAGTTATTTCACTGCAAAGATTAGAAGTTTTAACTGTTAAGTTTGCAAGTTTATGATGTTGTGGGATTTGTCTGTTGACTGTGTCGATGTAAATAATATAAGGCTCTCCGGTTTCAATTCGAGCTGTTAATAATCTTATCCATAAATTTCTTGCAGAAATTGTTTGTTGAATGGAACCGTCAGCTGGACTTTTCAATGCCCATTCTTCATCGTTTTCAACAGCTCTCATAAATGCATCAGTAACTAAAACACCATGATGTAAATTAAGAGCTTTTCTATTTGGATCACCACCTGTTGGTCTTCTCATTTCCATAAATTCCTCGATCTCAGGATGATCAATTGGAAGGTAACAAGCTGCTGATCCTCTTCTTAATGAACCTTGACTTATTGCCATAGTTAAAGAGTCCATAACTTTTATGAAAGGAATAATTCCAGAAGTTTTTCCTACTTTACCAATTTTTTCTCCGATAGATCTTAAATTTCCCCAGTAACTACCAATACCACCACCTTTTGCAGCTAACCAAACATTTTCGCTCCAAAGGTCAAGTATACCTCCTAAACTATCGGAAGCCTCATTAAGAAAACATGAAATAGGTAAACCTCTTTTTGTGCCACCATTTGATAAAACAGGTGTTGCTGGCATAAACCACAATTTACTTATGTAGTTATAAATTCTTTGAGCATGTAAGTTATCATCAGCGTAAGTGCTAGCAACTCTTGCAAATAAATCTTGAAAAGACTCGTTGTGACCAAGATATCTATCTTTTAAAGTTGCCTTTCCAAAATCAGTTAGATTTGCATCTCTTGATCGGTCGATTTTAATTATGATACCTCTATCATTTTGAAAAAGTTCAGTTTCATTATTAAGTGAGAATAGATCTGGTCTGT
>CABZCX010000014.1 GCA_902524345.1 uncultured Pelagibacteraceae bacterium | reverse complement strand
GACAAAATCATAAAAAAGATTGTAGTTCCTTCAAAAGGTAAAAAACTAAATTTATTGAACAAATATTTTAAAAAACTAGATTTTTCCTCAATAGATAAAATTTTATTTTGTAGTGTTGTGCCATCAACCTACAAGGAACTAAAAAGATATTTCGACCGTAAAACAAAAGTTAGGTGTTACGAATTAAAAGAGCTTGATTTGAAGAAAATTTTAAAAATTGATGTGAATTATAATCAAGTAGGGTCAGATAGATTAGCAAATGCAATAAGTGTTACGAAAAAAAATAAAAATTTTATTATTTTAGATTTTGGTACCGCAACAACATTTGATGTTTTAATTGGCAATAATTATAAAGGTGGGATTATATCTCCAGGCATTAAAATTTCTCTTAACACACTTTCAGACAAAGCATCTTTAATTCCAAAGATTGATTTAAAGAAAATAACAAAAGTAATTGGAAAAGATACCACATCAGCTGTCCGCTCAGGTTTTTTCTGGGGATATGCTGGATTAATTGACAATGTTGTAAATTTAATTAAGAAAGAGACAAAAAAGTCTTTTAATATAATTACTACTGGAGGTTTTTCTAAATTGTTTAAAAACTCTATTGGTACAAAAGTTAAAAGGAATAATGATATAACAATTAACGGCTTAATTAAGGCTTCAAAATTAATTAAATAATATGAAAGATGAATTTTTATTTTGTCCATTAGGTGGTTCTGGTGAAATTGGGATGAATATGAATTTATTTGGCTATGGTCAGCCAGGAGACCATAAATGGATTATGGTTGATATAGGTGTTACTTTTGCTGATGACACAGTTCCAGGTATTGATCTTATTTATCCGGATCCAGGGTTTATTCAGGAAAGAAAAGACAATCTATTAGGAATTGTCTTAACACATGCTCACGAAGATCATATAGGTGCAGTAGCTCATTTATGGCCAAAATTGAAATGCAAACTTTATGCTACTCCTTTTACAGCTATTTTAATAAGAGAAAAATTTAGAGAAAAAAATATCGATATTACTAATGACTTACAAATTGTAGAACTAAACGGAAAGGTAAGTTTAAATCCTTTTGAGATAGAATATATAACCTTAACCCATTCTATTTTAGAACCTAATGGCCTTAGAATTCAAACACCAGCGGGTATTGTTTTGCATACTGGTGACTGGAAAGTTGACCCAAATCCCCTGATTGGTGCTGAGATTAATTCAAAGAGATTAAAAGAAATTGGTGATGAAGGTGTTCTAGCGATGATTTGTGACTCTACTAATGTTTTTAGCGTTGGGCGCTCAGGTTCTGAATTAGATGTGAGAAAAAGTATGTTGAACATAATGAGTAGGTTGAAAAAAAGAATTATAATAACCTCATTTGCATCAAACGTTGCAAGAATGGAGTCAGCTTTTTATTGTGCAGAAAAAACAGGAAGACAAATTTCGCTTGTTGGTAGATCTATGCACAGAATATACAAAGCAGCTAGACAATGCGGATATCTTAAAGATACTATTGAACCAATAGATCCAAGAGAAGCAAAAACTTTTGCTAGAGAAAAAATTGTATATCTTTGTACAGGTAGTCAGGGCGAACCGATGGGAGCAATGATGAGAATTTCAAATTATACACATCCAGATGTATTTATTGAGAAAGGAGATGCAGTAATTTTTTCCTCAAAAATAATACCAGGAAATGAAAAAAAACTTTACAAACTTCACAATCAATTAGTTAAGGACGGAATAGAAGTAATTTCAGAAGAGAGTGAATTTATTCATGTTTCTGGGCATCCAAATAGAGAAGATTTAAAAGATATGTATGATTGGGTTAAACCAAAATGTATAATTCCTGTACACGGAGAACACAGACATATGATTGAGCATATTGCTTTTGCTAAAGAAATGCAGGTGCCTTATCCTGTCCAAGTAGAAAATGGTGATATAGTAAAATTAGCTCCAGGAGACTATCCAGAAGTCTATGACAAAGCTCCTAGTGGAAGACTATATTTGGATGGCAATGTAAGTGTTGAGGAAAACTCTCAATCTATAAAAGATAGAAAAAACTTAGGATCTAACGGTTATCTTGAAATAACTATTTTAATCACCCCCAAGGGGAATATTCACAATAATCCAATAATAAACTTTAGAGGATTACCAATTTATGAAACAGATGAATTTATTTACTTATTAGAGGAAGAAATAGAGAAAACAGCAAAAATATTTAATATTGGAAATAAAAGTCAAAGACATAATCTCATAGATGCACTCAAAATTGCAGCTAGAAAATTTACGAAAGAAAAAACAGGCAAAAGACCTTTCACCAATATTAATTTAGTTGATATTTAATGAGTGCTACCGGACTTGCTATAATATATATAATCATTTGGTGGATTGTTTTTTTTGCTATTTTACCTATTGATGTTGATAGAATAAAGATTGAAAAAATTGAAGGTGAGGATCCTGGATCACCTGAAAATCCTAAAATTTTAAAAAAATTCATTTATTGCACTGGAATAACAACTATTTTATTCACAATTATATATTTGTTAATGAGGTTTGAATATTTAAACTTAAGAAATATAATCATCTAACATGCATATTTCAAAATCTTTTATTCCAATCTTAAAAAATAATCCTTCAGAAGCAAAAATTAAATCACACCAATTAATGTTAAGAGTCGGTATGATAAAACAATCATCAGCAGGTATATACTCTTGGTTACCACTTGGCTTCAAAGTTATGAAGAAAATTGAACAAATTGTAAGGGAAGAACAAGATGGGATTGGAGTTCAAGAAATTTTAATGCCAACAATACAATCTAGTGAAATTTGGAAAGAAAGTGGAAGATATAAAGATTACGGTGAGGAAATGTTAAGAATAAAAGACCGACAAAATCGTGAGATGTTGTATGGCCCTACAAACGAGGAATTGATAACAGATATATTTAGAACTTCGATTAAATCTTATAAATCTCTACCACAACTTTTATATCATATTCAATGGAAATTTAGGGATGAAATTAGACCAAGATTTGGGATAATGAGATGTAGAGAGTTCTACATGAAAGATGCTTATTCTTTTGATATATCTGACGAAGAAGCACTTTTTTCTTATAATAAATTTTTCTTGTCATATCTAAAAACATTTAAAAGATTAAATTTAAAAGCTATACCAATGGCAGCAGATACGGGTCCAATTGGAGGAAGTCTATCTCATGAATTCATTATTTTAGCTGAAACTGGTGAAAGTAAAATTTTTACGGACAAAAGAATTTTTGATTTAAGTATAGACGATGCAAAATTAGAGAAAGTATCTCTAGAAAATATGAGAAAAGAATATGAAAAATATTATTCAGTTACCGATGAAAAATTTGACAAGACTGAATTTGAAAAGAAAGTTTCTGAAAAAAATAGATTAATAACAAAAGGGATTGAAGTTGGTCATATTTTCTATTTTGGAGACAAGTATTCTAAACCAATGGACGCGTCAGTTGATTTACCAGGTGGAAAAAAAGATTTTGTTAAAATGGGTTCTTACGGCATAGGAGTTTCTAGATTAGTAGGCGCAATAATAGAGGCTAAATATGACGAAAAAAATGAAGTCATGAAATGGCCAATTTCTATTGCTCCATATCATGTTGCGATAATTCCAATGATCAACAAAAATGATAATTCACAATTAGATAAAGCAAATAATATCTTACTAGAACTTGAAAAAAATAATATTGAGGCAATAATTGATGATACTGATGAAAATATCTCATCAAAAATTAAAAAGATGAATTTAATAGGTGCACCTTTTCAAATTATAATCGGTAAACAGGTTGAGGGTGATAAATTAGAATTTAAAGAAGTTGATGGAGCATCTCAAAAAATTGAATTAAAAGATATCATTAAGACAATTAATAAACAAAAAGCAAACAATTGATTTCTCGATTAGAAAAAGAGATTACATTTAGATTTTTAAAAGCCAGAAAAAAAGATGGTTTTCTAAACATTATTTCAATTTTTTCATTTATTGGAATTGGGCTTGGTGTTG
>CABZCX010000013.1 GCA_902524345.1 uncultured Pelagibacteraceae bacterium | reverse complement strand
ATGGAGGATATTATTAAATCAATGACCAGTGATAAAGCTGCATGTCAAATGACCTGGAATACACCTGGTGATACAATGCAAATGTTTTGCTGGTGGAAAGCAAACAGTGAAGCAGATATTAATAATCAATTAGGTCAAATGAATGATTTCTTTGAGCCTCATAAATTTACTGAGTGTACTGATCAAGTGATGGACTATAACGCTTAAGAGGAAGATTTATTAAGCAATCTTTATATTAATTTAATAAAGGAGAAAATTATGAGCAAAGGATATTTGATAGCACATCTTAAAGAACACGATAAAGAAGGTATGGAAAAGTTTAAACAAATGTCCGGACCAACTATTGGAGAGCACGGTGGCAAAGTTCTTGTTCGTGAACCCAGTCCTGATGTAAGAGAAGGTGAAAATTTAGGTACTGTTGTATTAATTGAATTTGAAAGCATTGATGCTGCTCGTAAATTCTATGAGTCAGAAAAATATCAAGCTGCTAAAGCGGTTAGAGAATTAGCGGCCAAAGCTCATCTAGTTTTAGTTGAGGGGAATTAAAACTCAGCTAATTAAAAAAGGAGTAAAAATGAAAGCAATCTACACAAGAACTATCGGTGTTTATGATGATAAACTTGGTGAGGCCATGGAAATTTCTAAAGGTTTAGCTGAAGTAAGAAAAAAACATTATCCTGATCATGAAGTTTATTTTTCTTTTCAAATTGGTGGAAATCCTAGAACAGTTAGAGAAACTTTAGTTGGAGAACAGTTTACAGACAAAGCTTTTCAAAATGATCAGAATATGTCTGCTGATCCTAAATTTATTGAACTTCAAAAAAAAATGAAGGGTGTTTTTAAAGAAGGTACAATACAAGACGAAATGAGAATGGTATTCAACGATTAAGGAGACAAAATGATAGAAAAATTTAATGGGATATTTTATTTAATAATTTATTTAGTTCATTTTATTGGCGTTGGTGTTTACGCTTTTCAAACCATTTTTGGTACTAAAAACTTTATGGAAAAATTTGGCATAGATCCCAGTGGAGCAATAATGATTAGAATGGCTGGTGCATTCATGCTTGCTGTCTTTTTGATGTCTATATATGTGGGTTTTATAAGACCTGGTGGTTTAGAAAATACATGGGGATTCTTAAATTTAGTTTTCATAAATAATTTATGTATTTTTTTATGTAATTTTTATTCAATTAAAATAAATAAAACTGGAGTAAATGAGAAAACTACAAACGAAGGTATTATTGCACCATTTGTATTCACATTGATGAGTGCAATTTTAATTTACGGTTTATCTGATAAGATATATATTTAATGTCTGGGTTCGCGATATTCAATATAGAAATAAAAAAACCCGAGCAGTACAAAGAATACATAGAAAAAGTAAAACCGATCGTTAAGATGTATGGTGGAGAATATGTTGTCAAAGCTGGTGAAACTACGATAATTGAAGGCACTTGGACTTATCCTAGAACAGTTGTTATTAAATTTCCAAGTTACGAAAAAGCTTTAGAATGGTATAACTCTGAGAAATATAAACCAATAAAACAAATCCGTTTAAAGAACTCAATAGGCAACGGAATAATTATTAAAGGAATATAAGATGTCGATATTAAAAAAATATACTGATGCAATAGATAAAAAAGACGAAACTGCTATGAATGAACTTTTGCATGATGATTTCAAATTTACAATGCATAAATCAGGAAGCACCATAGGTAAAGCTGATGTTATAAAATGGGCAATGAGCGGTGATATAAACCAAGATAAAGCTAGAGTGGTCTATGAAAATGATGAAATTGGAGTTCACCATTCAATAGTTAGATTCAATGACGGAAATGTTGAGGCAGTAATGGCAGTTTATAAATACAAAGATGGAAAAATTATAAGTTTAGAGACTGGCGCCACTCCAATGCCAAAATAGGTGAGTCAATTACTTTTTATTTGTATAGCTATAACTGCACTTGATGTTTTTTTAATCATCTACGCATTGACTATCCCACTTTATCCAAAAAAATGGCGAAAAGAGGTAAATAAAAAATACAAAAATGAGACAGCTACTGGAGTAACAATAATTTTTGTAACGATGGCAGCTTGTTTTTTATGGGTAATTTATTTTTATTTCTTAATTTTTGATTTATAATTTTCTATGTTTCCAAAAAAATATTCAAAATTAATATTTATATTTTTTATGGGTCTTGGCATGAGTTTGATCATGACACTTATAATTACATATATTAACACAGGTTATGATGAACTCTATTATAAGAGATTTTTTAAAGCTTGGTCAGTAAGTTTGCCAGTTGCATTAGTTGCGACAACGATTGTAGCTCCTATAGTTGAAAAATTTGTGGATAAAATAACTAAATAGACATAACTTAAGTTATGAGTAATTTATCTGGATATATATTTCTTCTATTGGCAATTATCTTAGGCATAACTTCGAATGGTTTTTTAAAATCAACTAATGGATTTACGAATATTGGCCCAACAATTTTTTGTGTAATATCAATAATTGCTTGTATTTTTTGTTTATCTAAAGCAATGAATATCATTCCTGTTGGTTTCACTTATGCAACATATGGTGGATTAACTATTACTGCAGTTACTTTATTTGGCGTATTTAAATACAATCAAATCCCAAATCTCTATGGAATTATAGGAATAGCATTAATTGTTGTTGGTGTAATTTTACTCAATACACTTGGCAAGGCTACTTAGCCACAGGTTTTAATATTTTCACTATTCTTTTATGAAGTTTTTTGTTCGGCGCACAAATAATATTTCCTGCTTTTTTTGCATCCTCATTTTTCCATGTGGTAACTACTCCTTCGGCCGCTCTAATTATAGGAATTAAAGCATGAATATCCCAAATTTTATTTCCACATTGAATTACAATATCTATTTTTCCTTCAGCAAAATGAGAATAACTCAGAGCATCAGCACATGGAAATTGCATTCGTTTTAATATTTGTGGTATTTTTTTTTGTTGGTTTAAAGATAAACTACCATGAAATGCAGCCGACAATTTCATATTTGCGAAAGTTGCTTTTTTATTCACTTTTAGTCTTTTTTTATTTCCATTTTCACACACAAAAGCAAATTTGTCTGTTTCGTTAAAATAATATTTTTTTAAAACTGGAAAATTAGCAAGACCTAAAATTGGTATTCCTTTGAAATTTAGTGAAATGAGGTTACTCCAAGTTGGGTTACCTATAACGAAAGATCGTGTGCCATCTATTGGGTCAATAACCCAGGAAAAATCACTTTTAGTTTTTTTATTTTTAAATTCTTCACCTATAATTTGATGAGTGGGAAATTTATTACTAATCTCTTTTCTTATAAATTTTTCAAAAGCTATATCTGCGTTAGTAACAGGGTCATAACCTGTGCCCTTTAACTTATTTGAAACTTTAAAGGGCTTGTTTAATTTTAAGAAATAAAATCTAGTAAGTTTATTTGCTAAATTGTTAAGAAATTTAGAGTATTTTTTATATTCTGAAGATTTTAATTTAATCACAAGAGACTAATACATTCTAATTTGTATTGATTAAAGTAAAATTTTAAATAATCATAAGAATCATTATGAAAATTGAACTTTCAGATAATAAAGTTTTTTTTGAAAATCAAGGATTAAAAAAAGAAATACACCCATTCTGGTTGAGAGAAAGAGTGAACGGCGTAGATTTTGTTGATAAAGGTACCAAGCAAAGATTATTTGATCCAACAACGCTCAATCAAAATATTGAAATTAATAAAGTTAATTTAACTGACAAATTTTTAGAGATTTCATTTAATGATGGAGTTGAAACAAAAATATCAATTCAAAGTATCTTTGAAGAATATTCTGGTATTAATGATATGAAATTTATCAAAAAAACTAAGTGGGACTCTTCTTTAAAAAATCTGAATAATTTTCAGTTCAGTGAAAATATATTTGAAGAAAAAATAATGTATGAAGCTTTAATAAGTTTCTATAAATATGGTTTCATTATTTTCAAAAATGTGCCGACAGAAAACAATTTCTTAGTAAAATTCGCAAATTCTATAGGTAGTATAAGGAGAACAAATTTTGGTGAATTCTTTAATGTAAAATCAAAACCCAATCCTAATGATTTAGCTTATACATCTTTGCCTTTAGCACCTCATACTGATAATCCTTATAGAAATCCTGTTCCATGTATTCAAATATTACATTGCATTGAAAATGCAGTTGAAGGTGGACATTCTACTTTGGTAGATGGCTTTACAGTTACAGAGGAATTAAAAGAAAAATATCCTGAATATTATAAAATTTTAACTGAGGTGAAGGTAAAATACCAATTTATAGATAAGGATGTAATACTAGAGAATTGGGCTGAGATGATTGAATTAGATGAAAATAAGAATTTTAAACAAGTTAGATTTAGCCCAAGGTTAGATTTTGTTCCATTAATTGATAAAAACAAATTAGATGTTTACTATAAGGCAAGAAATAAAATTTCTGAATTGTATAATTCGAGCAAATATAGAATTGAATTTAAACTTCTTCCAGGAGATCTATTAATGATGGATAATTATCGACTTCTTCATGGAAGGACATCCTTTAATGCTAATGAGGGTAATAGATTTCTTCAAGGTTGTTATATAGATTATGATAGTACTGAAGGAAAAATTAAGCATCTAAAAAGAAAATTTAATATATAAATTATTTATTAAAACAATTATTCACTAATATTGCCATTAATATCCAAATGACAAAAGTTTCACCATGGGTGAAAGAATAATCCGCTCCAGCAAATCCAGCAACTATATTGATTGCATAAATAATTATGGTAGAGACTAATAAACTTAAGAATAATTTTACTATTCCATTAATATATTTCACATTAAAATTTTAACTATTCTCAATATTTATGCAAATAAAAATTTTCTATTAATAAGTGAAATTATTTTAGATGCCGGAATATTATTAAATACCTAGGTTGTATTCAAGAAATATATTTTCAGAAAATTTAAATAAATTTATTGATTACAACCTAATCAAAATTTAATCTTTATTTAAGGAGGTAGCTTTAATGAGTCAAACACCACCTGATACTTAGCTGGGTATTTTCATACTTCATAAAAACGTAAATAAAAAATATAAAGTCCATTCGGACTTAAATGCCAGAACGGCAAATTAGGGGCTGCTCTTTTGGTTAATAAACTAGAGAGCAAACCCCTAAATTATTTTTTTAATTTATCTATTCAAAACCAGACAAATCAATTTATCTTGAAAAGATATTTGTTTTTCATACTTTTTCTTTATTTCATTTAAACCACAAGATATTAGCTTGTGGCTCATACCCAACAAAACCGATATATATTTGCTATTTACCATTTCCATATATTTTTTCCTTGAAATTTTAACTTTATAACTAAACCCTCTAACGAGTTTTCCTTTGAATGAATATGAAATTGATTTAATAATTTTCTTATCTCTTATTAACGCTTTTTTAAGCTTTTTTTTCATAATCGAAAATGTTGGAATTTCGTTATTAATGGGGTCTAGAGTAAAAATAATAATTTTACCATTTGGACTTAGCAATCTCTTCGACAATTTAAGTATAGTCTTAATATCTTTAATTTTAAAAAGATGAATAGTTTGTTTTAATAAAATTAGATCAAATCTTTTTTTATTCTTTT
>CABZCX010000012.1 GCA_902524345.1 uncultured Pelagibacteraceae bacterium | reverse complement strand
CAAACTCCATTCTGCCTTGAAACCAACCTATTGCTTTTTCATTTGATAAAAACTCTGCTGTCTTACTTATTAAATCTTGATATTCTATTGTCTCAAAATTCGCCCCTACTGACTTTAGTTCTTTTTCAATTTCTTCTTGATTGAATTCGGTTCCTAAATATGAACCTTTCATGTCATCATTTGAATTAACAACTCTCTCTTTTTTTTGTTCAATATGCCAAAGAGCTAAAGCTGCACCTAAAGATCCTCCAGCATCTCCTGCTGCAGGTTGGATCCAAATATTGTCAAAAATCTTTTCCTGAAGAATTTTTCCGTTAGCGACACAATTTAAAGCAACACCACCAGCTAAACATAAATTATTGATGTTATATTCTTGACGAATAGCTTTTGCTAATTTGATCATTATTTCTTCTGTTACTTTCTGAATTGATGATGCAATATCCATATGAAATTGAGTAATCTTTTCATTTCTTGGATCACGGGGTTTTTGTCCAAATAAATTATGAAACTTTTCGTTAGTCATAGTAAGACCAGTTGCATAATTAAAATATTTTTGATCTAGTCTGAAGGTTCCATCATCTTTTATATCAACTAATTTTTTTACCTTATCTTCATAAATTGGGTTTCCATAAGGTGCTAAACCCATAAGTTTGTACTCTCCACTATTTACTTTAAAACCTGTGTAGTAAGTAAAAGCAGAATATAAAAGCCCTAGTGAATGTGGAAAATGAATTTCCTTTTTTATCTCTAAATCATTTTTTTTTCCAACAGCAACCGTGGTCGTTGCCCATTCGCCAACACCATCAGCAGTTAATATGACTGCTTCTTCAAAAGGTGATGGAAAAAAGGCACTAGCTGCATGACTTAAATGATGGTCTGAAAAAAAAATATTTTCATCAGATTTAAAATTTTCATCATGTTCTTTTAGCTTATTGAATAAAAGATTTTTCTGAAAGAGTTTCTCTTTAATCCATAATGGCATCGCTTTTGCAAATGAAACAAATCCTCTTGGTGCAAAGGCAACATAAGTTTCTAATAATCTCTCAAATTTTAAAAAAGGTTTCTCAAAAAAAACAATTTGATCAATTTCACTCAATTTCATGTTTGAAAATTTTAAAACAAATTCAATAGCTTGATGTGGGTATCTTGGATCATGTTTTTTTCTTGAAAATCTTTCCTCTTGCGCTGCTGCAATTATCTTTCCATCTTTTAATAAACAGGCTGCACTATCGTGATAAAATGCAGAAATACCTAAAATTGAAGTCACTTTAAAAAATTGTATAAATAAATGGAGCTACTGCAGAACCTTGGGTTAGAACAATTAATCCACCAAATAAAACAAGTACTATTATAATTGGTAAAAGCCAATATTTTTTTCTTACCTTTAGAAACTCCCAAAATTCTTTTATAAAACTCATACTAAAATTGATTTTTCATTTTACTTTTTGGGCCTGATTTGTCGATCCAATAAGTTTCTTTTTTATTATACTTTAAATTTAATAAATCTTTCTTAAGTAACCGCATAATAATTCCAATAGGTGTTACAACTATGAAAAATATAATTCCCATTATTAAAGGTGATATAAATTTTCCAAGTAGTAATCCAAATTTAAACCATAATCTATTTAAGGGTGTAAGTATCTTTGAGTTTATCAAACCAAGAATAAGAAAAATAAATGAGATAACTAATGACCAAATTCTTAAATCATTATCTTTTAAAAGTGGATAAAGTGCTATTAATAAAAAAACAATAAAAAATACTATACCAAAGCTTCTATTAGAACTTATCTTAATTTCATCCATTTAGAGATTTTTGTGGCCTCATATCTTTTTTACTTATTCCAGCCACTCTCACAGGTTTTTTCATTGCATCTCTTCTAAAAGGCTCACCCAATTCTTGATTCAATATTACCTCTATAAATGTGGTAATACCTTTTTTTTGATCTTCACATGATTTTTTGATGGCCTCTGTTGTTTCTTCCATTGTTCTAACAGTCACTCCCTTTAAACCACAAGCATCTGCAACTTTCGCAAAGCTTAATTCTGGATCTAGTTCTGTTCCAACAAAGTTATTATCAAACCATAAAGTAGTATTTCTTTTTTCTGCACCCCATTGATAATTTCTAAAGATGACCATTGTAATTGCCGGCCACTCTTCTCTTGCACACGAGCTCATCTCATTCATACTAATTCCAAATGCTCCATCCCCTGCAAAACCAATTACAGGTGTATCTGGGCATCCAATCTTTGCACCCAAAATTGATGGGAAACCATAACCGCAAGGTCCAAATAAACCTGGAGCTAAATATTTTCTTGGTTTTTCAAAAGTTGGATAAGCATTTCCAATTGCACAGTTATTACCTATATCACTAGATATAATTACATCCTCTGGCATCCCAGATTGTATTGCTCGCCAAGCTTGTCTTGGTGACATTCTGTCTTTATCTCTTTCTCTCGCTTCTTTGTTCCAAACTGTTCCCTCATCATCATCCTCATGATCTAAACTTGCTAATTTTTGTAACCACGCAGATTTTGTCTGATGAATTAAATCTTTTCTTTTTTGTCTATCAGTATCTCCTGCAGTTGAAGATAATTTATCAATTATTTGCTGAGCAACTAATTTTGCATCACCACTTATCCCAACTGTTACTTTTTTAGTTAAACCAATTCTGTCAGGATTAATATCTACTTGAATAATACTTGCATTTTTTGGCCAGTAATCAATTCCATATCCAGGTAATGTTGAGAAAGGATTTAATCTTGTGCCTAGTGCCAAAACTACATCAGCTTTAGAAATTAATTCCATAGCTGCTTTTGATCCATTATATCCTAAAGGACCTACTGCTAAAGGATGACTTCCTGGAAAACTGTCATTGTGCTGATAACCTGAACAAACAGGTGAGTCTAATTTTTCTGCAAGTTTTTTAGTCTCATTAATTGCATCACCGATAACAACTCCTGCACCAGATAAAATCACGGGAAATTTTGCATTTGATAAAAGTTTTGCAGCTTTATCAATTGCTTCTGCCCCACCACCTTGTCTTTCTAATCTGACGATTGGCGGTAACTCAATATCAATCACTTGAGTCCAATAATCTCTTGGAACATTAATTTGCGCAGGTGCTGAACCTCTGATTGCCTTTTCTATTACTCTATTTAAAACTTCTGCCATTCTAGATGGATCTCTAACTTCCTCTTGGTAACAAACCATATCTTTGAACAAATTCATTTGCTCTACTTCTTGGAAACCCCCTTGACCCATTGTTTTGTTTGCAGCCTGAGGTGTTACCAATAGTAATGGTGTGTGATTCCAATAAGCTGTTTTAATCGGGGTTACTAATCCAGTAATACCTGGTCCGTTTTGTGCGATTACCATTGACATTTTTCCAGTAGATCTTGTGTAACCATCGGCTATTAGTCCACCGTTTGTTTCATGAGCAACATCCCAAAAGGTAATTCCTGCATCAGGAAAAATATCTGAGATAGGCATGAATGCTGAACCAATTATACCAAAAGCATGTTCAATACCGTGCATTTGTAAAACTTTTACAAAAGCTTCCTCTGTTGTCATTTTTGTCATTAATAGAGCCTTTCTAAACCAGTATATGTAATAGTTTTTTTATAAAACTATTTCTTAATAGTCGCGATTAATATATAAGATTTTTGGAAATTCAAATAAACATTTCGACACTATATATATGGCTACAGATATCATAATTCACGACAAAAAAGATAATGTAGGTGTAGTAGTGATAGAGAAAATAACCCCAAAACAAGACTGTAAATGCTGGATTATGGAAAATGATAGCTCGGCGTCTATTCAATCAATAGATGAAATACCTCTAGGTCATAAAATTGCTATGGTCGATTTAAAAGAAGGTGATACTATTTTAAAGTATGGTCATGATATTGGCAAAGTAGTTAAAGCAATCAAAAAAGGTGAACATGTTCATGTTCATAATGTAAAAACAAAAAAGTGGTAAATAATGGAAATCCCAAAAAGTTTTTTAGGTTATAAAAGAGAAAACGGCAGAGCGGGAACTAGAAATCATGTAATTATATTGCCTGTTGATGACATTTCTAACGCATGTGCGGAAGCAGTCGCTAACAATATAAAGGGGACGATTGCATTACCACATTCTTACGGAAGACTACAATTTGGAGCGGATTTAGATTTACATTTTAGAACAATGATTGGAACAGGAAGTAATCCAAATGTAGCCGCGGTTATTGTGATTGGTATTGAGCCAAAATGGACTAAAAAAATTGTTGATGGCATCGCTAAAACAGGAAAACCAGTTGAAGGTTTTCACATAGAGCGCACAGGAGATATTGGAACTGTAATGAAAGCTTCAAAAAAAGCGCAAGAATTTTCACAATGGGCATCTGAAAAACAAAGAGAAGAGTGTCCAATGAGTGATTTATGGATCTCAGTAAAATGTGGGGAGTCAGATACAACATCAGGATTAGCATCAAATCCAACTGTTGGAAATTTAATGGAAAAATTAGAACCATTAGGTGTTCATTTATGTTTTGGTGAGACATCTGAACTTACTGGGGCAGAAAATGTCTGTGCTGCAAGAGGAGCAACTAAGGAAGCTTCTGAAAAATTTATGAAGACATGGAATGAATATAATGATTTTATATTAAAAGAAGCAACTAATGATCTTTCAGAAAGTCAACCAACTGCTGGAAATATTGCAGGTGGTTTAACCACAATTGAAGAAAAAGCATTTGGAAATTTTCAAAAAATAGGAAACTTAAAATTTATAGATGTACTTGAGCCAGCTGAGGAGCCAGCAAAAGGTCCAGGACTTTACTTCATGGATACATCTTCAGCAGCAGCAGAATGTATTACACTTCAAGCTGCAGGAGGATTTAACATTCATTTATTTCCAACAGGCCAAGGGAATATAGTTGGAAACCCTATAGAGCCTGTTGTAAAATTAACTGCTAACCCATTAACAGCTAAAAGCATGAGTGAGCATGTTGATTGCGATGTATCAAAGATTCTTTCAAGAGAAATGAACTTATCTGAGGCGGGAGATAAGCTTATCGAGACAACACTAAGAGTAGCTAATGGAAGATTAACCTGTGCAGAAGCTTTAGGTCATAAAGAATTTGTTATGACTAAACTTTATAGAAGCGCATAATCACTAAATTAAAGAATGTTTTTTAAAAATTACTTGGTGTTCATACCAGGCATAGTTCTTGCATTTGTTCTTTATTCTCTATCCCAAGGTTTTAATAATATTATTGGTATTGATCTTTTAGGATATAGCAAAAGTCCGATCTCCACAGCTATGATAGCAATCCTACTCGGTATTTTCTTTGGAAATTTTTTTAAAATTAGAGAAAGTTTTCAAAAAGGATTAGATTTTAGTAGAGATTATATCTTAAAACTTGGCATAATCTGTTTAGGCATACAATTAAAGCCTTTTGAGTTTTTAGAGTTTGGAAAAATTGCAATTCCATTGATATTAATTTGTATAGTTAGCGTCTTAATCGTAATTAAGCTTTTAATTAGAAAACTTCAGATACCAACTCGGATGGCTTACTTAATATCAATTGGAAGCAGCGTTTGTGGCACCACTGCTATTATGGCAACCGCGCCTGTAATAAAAGCAAATAAAAGTGAAATTTCTTATGCAATCGCAAATATTACTTTATTCGGAATATTGTCGATGTTGTTTTACCCTTACTTCTCAAATTTCTATTTTGAGGGAAATTCATTATTTGCAGGTCTTTTTTTAGGAACAGCTATACACGAAACATCACAAGTTGCTGCAGCAGGATTAATATATGATCAACAGTACAATAGTCCTGAAACATTAAATATTGCAACTGTCACAAAGCTTTTAAGAAATACTTTTTTGATAGTGATGATTCCTCTTTTTGCCTTTCTTTATAATAGAGGTCAGGTAAAAGAAAAGGGTTACTCCATTTTAAGTATATTTCCTTATTTTATTTTAGGTTTTGTTGGGATGATAATTTTAAGAAATGTTGGTGATGAAGTTTTCTCAACTGATAATAATTGGATTGAAATTATAGATTTTGTTAAAGCAAGTTCTAAAGTTTTCTTAACTATGGCTATGGCTGCTATAGGCTTATCAACAAACTTAAAAGATATTAGAAATATGGGTTATAAACCTTTTGTTGTTGGATTTACGGCAATGTTAACTGTAGGAGTTGTGAGTATTATAACTATAGAAACTTATATAAAATTTTTTATTTAGATTGTTTAACTGGTTTTTTTAAAATATTTTTCTCTGAACTTTGAAATTGATCTTCTAATAAATGCAGCTGCAATTCCTAAAATAACAGCAAATAAAATCGAAAATAATCCATAGAAGAATGGCATATCCTCTGAAAACTCTTTAATAAACTTTGAGAAGAAATTTAAGTCTTTTGAGCTTATAGGTGTTGTGCCATTCAGTATTTCTTCTGCAAA
>CABZCX010000011.1 GCA_902524345.1 uncultured Pelagibacteraceae bacterium | reverse complement strand
AATGAAAAAATTTCAAATGATTGGAATCCAATGAATATATTATCTGTAGATGCAGGAACAGTTGGTAATTTGGATTTAGATATAATTGATAAAAATAACATGTTACTTGATGAAGTTAAGAAAAATAAATTTGAAGTTATTTACCTACTTGGACAAGATAACTTAGATTTTAAAAAGAAAGATGAATTTATTATTTATCAAGGTAGTCACGGTGATAGGGGCGCAGAAATTGCCGATATTATTTTGCCTGGTGCTGCTTACACAGAGCAATCGGGTCATTACACAAACTTAGAGGGAAAAATTCAAAAAGCTTATAAGGCATCATATCCGCCTGGTGATGCAAAAGAAGATTGGCAAATAATAAATGATCTTGCAGAAGTAATGAATAATCGCAAGCTTTTTAATGATAAAGAGGAACTTGAAAGTAGTATGTTTAATTATTTAAAAATAAAACAAGAGCAAAAAAATTCTGAATTTATTGAAAAGATTGACCAAAAAACTTTTGAAAATGAAAAAATAAAAGTTGAATTTAAGGATTACTATTTCTCTAATGTAGTTGCCCGTGCATCAAAAACAATGTTTGAATGTAATAATTCAAAGTTAGTTTTAAAAAAAACAGGGACAGAAGGATAATAAATGGAATATTTAGATTTAATTTTTCAGGAAACATATAAGATTTTATTTTTACTGGTACCAGTTTTAGTATCTGTCGCGATGATTGTTTGGTTAGATAGAAGGGTTTGGGCTTTTGTTCAAAAAAGACAAGGTCCAAATGTAGTCGGTCCATTTGGCTTACTGCAATCTTTGGCTGACGCGCTTAAATATATTTTCAAAGAAATAATTATACCTGCTAGCTCAAATAAGATAATTTTCATTTTAGCACCAATTATTACAATGACCCTTGCTTTAATAGCTTGGGCTGTGATTCCTTTTGGTGTTGATCAAGTTTTAGCCGATATTAACGTAGGAATTTTATATATATTCGCTGTTTCATCATTAGGTGTCTATGGAATAATAATGGGTGGATGGGCGTCAAATTCTAAATACCCATTTCTAGGTTCAATAAGATCAGCGGCACAAATGGTTTCTTACGAGGTATCAATAGGTATAATAATTATAAATGTCTTATTATGTGTAGGCTCATTAAATTTAAGTGACATAGTACTTGCTCAAAAAGACATGTGGTTTGTTATTCCATTGTTTCCAATGTTTGTAATTTTTTTTATTTCAGCATTAGCTGAAACAAACAGACCACCTTTTGATTTACCTGAAGCAGAGGCAGAATTAGTTGCGGGATATCAAACAGAGTATTCTGGAATGATGTATGCAATGTTTTGGTTAGGAGAGTACGCAAATATTCTATTAATGTGTGCTTTAGGATCAATTTTATTTTTAGGAGGGTGGCTGTCTCCGATTGAGGTCTATCCATTTAACTTAATTCCAGGAGCTCTTTGGCTAATTTTTAAGATATTATTTTTATTTATACTTTTTGCGTTGGTAAAAGCTATTGTACCGAGATATAGATATGATCAGCTTATGAGACTAGGTTGGAAAATTTTTTTACCATTATCTTTAACTTACGTTGTTCTAACTGCTAGTTATCTTTTTTATTTTAACCTTTTACCTATTAATTAAATGAAAATTTCTAGATTTTTAAAAACGATATTTATGACAGATTTTATTGGAGGGCTTTTTATTGCGACAAAAGAATTATTTAAATCAAAAAAAACAATTAATTATCCATTTGAAAAAGGCAAAATAAGTCCAAGGTTTAGAGGTGAACATGCTTTAAGAAGATACCCGAATGGTGAAGAAAGATGTATTGCGTGTAAATTATGTGAGGCTGTTTGTCCTGCTCAAGCAATTACTATTGAGTCTTCTCAAAGATCAGATGGAAGTAGAAAAACAACTCGTTATGACATCGATATGATGAAATGTATTTATTGTGGTTTATGCGAAGAGTCTTGCCCTGTAGATGCAATAGTTCAAGGACCAAATTTTGAATTCTCCACAGAAACTCGTGAAGAGCTTTATTATACCAAAGAAAAACTTCTTGATAATGGAGATAGATGGGAAAATATTTTGGCAGCTAATATTAAGTCAGATAATCCTTACAGATAATTTATGATTGCGCATGCAATATTTTTTTACGTATTCTCGATAATTGCAGTGGTCTCAGCGGTCATGGTCACAGTATCAAAAAATACTGTCCATTCTGTTTTTTTTTTAATTTTAGATTTTATAAGTATATCCTGTCTTTTTATCATGATTGGTGCTGAATTTTTAGGAATGATAATGCTAATTGTTTATGTAGGGGCTGTGGCGGTATTGTTTTTATTTGTTGTGATGATGTTAAATGTTACTCAACAAAAAAATCAGTGGTTTATATCAAAAGAAAACTCTAATCATATACCAATTGGATTATTGATAAGTGTTATAATTTTTTTTGAACTAATAATTGTTATAGGTGGATGGAAATATAAACCTGAATTATTTGACCAAGGTAATCTATCGATAGTAAACGATGTTAGTAATACACATTCATTAGGAATGGTTTTATATACTGACTATATTCACATCTTTCAAATTAGTGGAATGATACTTCTAATAGCAATGATAGGAGCTATTGTTCTTACTTTTAGGCAAAGAGAAGGTGTTAAAAAACAAAGTTATTTGAAACAAATTTCCAGAGAAAGAGCTGAGGGTGTAGAAGTTGTTGAAGTTGCTTCTAATAGAGGAGTTAAAATAGATGATTGAGATAGGTTTAGGACATTACTTAACATTAGGTGCAGTCATTTTTAGTATTGGAATAATTGGAATTTTTTTAAATAGAAAAAATATTATTGTAATACTTATGAGTATAGAGCTTATATTGTTAGCTGTTAATATTAACCTAGTTTCGTTCTCAATGTATTTGGGTGATTTGACTGGACAAGTATTTACTCTATTTATATTAACTGTTGCTGCTGCTGAAGCAGCAATCGGTCTTGCAATCATAGTTGTTTATTACAGAAATTCAGGAACAATTCGTGTTGAGGAAATTGATAAATTAAAAGGGTAAAATGGAAATTTCAATAATAGCTTTACCTTTGATAGCCTCAATAATATCAGGATTCTTTGGAAGATTTATCGGTGATCGAAATTCTGAAATAATTACAAGTTTATTGGTATCGATATCAGCTATTATATCTGCTCTAGTTTTATATGAGGTAATAGTCAATCAATATCAAGATAACATCACAATAGCTACCTGGATAAGCTCAGGATCATTAAATGTTAATTGGTCGATGAAGATTGATGCTTTGTCAGCTGTAATGTTGGTTGTAGTAACATCCGTTTCTGCACTTGTTCATATTTATTCAATTGGTTATATGTCACATGATCCTCATAAGCCAAGGTTTATGGCTTATTTATCATTATTCACTTTTGCGATGTTAATGTTGGTGACTTCAGACAATTTCATTCAATTATTTTTTGGTTGGGAGGGAGTTGGACTATGTTCTTATTTCTTAATAGGTTTTTGGTTTAAAAAAGAGTCTGCAAATAAAGCAGCAATTAAAGCATTTGTTGTTAATAGAGTTGGAGATTTTGGGTTTGCTCTAGGTATTTTTTTAATATTTTATTTATTCGGAACAGTAAATTATTCCGAGGTTTTTCAGCAAATTCCAAATATTACAGAAAAAAATCTAGTTTTTTTAGGTTTTGAAATTAATGCGATAGATTTGATTTGCTTACTTTTGTTTATTGGCGCTATGGGTAAATCAGCTCAAATTCTACTTCATACGTGGTTGCCAGATGCTATGGAGGGTCCAACACCTGTGTCAGCCTTAATTCATGCAGCAACTATGGTTACAGCAGGTGTTTTTCTTGTTGTTAGATGTTCACCGATTTACGAATATTCTGAATTTGTATTAAATATAATTACTGTAATTGGTATGAGCACAGCTTTTTTTGCTGCAACTGTTGCTTTGGTTCAAAATGATATAAAAAAGATAATAGCTTATTCAACATGTAGTCAATTAGGTTATATGTTCTTTGCTACCGGAGTTGGTGCTTATAACGTAGCAATGTTTCATTTATTCACTCATGCTTTCTTTAAAGCTTTACTATTTTTGGGATCTGGTTCGGTCATTCATGCATTCAAAGATGAACAAGATATAAATAAAATGGGGGGAGTATGGAAAAAATTACCTTACACTTATTCATTAATGATCATTGGAACTTTGGCATTAACTGGCTTTCCTTTGCTATCAGGTTTTTATTCTAAAGATGCGATAATAGAATTCGCATATCTGAGAGATAATACAACAGGTTATTATGCTGCTGGAATTGGGATTTTTACTGCATTTTTAACTTCCATTTATTCTTGGAGGTTAATATTCAAAACTTTTCACGGTGATTATAATAATAAAGAGATAAAAATTGAGGATACTCATGAGTCTCCTATAGTTATGTTGCTACCTCTAGTCCTACTTTCTTTGGGTGCAATATTTGCAGGATTTATTTTTAAGGATTTGTTTATTGGTAATTATGGTTTGAACAATTTTTGGAAAGACTCAATATTTTTTCTAAAACCATTAAGTACTGAACACCCACCATTATGGTTTTTATTATTAACCCCAATACTAGTAATTTTATCTATACCAACAGCATATTATCTATTTGTTAAAAATAAAAATTTACCAGAACAAATTGTAAAAAATAACAAACCCTTGTACCTGTTTTTATTAAATAAATGGTATTTTGATGAATTATACGATGCACTATTTGTAAAACCATCAAAAAAATTTGGATTATTTTTATGGAAGTTTTTTGATTTAAAGATAATTGATGGTTTTGGGCCTGATGGTATCTCCGCTATTATCAAAAGATTTTCAGTTAAAGCAAATAAATTTCAAAGTGGATTTATTTATCAATACGCGTTTGTTATGCTTCTTGGATTTTCTGCTTTATTAACTTTTTTAATTGTTAAATAATGAACTTTCCTATTCTTTCTTCATTAATTTTATTACCGACAGTAGGTGCTTTTTTCTTATTTTTTACAAGAAGTAACAAGCAAAATAATTTTACTGTGAAATACGTTGCATTGTTTACTTCTTTTGTAAATTTTCTTTTATCAATCTACTTGTGGATACTTTTCGATCATACGACCTCAGAGTTTCAATTTGTAGAACAAAGAACTTGGATTGAGGATTTTATAAATTATAAAGTTGGTGTTGACGGAATTTCAATTTTATTTATTTTACTGACAACATTTATTACTCCACTTTGTATATTGTCAGTAAATAATTCCATCAAAGAAAGATTAAGTGAATTTTTAATTGCAGTATTAATTATGGAATCTTTCATGATAGGAGTATTTTGTTCTTTAGATCTTGTAATTTTTTACTTATTTTTTGAGGCTGGTCTCATACCAATGTTTTTAATTATTGGAATATGGGGAGGGGCTAGAAGAGTTTATTCTGCATTTAAATTTTTTCTTTACACTTTACTTGGGTCAGTATTAATGTTGGTTGCTATAATTACTATATATTGGTTAACCGGAACAACAGACGTAATTGAACTTTATAGTTTAGGCATCGAGGCTAAATATCAAAATTTGTTATGGCTTGCTTTTTTTAGTTCTTTTGCAGTCAAAACTCCAATGTGGCCAGTCCACACTTGGTTACCAGATGCTCATGTTGAAGCTCCAACAGCAGGATCAGTTTTATTAGCTGCAATTTTATTAAAAATGGCAGGTTATGGATTTATAAGATTTTCATTAGGACTATTTCCTGTTGCATCAGAAGTTTTTACTCCACTGATTTACACATTGAGCGTTATCGCAATTATTTTCACATCTTTTATTGCTTTAATGCAAGAGGATATGAAAAAACTAATTGCGTATTCTTCTGTTGCTCACATGGGATATGTTACTTTAGGTATTTTTACCATCCAACAACAGGGTATTGAGGGAAGTATAATTCAAATGATAAGTCATGGATTAGTTTCTGCTGCACTATTTTTGTGTGTTGGTGTTGTTAATGATCGGATGCATTCAAGACTTATTGATACTTATGGTGGAATTGTAAGTATCATTCCAAAGTATTCTGTCTTATTCATGTTATTTACTTTGGCAGCTTTAGGTCTTCCTGGCACTAGTGGGTTTGTAGGTGAATTTTTAATATTGATGGGAGCTTTTAAAGATAACTTTTTAGTTGCTGTTATTGCTAGCATTGGAGTAATTATTGGCGCAGCCTATATGCTTTGGTTATACAAAAGAGTGATATTTGGAAAATTAATTAATAATGACTTAAAAAAAATGATAGATTTGAATAGATCGGAGTCAATTATATTAACTTCTTTGGCTATACCAACTCTGTTTTTTGGTTTTTATCCAGATCCTTTGATTAATACAATAGAGGTATCTATTTCAGATTTGATAGAAACATACAACTTTAGATTAGCGAGCAAGATATAATGACAAACCTGCAATTAGTTTTTCCAGAGATTTTTTTATCCTTATCAATAATGTTTCTACTTATATTAGGCGTTTTTAAAAAAAATAGTTCAAAAATAATCCAAAATCTTTCTTTAGCTGTTTTACTTATCACTGCCGTCATAACATTTAATGAAACAATTAGTATTAAAGAAGTTAAATTATTTAATAATAGTATGATTATAGACTATTTATCGTCATTGATGAAAATTGTTACGCTGCTAGCCACTTTTTTAGTTTTAATCATTTCATCAAATTATTTAAGAACTTTTAAAATTTTTAAGATTGAATATCCAATTTTAATATTAAGCTCTGTTTTGGGAATGATGATTATGATTAATTCTAATGACTTGATTGTATTCTATATGGGATTAGAACTTCAATCTTTAGCATTATATGTTTTGGCCACTTTTAATAGAGATCAAATAAAATCTTCAGAAGCTGGACTAAAATATTTTGTGCTAAGCGCCTTATCTTCCGGATTACTTTTGTATGGATGTTCACTAATATATGGTTTTACTGGATCAACCAATTTCAATGTGATTGCAAATCAACTAGGTTCTAGTGAATATGCTATTACCTTTGGAATTGTTTTCATCTTAGTTGGGTTAGCGTTTAAAATCTCGGCTGTACCTTTTCATATGTGGGCCCCAGATGTTTATGAGGGCTCACCAACTTCTGTAACTTTGTTTTTCACAATGGTACCAAAAGTTGCAGCTTTAACTGTATTTATTAGATTTTTATATGTACCTTTTTTAAATTTAATTGATCAATGGCAAATGATATTGATATTTCTCTCTATTGCTTCAATGCTTTTTGGAGCAATTGCCGCAATAGGTCAAACCAATTTAAAAAGACTAGTAGCTTACAGTTCTATAGGACACGTGGGTTATGCTTTAGCAGGTGTCGCAACGGGCACAAATGAAGGAATGCAAAGTTCAGTAATATACATAATTATTTATATATTAATGAATTTAGGATTATTTTCTTGTTTGCTAATGATGAAAAGAGAAAATCAATATTACGAAAAAATAGAGGATTTATCGGGATTATCTAAAAATCATCCGATGTTAGCTTTATCACTGATGATTATATTGTTTTCATTGGCAGGCATACCACCTTTAGCTGGATTTTTTGCTAAATTTTATGTTTTCAAATCAGTAATAGAGCAATCAATGTATTTTTTAGCAATCGTGGGTTTATTATCAACAGTGGTTGCCGCTTTTTATTACTTAAGATTAATTAAAATTATGTATTTTGATAAAGAAAAAGAAAAATATGACACGGATCATGGATTGTGGTTAAAATTTTCATTAACATTCTCAACATTATTAATTTTATTTTACTTCATATTCCCAAGCCAACTTATTGAGGTAGTTTCTAGAATTAATATTATTTGATGAAGTTTAAAGTTTTTAGATATAAAAAAGTTAAGAGTACAAACAACACAGCAATAAGAATAATAAGAGAAACAAATCATAATTTTGGAATGATAATATCCGAAACACAAACTGGTGGTAAAGGTCAGTACGGGAGAAAATGGATTTCTTATAAAGGAAATATCTTAATATCTTTTTTTTATAAACTAAAAAAGATAAATTTATCAATGAAACAACTATCAAGAAAAAATTGTTTTTTAATTAAAGATGTAATTTCAAAATTTTATAAACGCAAAATAGTTTATAAATCACCAAATGATTTATTGATTAATAAAAAAAAGA
>CABZCX010000010.1 GCA_902524345.1 uncultured Pelagibacteraceae bacterium | reverse complement strand
CTCCCAAGAAGCTTTTTCAAACTTATTATTATATTTTATATACGGAGTATCTATTCTTTGATTTAATAACCCGTCACACGCGTATCTTGTTTTGTCTGAAATCCATTCCTCATTTATATCCTCATTTATTATTGGTAATACTCTTTTCACTTCCCAATCATATGTATCAACTCTTATATTAGATCCAACTGCATCCATCACATCTATGGTTTCAGTTTTTTTTAGTTCCCATGGTCTTGCTTCAAAAACGTAAGGTTTGGATGTAAGCGCTCCAACCGGACAAAGATCTATAACATTTCCTGATAATTCTGATTGTACAGACTGCTCTAAGTAGGTTGTTATCTGCATGTCTTCTCCTCTTCCTATAGCACCTAATTCAGGAACACCTGCGATTTCTGTTGCAAATCTCACACATCTTGTACAATGAATGCACCTCGTCATTTGAGTCTTAATTAATGGACCCATATTTTTATCTGGAACTGCTCTTTTATTTTCTTTAAATCTCGACTTATCAATACCATAAAACATTGATTGATCTTGAAGGTCACATTCTCCACCTTGGTCACAAACAGGACAATCTAATGGATGATTTGCTAACAAAAATTCCATGACACCTTTTCTAGATTTTTCAATTTTTGGTGTATTTGTTTTTATTACCATCCCATCAGCTGCTGGCATTGCGCATGAGGCTACTGGTTTTGGAGATTTTTCCATTTCAACTAAACACATTCTACAATTTCCTGCTATTGATAATTTTTCATGATAGCAAAATCTAGGAATTTCAGCTCCAGCTTTTTCACAAGCTTGAAGAACAGTTAAACCCTCCTCAACCTCAACTTCTATATCGTTTACTTTTAATTTAAGCATTTTTATCCAGTAAATGTTGGTCGACCAAATAAGGAATATTTTTATTTTCTTTAACAATTGGGTCAAATTTATTTCTCTTCTTAATTTCATCTTTAAAGTGTCTTAGTAACCCTTGAACTGGCCATGAAGAACCTTCACCAAAAGCACATATAGTATGTCCCTCTATTTGTTTTGTTACATCCCCTAACATTTCTATCTCATCTTTTGATGCCTCACCCTTTGTCATTCTCTCTAGCATTCTCCACATCCAACCAGATCCCTCTCGACATGGTGTACACTGACCACAGCTCTCATGTTTATAAAACCTTGCTATTCTAGCCATACATTTAATAATATCTTGATCTTTATTGATAACGACCACACCTGCAGTTCCTAATCCACTTTTCTCAGCCACTAATGAGTCAAAATCCATCGTTAAAGTTTCACATTTTTCTTTTGGTATGAGTGGCATTGATGATCCGCCTGGTATTACTGCCTGTAAATTATCCCACCCACCGACTACACCTCCAGCATGTACCTCTATTAATTCTTTTAAAGGAATATTCATTTCTTCCTCAACATTACATGGGGAATTAACATTTCCAGAAATGCAGAAAATTTTTGTACCTGTGTTTTTTTCTCTTCCTAACGATGCAAACCATTTTCCGCCTCTTCTAAGTATAGTAGGAACTACAGCTATAGTTTCAACATTGTTAATTATTGTAGGGCAACCATAAAGTCCTACTAATGCAGGGAAAGGTGGCTTCAATCTTGGCTGACCTTTATTCCCTTCAATGCTTTCTAATAGTGCGGTCTCTTCGCCGCAAATATAAGCTCCTGCACCATAATGTATATAGATGTCAAGATCCCATCCAGTTCCAGAAGCATTTTTTCCAATCAATTTCTTTTCATAAGCATCATCAATAGCAGCTTGAAGTTTTTGTCCATCAACGAAATATTCACCTCTAATATAAATATAGCAAACATGTGCTTGAACTGCATAGGACGCAATCAAACAACCTTCAATTAGTTTATGCGGTTCAAATCTTAAAATATCTCTATCCTTACAAGTTCCTGGTTCTGATTCATCAGCATTAATCACTAAATAATGTGGCCGTGATCCAACTTCCTTGGGTGCAAAGGACCATTTTAAACCTGTTGGAAATCCCGCACCACCTCTTCCTCTAAGTTGAGACTCTTTAACCTCATTAATGATCCAATCTCTTCCTTTACTTATAATTTCTTTAGTATTAACCCAGTCACCCCTTTTTTGAGCTGAAATTATATCAGAACCTAAATCGTTATATAAGTTTTGAAAAATTCTATCTTTATCCTTAAGCATTTTTAAATTCCATTAGTGTTTTTCTATTATTTTCTGGCTCATTGTTCACTCTTCCTCTGTATGATCCAGCCTTTGGTGTGTCACCTTTTAAAATCGCATCTAAAATCTCTAGTGTTTTTTCTTTATTTAAATCTTCATAATACTCATCGTTAATTTGCATCATTGGTGCATTAACACAAGCACCTAAACACTCAACTTCCATCCAAGAACAGCTTTTATCTGGTGAAAGTTCAGACTCATTTTCAGATATCTTTTCTTTACATGCCTCTACTAATTTATTTGCTCCCCTTATCATACAAGGAGTTGTCGTGCATACTTGAACAAAATACTTACCGACTGGTGATAAATTATACATACTGTAAAATGTTGCAACCTCATAAACTTTTATGTAAGGCATATTTAAAATTTTTGCTATATATTTCATGGCAGCAAGAGGTATCCAATTATTATTTTGTCTTTGTGCTATGTAAAGTAAAGCCATTACAGCACTTTGTTGTTTGCCCTTTGGATATTTGGCAATAATATTATTTGCAGCATCTAATGATGAAGAATTAAATTCGAAGCTTTCAGGTTGTTCTTTTGCAGGTCTTTTTAAACTCATCTATCAACCTCACCAAAAACGATATCTAAAGAACCAAGCACCGCAGGGACATCAGCTAACATATGACCTTTTATTAAATAATCCATCGATTGAAGATGTGAAAATCCTGGCGCTCTAATTTTACATTTGTAAGGTTTGCTCGAACCATCAGAAATCAAGTATACCCCAAACTCACCTTTTGGAGCTTCTACCGCTGTATAAATTTCATCTTCGGGAACTCTATATCCCTCTGTAAATAATTTAAAATGATGTATTAAAGCTTCCATTGATTGTTTAATCTCTTTTTTTGATGGTGGTGAAATTTTGCCATCAAAAGTTTTAATTGGACCTTTTTCCATTTTTGCCAAACATTGTTTAATTATAAAAACACTTTCTTTCATTTCTTCTATTCGACACAAATATCGATCGTAGCAATCTCCATTCTTACCAACAGGTATCTTAAACTCTAATTGATCATAACAATCGTATGGTTGTGATTTTCTTAAATCCCATGGAATACCTGAACCCCTTATCATTACACCACTAAATGAATAATCAAGTGCATCCTCTTTTGTCACAATACCAATATCAACATTTCTTTGTTTAAATATTCTATTATCAGTCAATAGGTTTTCTAAATCATCAATGACTTTTGGGAAAGTTTCACAAAACTTTGAGATGTCCCTCTCTAATCCAACTGGTAAATCTTGATGCACACCCCCAGCTCTAAAATAATTTGCATGTAATCTAGATCCTGATGCTCGCTCATAAAATGTCATCAAAGTTTCTCTTTCTTCAAATCCCCATAAAGAGGGAGTTAAAGCGCCAACATCTAATGCCTGAGTTGTAACATTTAGAATATGACTTAAAATTCTACCAATCTCACAAAACATAACTCTTATATATTGGGCTCTTATAGGCACATCAATCCCTAAGATTTTTTCAATTGCCAAAGCAAAAGCATGCTCTTGGTTCATAGGAGCAACGTAATCAAGACGATCAAAATAAGGTACAGCTTGCATGTAAGTTTTATTTTCTATAAGTTTTTCTGTTCCTCGATGTAATAATCCGATATGTGGATCAGCTTTTTCTATGACTTCTCCATCTAATTCAAGTATAAGCCTTAAAACTCCATGAGCTGCGGGGTGTTGAGGTCCAAAATTTAAATTTAAATTTTTAATTTTTTTTGTCATCTGTGTTTACTTGCTCTTTAATATATTTTGTTCCTTCCCATGGACTTTCGTAATCAAAATTTCTGTAGTTCTGTTCCAATTTTACTGGCTCGTTAATTACTTTTTTTTGTTCTTCACTATACCTTGCCTCTATATGACCAGTTAAAGGGAAATCTTTTCTTAAAGGATGACCTTCAAAACCATAATCAGTAAGTATTCTTCTTAGATCGGGATGATCTTTAAAATTTACACCATACATATCAAAAACTTCTCTTTCCATCCAATTTGCTGATGGAAAAATTGACGTTATAGAAGATATAACTTCTTTTTCATTTATAAAATAACTCAAAATCATTCTTTGATTAAACTCATGACTTAAAAGTAAATATACAATTTTAAATCTTTGTAATTCCTCCGGATAATCTACAACAGTGATATCTATCAGTTGTCTAAATTTTGCATCTTTATTTGTTTTAACAAATAGTAAAACATCAATTAAATCCTCTTTATCGATCTCAATATAAATTTGGTTATGTTTAATCTTAGTTTTATTTATCTTTGTTGTCAGTTCAGAATTTATTTTTTTTTCTAAATCAATTAAATTTTTCATTTTATCTATTAAAGGAACCCTTGTTTCTAATTTTTTTTTGTAATTGCATTATTCCGTATAACAATGCCTCAGCAGAAGGCGGACAACCTGGTACATAAACATCAACAGGCACGATACGGTCGCAACCTCTGACAACAGAGTACGAGTAATGGTAGTAACCACCACCATTTGCACAACTACCCATCGATATCACATATCGTGGTTCTGGCATTTGATCATATACTTTTCTCAATGCTGGAGCCATTTTATTTGTTAGTGTTCCTGCTACAATCATAACATCGGATTGCCTAGGTGATCCTCTAGGAGCTGCTCCAAATCTTTCAAGATCATATCTAGGCATTGCGGTCTGCATCATCTCAACAGCACAACAAGCTAAACCAAATGTCATCCAATGTAATGATCCTGATCTCGACCAGTTTACTAAATTTTCTAATGAAGTAGTTATAAATCCATTATCGCTAAAGTCTTTAGCAAGTTGTTTAAATTCCTCAGGTACTTGATCTAACTTATTATTCATTTGATAAAAATATTATTCCCAGTCTAATGCACCTTTTTTCCATTCATAAATAAAACCAATAGTTAATATGAATAAAAAAATCATCATTGATGTAAAACCTAATAAACCAATATTGCCTAATGATATTGCCCACGGAAAAAGAAATGCAATTTCTAAATCAAAAATTATAAAAAGTATTGCAACTAAATAAAACCGTACATCAAATTCCATTCTTGAGTCTTGAAAAGGTTCAAATCCACATTCATAAGCTGATAATTTTTCAGGATCTGGGTTTTTTGGTGATAATATAAAATTTATTACTATAAAAGCACAACTCAAACCAAGTGCTATTATTAAAAATAAAATTATAGGCAAATAATCTTTTAAAAAATCCGCGGTCATGAAGGAATATATATCATTTTTTGTAGGTAGATGAAGTGGTGTTAGGTCACATTATTTAAGATATATGGCCTAAATGATAACGATTATCAGTATTAATTTGTTTAAGTGGCGGGAGTGAAGGGACTCGAACCCTCGACCTATCGCGTGACAGGCGATCGCTCTAACCAACTGAGCTACACCCCCACTTATGATTCATTTTGGTGGGCAGTAAAGGACTCGAACCTTTGACCCCCTCGGTGTAAACGAGATGCTCTACCAACTGAGCTAACCGCCCTGAACCAAATTAGTGATTTATATCTTTTAGACTAATAAGGTCAAGATTTATTAGTTGTTAAAAAATGCAGAAAATATTTAAAATCCACCTCTCCAATTATTTTTGGAGTTAAAATGGTCCTCCTCTTCTTTAGAGGTTGGTCTAAACAAATAATAAAAAACTATTATTATCATTAGGGGAAATAAAATTAATTCCATGAGGCCAGTTTTTATTCTATTGAATACTTGCTTGAGATTTATCATCTTTTTTAGACATATCAACCTCAACCCATTCTGTTTTTTTAAGTTCTTTTGTCAAAGCAATTTTCAAAACTTCATCAGCATTCTCAACTGGTGTAATTTTTATATCATCAATTATTTTTTTAGGCATATCCACTAAATCTTTTTCATTTTCTTTTGGAATTAAAACTTGTTTTATTCCAGCTCTATGTGCAGCTAATAATTTTTCTTTTAAGCCTCCTATTTGCAAAACTTGTCCTGTAAGAGTTACCTCACCTGTCATAGCAACATCTTTTCTTACTGAAATTGAAGTTATAGATGAAACAATTGATGTCACCATCGCTATACCAGCAGATGGGCCATCTTTAGGCGTTGCCCCCTCTGGTACATGTATATGAAAATCTTTTTTTTCAAATAATGGAGGAATAATTCCATATTCTAAACATTTAGATCTCACAAATGATTTAGCAGCTTTAACCGACTCTTGCATTACATCACCCAGCTTACCTGTAATTTGCATTCTGCCCTTACCTGGCATTGTAACAGTTTCAATTTTTAAAATTTCACCGCCATATTCAGTCCATGCTAAACCAGTAACAATTCCAACTTTGTTATCATTTTCTAATTCACCAAATTTATGTTTTGGAACTCCAAGAAAATCAGATAAATTTTTATTATTAACATTGACTTCTTTTTCTTCTCCAGAAACAACTTTTTTAACAACTTTTCTAGCAACTTTAGATATTTCTCTTTCTAAATTTCTTACTCCTGACTCTCGTGTATATCTTCTTATGATTTCTTTTATGATATCATCATCCATTTTCATTTCATTTTCTTTAACACCATTATCTTTAATTTGTTTAGGAAGAAGAAATTTATTTGCAATATCAATTTTTTCATCTTCTGTATACCCAGCTAGTCTTATTACTTCCATTCTATCTAAAAGTGGTGGTAAAATGTTTAACGTATTAGCTGTTGTTACAAACATTACATCTGATAAGTCGTAATCAACTTCTAAATAATGATCATTAAATGTTGTGTTTTGTTCAGGATCCAAAGCTTCTAATAAAGCTGAAGATGGGTCACCTCTATAATCATTTCCAATCTTATCTATTTCATCTAATAAAATTAGAGGATTTTTAGTGCCAGCTTTTTTCATCATCTGTATAATTTTTCCTGGCAATGATCCAATATAAGTTCTTCTATGTCCTCTTATTTCAGCTTCATCTCTCATTCCACCAACTGACATTCTAACAAACTCTCTATTAGTAGCTTTTGCGATTGATTTTCCCAGTGAAGTTTTACCAACACCTGGTGGACCAACTAAACATAGAATGGGCCCTTTAATTTTTTCCATTCTCTTTTGAACTGCTAAAAATTCTATTATTCTCTCTTTAACTTTCTCTAATCCAAAATGGTCCTTATCAAGAATATTTAAAGCTTTTTTTAAATCTATATCTACTTCGCTTTTTTTATGCCATGGTAAATCTATCATCCAATCTAAATAATTTCTTACTACTGTAGCCTCAGCTGACATTGGACTCATATTTTTTAATTTTTTTAATTCTTGCAAACATTTTTTTTCAACATCTTTAGGCATTTTAGATTTTAAAATAGCCTTGTTTAAATTAGTACTCTCATCTTTACCATCTTCAATCTCACCAAGTTCTTTTTGTATAGCTTTCAATTGCTCATTTAAGTAATATTCTCTTTGAGTTTTTTCCATTTGAGTTTTAACTCTTCCCCTAATTCTTTTTTCTACTCCAATAATACTAGTTTCATTTTCCATTAATTTAATAATGGCATTTAATCTTTTTTTAACATCAGTCGTTTCAAAGATTTGTTGTTTTTCTGAAATTGTTGCTGTTATGTGCGAAGCTATGTTGTCTGCTATTTGAGATGGATCTTTTAATTGTTTAATATTGCTAATTGTTTCACCAGAAACTTTTTTGTTTATTGAAGTTAATTTTTCTAATCTCCTTACAGCTGTGGCTGCAAGTGGATACAAATCATCTTCTTTGTCAAAAATATCATTATGTGGAGTGTAATCACAAGTTATAAACTTTTCGTTATCTTTAAAATCTAGAATTTTTACTCTCTTAATTCCTTCAACTAAAACTTTAACTGTACCATCCGGTAACTTTAAAAGTTGAAGAATACTTCCCTCACAACCGTACATGAATATGTCAGTTTTTTTTGGATCATCAATTTCGGAGTTTTTTTGAGTTACAAGTATAATCTTTTTTTCTTTTTTCATTACTTCATTTAAAGCAGATATAGATTTATCTCTTCCTACAAACAAAGGAATTACCATTGATGGAAAAACAACAATATCTCTTAGTGGTAAAAGCGGTAATGAAATTTTAATATCCATGTTTTAAATATGGATATTATAATTTATTTTGCAATACCTTTTTCTAATTTATTAAGGCTATTACGCCGCTGTTGTCTTATTAGTTTTAGCTTTATTGTCTGTTTTTGAGTGAACTATGATAGGTTGAGATTGACCTTTGACAGTAGTAGAATCAACAATTACTTCCTCAATATTTTCTTGACTAGGTAAGTCATACATTGTTTTTAATAATACATTCTCCAATATAGATCTCAAGCCTCTAGCTCCAGTCTTCTTTCTAATTGCTTTTAGAGCAATCTCTTTTAGAGCATTATCTTTGAAAGTTAATTTAGCACCATCAAGTTTGAAAAGTTCCTGATATTGTTTAACTAAAGAATTTTTTGGCTCTTGTAATATTTTTATTAAAGATTTTTCATCTAAATCTTCTAATGTTGCTATCATTGGTAACCTTCCAATAAATTCGGGGATTAGACCATACTTCAGAAGATCTTCTGGTTCTAAACCTTTCATCCATTCGCCTGTTTTTTTATCTTGTGTATTTTTTACATCTGCACCAAAACCAATTGATGTACCTTTATCTCTTTGAGATATAATCTTATCTAAGCCAGCGAAAGCACCTCCACAAATAAATAAAATATTTGTAGTATCAACCTGCAAAAATTCTTGTTGAGGATGCTTTCTCCCACCTTGTGGTGGCACGCTTGCGATAGTTCCTTCCATAATCTTTAATAATGCTTGCTGTACACCTTCGCCAGACACATCTCTTGTAATTGATGGGTTCTCAGACTTTCTACTAATTTTATCGACTTCATCAATATAAACGATGCCTCTCTGAGCTTTCTCAACATTGTAATCTGCAGCTTGTAGTAATTTTAAAATTATATTTTCTACATCCTCACCTACATAACCTGCTTCAGTTAATGTGGTTGCATCTGCCATTGTAAAAGGGACATCAAGTATCCTTGCAAGAGTTTGTGCTAATAAGGTTTTTCCACACCCAGTTGGTCCAACTAAAAGTATATTTGATTTTGCCAACTCAACATTTTTACTTGTTTTGCTCTCGTAATTTAATCTTTTATAATGATTATGAACAGCTACTGATAAAACTTTTTTTGCGTGAGCTTGACCAATAACATAGTCATCTAAAACTGAACAGATTTCTTTAGGAGAAGGCAATCCATCTTGATGTTTGACGAAGGTATCTTTGCTTTCTTCTTTGATGATATCCATACATAATTCAACACATTCATCACATATAAAAACAGTAGGACCAGCAATGAGTTTTCTAACTTCATGTTGGCTCTTACCACAAAAAGAACAGTAGAGAATATTTTTATTATTAGTGCTCATAAATTTTAAAACGAATCAATAAAGACACTCTATTATAAATGACTCTTGGTAATCAAGTTTGTAATATTATTTTTTCAATATGTTGTGTTTTATGATCTTTTTTCCACAACTTCGTCTATTAGCCCAAAAGCCTTGGCTGAGTCCGCAGTCATAAAATTATCTCTCTCTAAAGCAGTTTTTATTTCATCAACAGTTTTTCCAGTATGTTTAGAATAAATTTCATTTAATCTTTTTTTTAAAGCCAAAACCTCATTAGCATGAATTTCTATATCTGTGGCTTGACCTTGAAAACCTGCGGAAGGTTGGTGAACCATTATTCTTGAGTTTGGCAATGAAAATCTTTTACCTTTTTTTCCAGCGGATAATAAAAAAGAACCCATTGATGCTGCTTGACCAATACATAAAGTTGAAATATCTGGTTTAACATATTGCATGGTATCATAAATACC
>CABZCX010000009.1 GCA_902524345.1 uncultured Pelagibacteraceae bacterium | reverse complement strand
AGGTTATGCATATGAAAACAATAAACATGTATATTTTGAAGTAAAAAAATTTTCTGAATATGGAAAATTATCAAATAAAAAACTAGAGGATTTAATTGCAGGATCGAGAGTAGAAATAAGCGATAACAAAAGAAACTCTGAGGATTTTGTATTATGGAAGCCATCAATTAAGGATGAACCTTCTTGGGATTCTCCTTGGGGATCAGGAAGACCAGGATGGCATTTAGAATGTTCTGCTATGTCAAAAAAACTTCTAGGTAATGAATTTGACATACATGGTGGTGGTATTGATTTAATTTTTCCTCACCATGAAAATGAAATTGCTCAATCTAGATGTGCTAATGACACAGAGGTTTTCGCTAACTTTTGGATACATAATGCCTTTATAACAATGTCGAATGAAAAAATGGCTAAGTCCCAAGGCAATATTTTAAAAATAAAAGATTTTAGAAAAAAAATGAGTGGTCAAATAATCAGGTTAGCACTGATGAGTGCACATTATAGACAACCCTTAGATTGGAACGATAAATTATTAATTGATTGTGAAAATACTTTAGATAAATGGTATCGAATAAAATTAGAAAATTTCAAACCTTTAAAAATCCCCGATGAAATATTGAAACCTTTATACGAAGATTTAAATACTCCAGGTTACATTGCTAATCTTCATGGCTTGTATGAAAAAGCAATCAAAGGTGATAACAAAGATTTATTTATATCAGCATGTAAATTTATTGGTTTATTAAATGAAACTAGTGAACAGTGGCAGGACTTTAAAAAAAGTAGAGTTAAATTAACTGAAAATGAAATTGAGAATTTGTTAAATTTAAGAGATAAAGCTAGAGAAAATAAGGATTATAAAGAAGCTGATCGAATTAGAGATGAACTTTCAGACAAAGGTGTTTTAATAGAGGACAAAAATGGTAGAACACTGTGGAAATTTAAATGAGCAAAGAAAGATTATACATATTTGACACAACACTTCGAGATGGAGCTCAAACCCAAGGTGTGCATTTTTCAATTGATGAAAAAACAAAAATTGCACATGCTTTAGATGATCTTGGTGTAGATTATATTGAAGGAGGTTGGCCAGGTGCCAATCCGGCTGATACAGAATTTTTTCAGAAAGGTTTAGAATTAAAAAACTCTACCTTTACTGCTTTTGGAATGACCAAAAAAGCAGGACGAAGTGCTGATAATGATCCAGGTTTATCAGCAATTTTAAATTCTAATACGAAATCTGTTTGTTTAGTTGGAAAGTCTTGGGATTTTCATGTTGATGTTGCTTTAGGAATATCAAAAGAGGAAAATTTAGATAACATTAAAGAAACAACAATGCATTTCGTAAAAAATAATAAAGAGTTCATATTTGATGCAGAACATTTCTTTGACGGCTATAAGGCAAATCCCGAATATGCTTTAGCTTGTATCAAAGCTGCTTATGATAACGGAGCCAAATGGATAGTTTTATGTGATACTAATGGTGGTACACTTCCTCATGAAGTAACCAAGATAGTAAAAGAAGTTTCAGAACACATACCGGGTGAAAACTTAGGTATTCATGCACATAATGATACTGGTAATGCTGTTGCAAATTCAATAGCAGCTGTTTTATCAGGAGTGAGACAAATTCAAGGTACTATAAATGGCTTAGGTGAAAGATGCGGTAATGCTAATTTAATGTCAATTATTCCAACTTTCCATCTTAAGAAAGAGCTATCAGATAAATTTGAAATAAATATAAAAGAAAAAAATATTAAACATATTACACAATGTTCAAGGTTGCTTGATGAGATACTAAATAGAAAACCAAATAAACATCTACCATATGTTGGTGCTGCAGCATTTTCACACAAGGGCGGTTTACACGTATCTGCTGTTCAAAAAGATCCCAAAACTTATGAGCATATAAATCCTGAAGATGTTGGTAACAACAGAAATATAGTTGTTTCTGATCAGTCAGGTAAATCAAATATCCTGTCTAGACTTAAAACAATTGGAATTGATATTATGGAAAATGATCCCAAGGTTAAAAAACTATTAGAAGAGGTCAAAGATAGAGAGTTTATTGGTTATAGTTATGATGGAGCTGATGCATCTTTTGAATTACTAGCTAGAAGAGTAATGGGAGAAATTCCAAGATATATCTCAATTAAAGAATATGACGTTTCAGTCTCAAAAAACAATCAAGACAAGATAGTTTCTAGGGCAAAAGCAAAATTGGAAGTTGATGGTGAACAAATTGTCTGCGAAGGTGAAGGTAATGGACCTGTTCATGCTTTGGATAACGCTATAAGAAAAAATGTTACAAAATTAGAAAAATATTCTGAATATTTAAAAGATTTAAAACTAGTTGATTATAAAGTAAGAATTTTAAATACAGGAACTGAAGCAACCACAAGAGTATCTATTGAAAGTACAGACTCTCAAGGAAAAAATTGGTTTACAATTGGCGTATCACCAAACATTATTGATGCATCATTCAAAGCTCTTATTGATAGTTTAGATTTCAAATTGTTTAAGGATAAAGCACCTGCAAGTAAATAAATGAAAATTAAAAAGTTCTCGATGAAACCTGCTGATATTGAAAGCAGGGTTGGAGCAGAACCTGTTATTTGTTATCCAAATGATAGCATAAATAATAATCTTGAAATATTACATGAAGCGAGAAAACACATCAAACAAGTTGATGAAATTATAGTTCCACCAAGAGATGCTAGAACTTTTAATGTTAAATCAGGTAATTTTTTTAGAATAGAAAGTATTGAAGGTCCACAAGTAGGAGATTTAAATATATTTCAAGCTGATAATTTAAATGAAAAGTTTTATTCTGGTAAAACTAGAGCTCTTTACGGAACACATATTTCAGTCGGAGACAGAATGTTTAGTAGTTTCCCATACTTAAGATCATTGGCAACAATTACGTGGGATACATTAGATTGGTATGGTTACGATAAAGACGGGGGCTCGGTTCATGATGTTATTGGTACTAGATGTGATCCTTATACTTACAAGCTAACATCAAACAACGATTATCATTATTGTTGTCATTCAAATTTAACCAGAGCTTTAGTTAAGGAAAAGAATATCAAAGTAGATGAGGCAGAAAAAATTGTACACGATGTATTAAATGTATTTATGCTTACTGGTTTTACTAATGATACTAAGCAATATTTTATGAAATCAAGCCCGGTAAGACCTGGCGATTATTTAGAATTTTTTGCTGATACTGATCTATTAGGAGCCTTATCTGCATGTCCCGGTGGTGATTGTGGTTCTGAACATTCATCTGATGTAGCAAAATGTTATCCACTAAAAGTTTCTATTTGGGATGTAGATAAAAAATTTTTGGAAGGTATAAAAAATTCTAAGATATCATCTTATAATAGAGACCATGGTTTGACTGATTAATATGTCAAAAAATAATATTTCATTTATTTTACATAAACCGCAGTTGTCAGAAAATATTGGTGCGTGTGCAAGAGCAATAAAAAATTTTAGCTTTAAAAAGTTAATTTTAATAAATCCCAAGCCTATTTTTCCAAATGATAAAATTTTTGCTACATCAGTAGGTGCAAAAGATATTATTAATCAAAGTAAAGTGTATGAGAATATTGAAAAGGCACTCAAAGATATTGATATTGTAATTGCGACCTCAGCGCGATTTAGAAATAAAAATATAAAACATATAAATCTAGATGATTTGAAAAAAATAGATTTTAAAAAAAAAGTCAGTTTTTTATTTGGATCCGAAGCCTCAGGTCTTTCAAATGAAGAGGTGAGTTATGCTAACTACACTTTACACATTCCAACTAATCCAGAATTTAAGTCATTAAATCTTTCTCATAGTTTAATTATTATAGCTCAAGTGATCTCTGGTATAATTAAAATGAGAACCAAACCATTTCAAAAATCAAAAAAAGTTAAATCAGCATCAAAAAAAGAAATACAATCAATGATAAACTTGTGTTTAAGTAATTTAGAAGACATCAATTTTTTTAAACCAAAGGAAAAGAAACCAGTAATGTTACAGAATTTAAGAAACATTTTTTATAAAATGGAATTATCCGATAAAGAAACACGTATTTTATCAAGCGTATTCGCAAGTTTGGGTAAAAAACGTTGATTGACAAAATAATGTGTAAGTTTATAAGACCCATTATTAAATGACAAAAAGATTAAACTCTAAACACAAAGTTGATAGACGATTAAAAGTAAACCTTTGGGGAAGGCCAAAAAGTCCTTTTAATACCAGAGCATATGGACCAGGACAGCATGGTCAAAGCAAAACATCTAAACCCTCAGACTATGGTATTCAGCTTCAAGCAAAACAAAAATTAAAAGCTTACTATGGTAATATTAACGAAAGACAATTTAGAAATATTTATAAAAAAGCTAGCATGTTAAAAGGGGATACTAGTGAAAATCTAATTGGTTTGCTAGAAAGAAGATTAGATGCGGTTATATATAGAGCAAAATTTGCAACAACGATCTTTTCTGCGCGTCAACTTATTAATCATGGTCATGTTAAAGTTAATGGAAAAAAAGTAAATATTTCTAGTTATTCGGTGAAAGAGGAGGATACTATTGAAATAAGAGATAAATCAAAACAATTAGCTATTGTTGATATAGCTTTAGCAAATAAAGAACGGGAAACTCCAGAATACATTCAGATGGATGAAAAAAATAAAAAATTTAAGTTTATTAGAATTCCAAAATTTGAAGAAGTTCCTTATCCAATAGTTATGGAACCAAATCTAGTCATCGAGTATTACTCTAGATAGAATTATTTTTTATAATTCACGCCTTTATCATCAAAGACTTTTTTTAATTCACCATTTTCATACATTTCTTTAACGATATCACATCCACCAACAAATTCTTTTTTCACATATAATTGTGGTATTGTCGGCCAATCGCTGAAAGTCTTTATACCTTCTCTTAAAGATTGATCTTCTAAAACATTAACTCCTTTATAATTTACTTCTAAGATTTTAAGTAAATTTGCAACTGCCATTGAAAATCCACATTGTGGAGCATCAGGCGTTCCCTTCATGAATAAACAAACATCATTATTATCAATATGATTTTGAATTAAATTTTTAATTTGGTCATCCATTATTGCTCCTTTGTTTTTATCGCTAGAGCGTGAAGTTCATTTCCCATTTTACCTTTTAGAGAATTATAAACCATCTTATGCTGCTCAATTTTACTTTTACCACTAAATTGAGATGAAGTAATAGTCGCAGAGTAATGGTTTCCGTCACCAGCTAAATCTTGAATCTCAACCAATGCATCGGGTAATGCATCTTTTATGTGCTTTTCAATTTCTTTTAAATCCATTGCCATAATTAATTCATATACTCTTTTAACCAATTAGTATTATATGATTTTAATTCGTCAATTGTAACTTTTGTCTTTTGATTAATAATCATGTTTTTATCGATAATTTTACCCAATTCATCAAAGTGGACAGAGTTTTTGTTTAATATACTTATAACCTTTTTTAAATTTTTTGTGTCTATCTCAATTACATATCGTCCTTGATCTTCACAAAACAAGTATTCGATTTCACTTATGAAATATTTAGGTTTATTAAATTCAATACCTTTATTTCCTTTTATACACATTTTACTAACGGCCGTAATTATTCCTCCAATAGATACATCATGAGCGCTTCTAACAAGATTACTTTTGATAAGTTGGAGAATTGTTTCACCATTATTTTTTTCATTGAAGAGATTTATTTCAGGTGGTGGTCCATTCTTCTCATTTAATATATTTCTCGAAAAAAGACTTTGGTCTAAGTGACCTTCAGTTTTACCAATTATTAAAACAAGATTATTTATTTCTTTAAAGTCCATAGTAATCATTTGTTTGTAATCTTTTATTAGACCTACACCACCAATCGATGGGGTTGGTTTAATTCCAATTTCTTTTGTTTGGTTATAAAATGATACATTTCCAGAAACGACTGGAAATTTCAAATATTCACAAGCTTCACCTATTCCCTGGACACATTCAACAAACTCCCCCATGTTTTCTTCTTTCTCTGGACTTCCAAAGTTTAAACAATTTGTAATAGCAATTGGAGTTGCCCCAACTGAAATAAGATTTCTCCAACTTTCACAAACAACTTGTTTTCCACCTGTCAGGGGGTGAGCCCAACAATAAATAGCTGAAGAGTCAACAGTTGCAGCCACTGCCTTATCGGTTCCGTGTACCCTTACAACACCCGAGTCACCACCAGGTTTTTGTATTGTATCTCCCATTACTGTATGATCATACTGTTGCCAAATCCATTCTTTACTACAAACATTAGGATTTGATAAAATTTTATTTAAAACTTCTTTGATTTTAAACTTTTTAAATTCTTCCTTTTTGATTAAATTTTTTTTTGGTAATTTTGTTTTTTTCCACTTTCGATCATACATTGGAGAATTTTCAACTAAAGTATTAATCGGAATACTAGCTACTTGTTTTTCATCATAATATAATTCAATGTTTTTTGTATTAGTTGTTTTACCAATTACAGCAAAATCTAAATCCCATTTATCAAATATTTTTTTTGCTAAATCTTCTTTTCCATTTTCTAAAACAATCAACATTCTTTCTTGGCTTTCAGAAAGCATAATTTCATAAGGTGTCATTTTACTTTCTCTGCATGGAACCTTATTTAGATTTAATTCAATTCCTAAATTACCTTTTGAAGCCATTTCGATACTTGATGATGTAAGACCTGCTGCACCCATGTCTTGTATTGCAATAATTGAGTCTCCGGCCATTAATTCTAGACAAGCTTCAAGTAAAAGTTTTTCTGTAAAAGGATCTCCAACTTGAACGGTTGGTTTTTTTTCCTCTATTTTTTCATCAAAACTAGCTGATGCCATACTTGCTCCATGAATACCATCTCGTCCTGTTTTTGAACCAACATAAATAACAGGTTTGTTAATACCAGCAGCTTTTGAATAAAAAATTTTATTTTTCTTTACTAATCCAAGTGTCATCGCATTGACTAAAATGTTGCCATTGTAAGAACTATCAAAAGAAGTTTGTCCAGCAATTGTTGGAACACCCATGCAATTTCCATAACCCCCAATTCCATGAACAACTCCTCTTAAAAGATTTTTTGTTTTTTTGTGCTGTGAAGATCCAAAATGAATTGAGTTTAAATTTGCAATAGGTCTTGCACCCATTGTAAAAACATCTCTCATAATACCACCAACACCAGTGGCTGCCCCTTGATAAGGTTCAATAAAAGATGGATGATTGTGACTTTCAATTTTGAAAACGATTGCATCTCCATCCTCAATATCAATCACACCTGCATTTTCTCCTGGTCCTTGAATTACTTTTTTTCCAGAAGTTGGTAGTTTTTTTAAATGAAGTCTTGATGATTTATAGGAACAGTGTTCATTCCACATTGCAGAGAAAATTCCAAGTTCAGTGAGATTGGGAATTCTTTTTAGTAGATCACAAATTTTTTTATATTCTTCTTTTTTTAAACCGTGATCTATAGCTATCTGTTCGTTAACTTTCATTATTTAATATTATTTAAAAGATTTCTAAAAAAGATTGATCCATCTTCCCCAGATAAACTTTCATCTATCATTCTCTCAGGATGAGGCATCATACCTAAAACGTTTTTTTCTTTGTTAAAAATACCTGCAATATTATTTAATGAACCATTGGGATTAAATTTTTCTTCAGTTTTTCCATTATCATTGCAGTAATAAATAGCTACCTGATTATTATCTTGAATTTCTTTAAGTTGATCATTGGTACAAAAATAATTTCCCTCATTGTGAGCAATATGTAACTCAAATACCTCTTTGTCTAAATTTTTAAAATATGGATTATCTTTATTATCAATTTTTACAAAAACATTTTTACAAATAAATTCTAGATATCTATTTCTTAACAAAACTCCTGGAACTAATCCGCTTTCAACCAGTATCTGAAAACCATTACAAATTCCCATCACTAAACCACCTGATTTTGCAAAATTGATTACTGATTGCATTATCTTTGACTTAGAAGCCATGCTCCCACACCTCAAATAATCTCCATATGAAAATCCTCCTGGAAGTACTACCAAATCAGATTTAGGTAATTCATTATCATTATGCCAGACCATTTTATTTTTAAAACCAAACTTATTCAGTGCGACATGCATATCTCTGTCACAATTTGAACCTGGAAAAGTAATTACTGCTGATTTCATCAATTATTGTATCTCAATAATTTTATAATTCTCTATTACAAGATTCGCTAAGAGTTTGTTGCACATATCTTCTACAATTTTTTGAGCTTTCTTGGGATCGTTTTCTTTTACGTCAATTTCAAAATATTTACCTTGTCTCACTTCGTTAACATCTTTAAATCCCATTCCATCTAAGGTCTGTTGAATAACTTTTCCTTGCGGATCCAAAACATCTTTTTTTAAAGTGATAATTGCAGAAACCTTCATTTACTCTTTTTTTTAACTGAAGATAATTTTGTAACATTGACCGCAGAAACATTAGATTGTTCATGTAAAATTCCTAGTCTTTTTGCAACTTCAGTATATGCAGGAATTAAATCTCCCAAATCTTTCCTAAATCTATCTTTATCTAGTTTCTTTTCAGTAATAGAGTCCCACAATCGACAAGTATCTGGACTAATTTCATCAGCTAAAATAACCTCACTCTTACCATTTAATTTTATTCTGCCAAACTCAAGTTTAAAGTCTATCAACTTGATACCAACGCCTCTAAACATACCAATCATGAAATCGTTAATTCTTAAGATCATTTTTTTTACTTTTTCAATTTCTTTTTTTGAGGCCCACTCAAAAGCATAGATATGATCTTCTGCTATTAAGGGGTCTCCAAGTTCGTCATCCTTTAAACAGTATTCAATTAGGGGTTCTTTAAGAACTGTTCCATCTTCAATTCCAAGTCTTTTCGTTAAAGAACCGGTAGCAACATTTCTCACAACAAACTCAATTGGAATAATTTCTACCAATTTGATTAATTGTTCTCTCATATTTAATCTTTTTACTAAATGATTTTTAATTCCTATTTGAGACAGATTAGAAAGTATGTGCTCTGAAATACGATTATTCAATACACCTTTTCCCTCTATGGTACTTTTTTTTTGATTATTAAAAGCAGTAGCGTCGTCTTTAAAATATTGGATAACTAAATTTTTATCAGAAGAAGCATAAATGATTTTTGCTTTACCCTCGTATAATTTTTTACCTTTTTTCATTATCTGAATACTCTTTTAAATATTAAGTTCACATTCTTAAAATGTTTAGCGTAACTAAAAACTGATTGTAATTTTTTTGGTGAAACTTTGCTCATTATATATTTGTCGGTCTGAATGACGCTATATAAGTCCAAATCTTTTGCAAAACATTTTTTTGCATAATTTTGTATCATTCTATAAGATTTTTCTCTGCTTAATCCAGTTTTAGTTAATTCTAACATTAATTCTTGAGAAAAAATTAATCCTTTAGTTAGATTTAAATTTTGTAACATTTTTTTTGGATAAACAATCATATTATCCAATATATTAGCCAGCCTTACTAAAGCGAAATCAAGAGTAATGTTTGCGTCTGGCCCTATATTTCTCTCTACACTTGAATGTGAAATATCTCTTTCATGCCATAAAGCAATATTTTCTAAAGCAGGCACTACTGCACTTCTTACCATTCTTGACAAACCTGTAAGATTTTCACTTAAGATAGGATTTTTTTTATGAGGCATCGCTGAGGATCCCTTTTGATTTTTGGAAAAATATTCTTGTAACTCATACACTTCTGTTCTTTGAAGATGCCTTATTTCTGTTGCAACTCTTTCAATCGATCCAGCAATAATACCTAAGACCGAAAAATAAAAAGCATGACGATCACGAGGAATTATTTGAGTTGAAATTGGTTCAACTTTTAACCCAAGTTTTTTAGCAACATGTTGTTCGACCTTTGGAGAAATATTCGCAAAAGTCCCAACAGCTCCTGATATTGCACATGTAGAGACCTCATTAATTGCATCGATTAATCTCTTTTTATTTCTTTTAAACTCCTCATAAAAAGATGCTAATTTAAGACCAAATGTAATTGGTTCAGCATGTATACCGTGACTTCTTCCCATACAAGGAGTAAATTTATATTTACGTGCTTGTTTTTTTAGTACTTTTAAAATTTGATCTAAATCTTTTACAAGAATTTTTCCTGATTGAACTAATTGAATGTTGAAACTTGTATCTAAAACATCGGATGATGTCATTCCTTGATGAAGATACCTTGCTTTAAGTCCAGCTTTTTCAGTTACAGACGTTAAAAAAGCAATAACATCATGTTTTACCTGACTTTCTATTTGATGAATTCTTTTTACATTAATTTTTGCTTTTTTTCTAACCGTTGAGGAAACTCCTTTTGGAATTTGGTTCAGTTTTTCCATTGCATGAGCCGCAGCGATTTCTACATCAAGCCAAATCTTATACTTATTTTCTTCAGACCATATGTCTGTTAATTCTTTACGAGAGTATCTTTTTATCATTAATTGTATGGTGGTTTAGAATATCCTTTAGCAGATTCTGTAAAGATTTCATAACCATTTTCAGTTATTCCTATTGTATGCTCGAATTGTGCTGATAAAGATTTATCTTTTGTAACAGCAGTCCAACCATCGTTTAAAACTTTAGTATCAAATTTCCCAGCATTTATCATTGGCTCTATTGTAAAAGTCATACCTGGTTTTAATTCCATGCCAGTGTTTTTATTACCATAGTGTAAAATATTAGGTGCTTCATGAAATACTGTTCCAATTCCATGACCACAAAAATCTCTTACAACTGAAAAACCCTTTTCTTCGACATAGGATTGAATTTCGTGCCCAATATCACCAAGCTTTATTCCCGGTTTAAGAATTTTAATTGCTTTCATCATTCCTTCATAAGTAGCATCAATTAAATTATTTAATTTTACTGATGTTTTGCCAACACAAAACATTCTACTAGTATCCCCATAATGATTATCAATGATTGCAGTAACATCTACATTTAAAGCATCACCATCTTGTAAAATTCTATCTTCCGAAGGTATACCATGACAGACAACATGATTTAAAGATGTACATAATGATTTTTCAAAACCTCTATAAAAAAGTGGAGCAGAGTGACCTCCGTTATCTCTTATAAATTCATAGCCAAGCTTATCTATGAAGCTTGTTGTAATACCCTCTTTAATATTTTCAGTGATCATATCTAAAGTTTTTGCAGCAAGGTTTCCTGCAATTCTCATTTTTTCAAACTTTTCTGAGTAATTATTCATTTATAATTTTTAATTTTTTTTCGATCAAAATTTTTTTTGAACTAATTTTACATCTATATGCTAAAAAATTTACCCCTGCTTTTTTAGCCACTAGATAATTATTATAATATTCTGGGTCGATGTCTTTTGCTATTTTAAAGTTTTCCATATTTTGTATTTGCACTAGAAAAATTAAGTATGTTTTATAACCTTTTTTTATGGCATCAATAAGGGTGAGCAGATGTTTTGATCCTCTTGAGGTAATTGCATCAGGAAATTCAGCAGTTTTCTTATCACGAAAAAGCGTTACGTTTTTTACCTCTATAAAGATCTTTTTATTATTTTTTTCAGCCAAAAAATCGAATCTTGTCTCTTTATTGAAAAAAACTTCTGGTTTGATTATTTCATTATTTTTTAACTCACTTATAAGATTTTCTATAAGACCATTATGAACAATTTTGTTAGCTAAATGGGTATTTACCCCAACAAGATTTCCCTTAGCTTTTAAAATTTGAAGTGTGTACTTCAACTTCCTTTTTGGATCATCGTTT
>CABZCX010000008.1 GCA_902524345.1 uncultured Pelagibacteraceae bacterium | reverse complement strand
TTTTTTCTTGCTTCGTAAAAATGTAAAGCTTTATCATATTCATTTAATGCAAAGTAACATTTGCTTAAACCAATTTTTGCTATTGTGTGGTTTTTTTCTATTTCTAAAACTTTATTGTAATTCTTAATAGATTCTTCATAATCTTTAATTTGAAAAAAACTATTAGCTAAATTTAAAATTGATTGCTGGTGGTTTTTTTGTATAATTAAACATTCTTTAAATATTTTAATTGCTTTTTCAAAATTCATTTGTTTTGAATAACAAATTCCGACATTATTAAGAACATTTATATTTTTTGGCTCTTTTAACAATATTTCTTTAAATTGCTTTTCAGCTTTTGAATATTTCTTTTTAAACAAATTAATCAAGGCGAGATGATATTTAGCTAATAAATTTTCACTATTTATCCTTAAGGTAATAGTGAGATACTTAATTGATTCTTCGATATTTTTCTCTTGAAAATAAACAAGCCCTAAATTCAGGTTTGCCATCTCATGATTATGATTTATTTCTAGGATATTGAAAAAATATTTCTTTGCTTCATCAGTTTTATTCTTTTTAATATTAATTATACCTAAATAAAAAAAAGCAATTAACTGAGTTTCCTTTTTGTTTTGTAAATCCTTAAAGCATTGTTCTGCTTCAGCTAATTTATTTTCATTAAAAAGTTTTATTCCTTTATTTAAACTTCTCTGTAAAAATACTTGATCTGTATCCATATCTAGTAAAGTGGATCATCTTTAAAAAAATTTTTCATTTTTATTGGTTTTTGCTCTAAAATGTATCGGTAAACATTATAATTTTCTAAAACTCTTTGCACATAATTTCTAGTTTCTCTAAATTTAATTAATTCAATCCAGTTAATATAATCAATTTGATTTTTTTGAGGGTTTTTATTTATTTTTTTCCAATATTTAACTCTTTTGGGACCGGCATTATAGGCTGCAACAGCAAAGGGATAAGATCCATCATAATCAAGAATTAAACCTGCTATATAGTGTGATCCAAGATTTATATTGTACTCCGCATCCTTTGTAAGTCTTGATTTTGAATAGGGAAGCTTTGCTTGTTTGGCAACTACTTTTGCAGTGTAGGGCATTAGTTGCATTAAACCTTTTGCACCGGCATGACTATTTGCACTTAAATCAAATTCACTTTCTTGTCTTATTATTGATAGAATAAAAGCAGTTTCTGGTATCTTTCTTCCATTGATATATTTGGGTGTGCTTATAATTGGATAGTTAAATTTATTGTGGAATCTTTTTTCATATGAGGCAATTTTTGCAATTTGAATTGCAAAATCAAACCTATCAATATTTGTTGCTAACTGTGCTGCCAAAATTTCACTTCCATTCTCGATATTATCATTAGCTAGATGTCGAAGAATATGTTTAGTATATTTGTCATTATTGAGTTCATCGAGAAGATAAATTGTTTTTACTAATTCTTTTTTAAAAAAATAATTTTTATAATCTTTAGATACCTCTAAATCTTTTGTAAGTTCAAAAGTTTTATTAGGATTTAGTTCCATAAATGCTAATTGACCATAATAAGTGGTCAAAAACTTTGTAGCCTTTTGAAGCCATTCAATAGCTAAGTCTCTTTCTCCAAGTTTTTGGTATGTCTTCCCCAACCAATAAGCACCACGGGATACACTTATAGGATAACCTACATTATTATAAAAATTTTCAAAATGATCTTTTGCCAATAAAGGATCATTTAAAAAACTTAGTGCTATCCATCCGCTCATCCATTCAGCTGCTGCATATTCAGGACCTTCAGTCAATGCATGATTACTTGATATTTTATACGCTACTTCAAACTTTTTTTTGTAGATAAGAGATCTTGAAATTATTTCTCTTTCAATCCACCATTTATCAGGTCGAACAAGATAATCTTTTGTATTATTAATCTTTAATAAAATATCTAGAGAACTGTCAACTCTACCTCTTTTTCGTCTCCATTTTAACCTATCATAATTTAACCCTGCGTCATTTTTAAATTTAGTAGGCACTTTTGCAATAGCATTATCTACACCATATGACTTACTCATTAAAAGTTGTCTGGCTGTGTATAAAAGCTGATAGTCTTTTGGTAAATATCTTAAAAGCCTTTTTAAATCCCAATATTTATCATTCCAGGCAAGGTAATCTGCTCTTTTAATATAATCATCAGAATTTAAATATTTTTTAAATTTTTTCCTATAAAATTTAAGTTCAGATCTGTTAAGTTCAGCTGTTATCCATCCTTCTTTAACTAATGATATTCCCTTTTGCTTATTGCCCAACAAAATATAGCTTTCACCCAGTATCATTTTTCCAAAACCACTCAACGGTTCACTAGCTTCAAACCAACTAATAATCTTTTTTGGTGACACAGTATCTGTTGAAAGTTTATGTTCTGCTAAATATTTAATTCGACCTATTCTCGGGTAATCCTCATTAGCATCAATAAATGCTTTATATTCATAATATGAGGCTTTATTTCCTTTTGTTAAGAGGTGTCTCCATTGTATGAAATTATAAATTGATTTATCCCTAGCTCTTTTTGAAGTTTTTAGAGCAGAGGTCCACTTTGCTTGTTTCATCTCACTCAAAGCTTTTTTGGCTAATGCAAAATCTTTTTTACTGTAATATTTTGATTTTTTAACAGGATCATCTTTTTTAACCCCTGCTATCAAAGGTTTTTTTTTCGGTAAAATTAAACCTATATTCACCTTTTTTTTTGTAACTTTTTTGTAATCAGTCTGTTTCTGCTCGTTTTTAATGACTTTTTTAGTTGATGGTTTTTGCAAAGGTTTCAGGACATCTACAAGAAGTTTCTTTTCTTTTTCCTTTATACTTTGTACAGGCTTTTTTAATGGTATTATTTCTGCAAATGCTTGAATAGACTTATTAAAAATTACAATCAAACCAATAATTAATAAGAATTTTTTAAACATATTCTTTTACTATATGAATCTTTAAACTATGTTATAAGTACTTATGTTTAAAGGTTCAAATGTTGCTTTAGTCACCCCATTTAAAAATAATCAACTTGATGAAGAAAATTACATCAAGTTAATACATTTTCACATCGAAAATGGTACAAATGGTCTAGTACCCGCTGGTACAACAGGTGAGTCTCCAACTTTAAGTCACGACGAGCATCAAAAAGTAATTGAACTATGCGTTAAAGAAAGCAACGGTAAACTACCTGTTATTGCAGGAACTGGATCTAATTCAACGGAGGAGGCAATTTCTTTAACAAAACATGCTGAAAAAATAGGTGCAAATGGAGCTCTTGTGGTTACTCCTTATTATAATAAACCAACACAAGAAGGCTTGTATCAACATTACAAAGCTATAAATGATAATTGTGGGATACCAATCCTGATTTATAATATTCCAGGAAGATCTGTAATTGATATGTCTGTGGACACAATGGCAAGATTGTTTGAATTAAAAAATATTGTTGGCGTAAAGGATGCTACTGGAGACTTGAACAGAGTAAATCAAACATTAGAGAAAATGGGAAAAGAATTTATTCAATTAACTGGAAATGATGACAATGCAATGGACTTTAATAAAAGGGGAGGCGTTGGAGCTATTAGCGTTACAGCTAATATAGCACCTAAATTATGTTCTGAATTCCAAAAAAATTCTGTAAAAAATGATGACAAATCAATTCAAGAAACTACAAAACTAGATGAAATGTTGCAGCCTTTGCATAATGCTATGTTTGTTGAAAGTAATCCAAGTCCAGTTAAATATGCAGCAAAGTTATTAAATCTTTGTACTGATGATGTTAGACTTCCATTAGTTAAAGTTACAGAGAAAACGAAGGGTATTGTAGAAAAAGCACTTCGGTCATCTAAATTGATTTAATGATAAAAAAAACCAATCAAGGTTTAAAAATAATCTGTTTAAATAGAAAAGCTAGTTTTAATTATTTTTTTGAAAGTCTCGTGGAGGCTGGAATTGTTTTAAAAGGCTCGGAGATCAAATCTTTAAGGCAAGGTAAAGTTAATATAGCAGACTCTTACGCTGTTGAAAAAAAAGGAGAAATTATTTTAATCAATTCCCATATAGCATCTTATAAACAAGCAAGTTATATAAATCATAAACCACTAGATGAAAGGAAACTTTTACTAAATAAAAAAGAAATAAATAAACTTATAGGTAAAATGCAAAGAGAGGGTTTAACAATAATTCCCACAAAAATGTATTTTAAGAAAGGTAAAGCCAAAATTGAATTAGCTGTTGCTAAGGGAAAAAAGCAATTTGACAAGAGAGCTGCAATTAAAAGAAGAGATTGGAATCGCGATAAAGCAAGATATGTTAGAAAAACGAGCTAAAATCATTTATTTGAGTGTTGGTTCAAATCTCGGAAATAGAAAACAAAATATAGAAAAAACTAAATTCGAATTGTATTCCAATGGCATTAATATAATTAAATTCTCTAATTATTACGAAACTTTATCTTGGCCAAATCCAAAAAATCCAAAATTTTACAATATTGTCTTAAAAGTTTCATCAGATTTAAAAATGCTAGAATTATTAAAGCTTTGTAAGCAGATAGAAATATCTTTAGGAAGAAAAAAAACTCCTAAAAATTCACCACGCACATGTGATATTGATATTATTGATTATAATCAAAAAGTTAATGCAAAAAGAATAAATGTTCCTCATCCTAGAATGCACCTTAGAAACTTTGTATTAATACCATTATTTGAGATAGAAAAAAATTGGAGATACCCTAATTCCAAACGATATATAAAAGATCTCATTTTTTCTTTATCAAATAGTGACATTAGATCTATTAAACTTGTCTAAATTAATGATATAATTAAGGATGTTAAATTCTCAAGAACTTATAAATAAAGTCAAAAATTATAATAAATTTTTGAATCCAGAAAGATTAAATAAAGCTTACGATTTTGCAGTTAAGGCGCACGAAAACCAAAAAAGAGCATCAGGAGACCCATATTCAGTTCATCCAATTGAGGTAGCAAATATTTTAACAGATTTAAAGTTAGACAGTGCAACAATAACAACTGGTTTATTACACGATACTATCGAGGATACGTATGCAACCTATGAGACGATCAAAGGAGAATTTGGAATTGAAGTGGCTGATTTAGTTGATGGAGTAACAAAAATTTCTGTGTTTGAAAATACTGCATCACCAAACTCAAAAGCGGAAAACTTTAGAAAGTTAATTTTAGCTACGTCAAAAGATATAAGAGTTTTATTAGTTAAGATTGCAGATCGGCTACATAATATGAGGACCATCAAAGCAATTAAAAAAAAAGATAAAAGACAAAGAATAGCTCAGGAAACAATGGAGATATATGCACCTCTGGCTGACAGAATGGGTATGCATAGAATTAGAGATGAATTAGAAGATTTATCTTTTGAAATTTTAAATAATGACGCAAGGTCATTAATTCAAAAACGATTAGACGAAATAAAATTAGATAAAAAAGATATTTTTGAAACGTTATCAACTGAAATAAATACATTATTATCTCAGAACAATATTCAGTCAAAAATTTTTGGTAGAGAAAAAACTCCTTTTTCAATTTGGAGAAAAGTTCAAAAGAAAAGAGTCTCATTAGAGCAAATTACAGATATAATTGGATTTAGAATTATTCTAGATAATGTAGATGATTGTTATAAAACTTTGGGAATTGTTCATAAGGAATGGAATTGTATTCCAGGAAAATTTAAAGATTATATATCATCACCAAAAATTAATGGATATAAGTCGATACACACTGCAGTAATTGGCTCTTATAAAAAACCAATTGAAATACAAATAAGAACCAGAAAGATGCATGATTTTGCTGAGCGTGGAATTGCATCACATTGGCAATATAAATCTTCTGAGAAATTTAATTCTTTAACTTGGAAAGAATATGATTGGTTAAAAGATTTAGTTGAAATCATAGAAAAAAATGAAAATCCGGAACATTCGTACGAATATACTAAGATGCAAATGTTCCAAGAGAATGTATTTTGTTTTACACCTAAAGGATCTGTAATAAAATTGCCAAAAAATGCAACTCCAATTGATTTTGCATATGCTGTACACACAAAAATAGGTGATACGGCTGTTGGTTGTGAGATTAACGGCAACAAAGGAGAATTACAAAGTATTTTAAGAAATGGAGATACTGTGAAAATTACAACATCCAAAAATAATTCACCATCACTTCATTGGATACCAATTACAAAAACAGGTAAGGCAAGATCTGCTATTAGAAAGTATTGGCACGATAAAGGAGAAAAAAAACAAGAAAGAGTAAAAAAATACAATACGACTCTATGGATTTCTTTGCCTGATAAACCCGGTCAATTAGGTAATGTTAGTTCACTTATAGGACAACATAAATTAAACATATCAAATCTCGAAATGGTTGGGAAAAACCCAAATTATATTAATTTCAAGTTTCAACTTATAATTAGAGATCTTAAAAATTTTACTAATTTTATTGCAGAGCTTAAACAAAAAGGTATAAAATTTAAGATAATCAGACACGAAGATAAAAGAAATGCTTTCACACAAAAAATCCTTAAATATTTTAAGAAAAACTGATGCACTTTTAGAAGGACATTTTGTATTATCATCTGGTCTACATTCTTCAAAATACATTCAATGTGCAAAACTTCTAAGTTATCCTCATTTAGCTGAGAAAATATGCAAATCTCTTGCCAGCAAGATCAAAAAAAATTTCAGTAAATTTGATCTTATTTTATCTCCAGCAATGGGAGGTATAGTAATTGGCTATGAAATAGGTAGAATTTTAAAAAAAGAAACTATTTTTTGTGAGAGAGTAAGGGGTAAATTTACACTAAGAAGAGGATTTAAGATAAAAAAAGGATCAAAGGTTTTAATAATTGAAGATGTTATTACTACAGGAAAGTCTAGTATCGAATGTGTCAAATTAATAAAAAAAGCTAAAGCAAAATTAATAGGATTTGCCTCTATAATTGACAGGTCAAATAAAAGAAATCTCAAAATAAAAAGTAAAATTATTTCTCAGCTAAAAATAGATGTGCCAGTTTTTAATAAAAAACAAATGCCAAACAGTTTAAAACTTATCCCTATAACGACTCCAGGGAGTAGATTTACAAAATGAAACGTTTAGGGGTAAATATTGATCATGTAGCAACTTTAAGAAATGCTAGAGGTGAAAATCACCCAGATCCAGTTTACGCTGCCAAATTTGTTAAAAAAGTTGGAGCAGACTCAATTACAATTCACTTAAGAGAGGATAGAAGACATATTAATGATGCTGATGCTAAAAGAATATGTTCTATAAAAGGGTTACTAGTAAATTTGGAAATTTCAACAAATTCTAATATTGTTAAAAACGCAATTAAAATAAAGCCTAATTTTATTTGTATTGTGCCTGAAAAAAGAAAAGAAATAACTACTGAAGGTGGTTTAAATTTGATTAAAAACAGAACTATAATACAAAATATAATAAAAAAATTTAAAAGATTAAATATAAGAACAAGTCTTTTTGTTAATCCTTCTTTGAAAGATATTAGAATATCAAAAGCAATTAACGTTGATTGTATTGAAATTCATACAGGTAAATTATCCAATTTAGTTAAAACAGGAAAAAATTTTCAAAAAGAATTAAAGAGAATCAAAGAATGTTCTTTTCTTGCAAATGATTTAGGAATAGAAGTTCATGCAGGACATGGTCTTGATTATAAAACAACAAAAATCCTAACTAGAATAAAAGTGATTAAAGAGTTTAATATTGGACATTTCATAATAGGAGAGTCAGTTTTTTCGGGTTTAAATGATGTAGTTAAAAAATTTAAGACTATAATTAAGTAACATGAAAATTTTAGGTGTAGGCGTAGATATAGTCAAAAATGATAGACTTAAAATTTTAATAGGTAAAAAAAATTTTATATTTAAAACTTTTACTAAAAATGAAATAAACTTATCTAAAAAAAAAAATACAAAAATATCTTTTTTTGCAAAAAGATTCGCAGCAAAAGAGTCTTTTTCTAAATCCTTAGGAACTGGTATTCGAGATGATCTTAATTTTAAAGACATTGAGATACTTAACGATAAATTAGGTAAACCTTATTTTCGAAAAACAAAAAAAATTAACAATCTTATTTATAAAAAATTTAAAGTTAAAAAGTACAATTTGTATCTTTCAATTTCCGATGAAAAAGATTATTCAATAGCATTTACAATTATTCAAAAACAATAATGTTTAATAAAAATTTTTTGATTGAAAACGCTAAAACATTGGTCTACGCACTCATAATAGCTGTTTTTATCAGGTCCATATTAATTCAACCATTTTATATACCATCTTCATCCATGGAACCTAATCTCTTAGTTGGAGATAGATTATTTGTTAGTAAATACTCTTTTGGTTATAGTAAGCATTCATTTCCATTCAGCCCGCCTATCTTTAAAGGTAGAATTTTTTTTAATGAGCCAAAAAGAGGTGACGTAGTTGTTTTTAAAACTCCAGCAGATAACAGAACTGATTATATAAAAAGATTAATTGGTCTTCCAGGAGATAAAATCCAATTTATAGATTCTGAATTATACATAAATAATAATGTAATTTTTAAAGATAAAACATCGATTAATGACAAAATTTTTTGTGGAAATAAAAGAGTAGATGTTTTTTCTTTCAAAGAGAAATTGCCTAACGGACTCAACTATAAAACAGTTTATTTTAAAAACGGATCATTTCAAAATTCTGATATTTTTATTGTGCCTAAAGATAATTACTTTTTTTTAGGAGATAATAGAGACTGCTCAAAAGATAGCAGATATTTATCAAGTGTAGGCTACGTTCACAAAGATAATCTAGTTGGCAAGGCACAGTTTATTTTCTTTTCCTCGGATAGATCTTTTGGGAGTATTTTTTATTTTTGGAAATGGAATCAGTCTATTAGATTTGATAGATTTTTTAAAAAGATTAGATAATGAAAACACTCTATACAACTCTTGAAAAGAAATTAGGTGTAAATTTTAAAGATAAAAATCTCTTGGTAAAATCACTGACACATAAAAGTTTTGATAATCAGGATAATAATGAAAAAATTGAATTTTTGGGTGACAGGGTTTTGGGTCTAGTTATTGCAAAAAAACTTTTAGAAATTTACCCAAATGAGAAGGAGGGTATTTTAGATAAAAAATTTGCATCACTTGTTAATAGAAAAACCTGTTTACAAATTGCGAATGAAATTGAATTAGAAAAATATATATTAATTTTTAGACATAGAAATAAAAAAACAATCGTTGAGGATAAAGTTGTTGCTGATAGTTGTGAAGCCCTAATAGGTGCCATTTATTTAGATAGAGGTTTTACAACTGTAGAAAAAACTATTCTTAATTTATGGAAAAAACATTTAGAAAAAAGTGTGATAACTGAAATCGATGCAAAAACAAAATTACAAGAATTGTCTCTTAAAAAATTTAAAAAATTACCAACTTATAAATTAATATCAAATACTGGTCCAAGGCACAAACCTCTATTTAAAGTTGGTGTAAAATTATTTAATACAAAATTATTTATATCTGAAGGTAGATCAAAAAAAGATGCTGAACAAAATGCAGCAATACTTTGTTTAAAGAATATTATTTAATTATGACTTGGGATGATGAAGGTTTTTTAATTTCAAAAAATAAATATAGTGAAAATTCATTAATTGTTGAAATTTTTACTAAAAATTATGGAAAAGTGTCTGGGATTATTTTTGGAGGAACTTCGAGGAAAATTAAGAATTATCTTCAGTTAGGAAATCAATTGTATGTAAATTATTCCTCTAAAACAGAAAATAAGATTGGTAATTTTAAAATTGAAATACTTAAGGCTTACACGCCTTTTTTTTTTGATAATTATAGAAAACTACTATGTATTTTTTCCGCTTTTCAATTAATTAAAATTTTAACTGCTGAGTCTCAAAAAAATTTAAAGATTTATAGTTTAATCAAAAATTTTTACACTTTTTTAGAAAAAGAAAATTGGATAAAGAATTATATTTTTTGGGAGTTAGAATTCTTTAAAGTTATTGGCTATGATCTTGAGTTAAAGAATTTAGTTAAAAAAGAACTTATAAATAATGAAGTTAAATATTTTGTTAAATCTACAAAAGAAAACAAAATTGTTCCAAATTTCTTAATAGATAACAATCAGGATTTTTTAAATGAGGAAATTTTAATTGATGGATTAAGGCTAGTTGGTGATTATTTAGAAAAAAGTATATTGAAACCTAATAATATCAATTATCCATTAAACAGATTGAGGTTTTTAAACACATTTAAATAGTCAATCTAATATTTTATCAATCCTATCTGCATAATAGCTAACAATTGCGTTAGCACCCGATCGTTTAAATGAAATAAGACTTTCTAAGATAGCATTCTTATTTACAAAACCCTTATTAATAGCATTCGATAATAAAGTGTACTCACCAGATACTTGATAGGCAAATACTGGTATTTTAAATTTTTCTTTTACAGATTTTATAATATCTAAATACGGCATACCTGGTTTAACCATTACCATGTCAGCACCTTCTTTGATATCTAAAGCAACTTCCCTTAAAGCTTCATCGCTATTCCTAAAATCCATTTGATAATTCTTTTTATTACCCTTTAAGATATTTTTAGAGCCAACTGCATCTCTAAATGGACCATAGAAACTTGAGGCATATTTAATTGCATAAGATAAAATTTGTGTCATTTTATAACCATTTTTATCTAATGATTTTCTAATTTTACCTATTCTTCCATCCATCATATCAGATGGTGCTATGACATCACATCCCATTTCAGCTTGTAACAATGATTGTTTTATTAAAATTTCTACTGTTTCATCATTTAGGACATAACTATTATTCACTAATCCATCTTGTCCATGTGAAGTATATGGATCCAATGCAACATCACACATAATCCCAATCTCATTTCGATATTTTTTTTTGATTAATTGTAAAGCTTTACAAACTAAATTGTCCTCATTTAATGCTTCAGTTCCAAATTTATCTTTGTCTTTTTTATTAGTATATGGAAATAAAGCAATCATTGGCAGTTTTAACTTTAGTGCTCTATCTACTACTGAGCTTAATTTATCTAATGAATAACGATGTACGCCTGGCATCGAACTAATGCCTTGTTTTTTATTTCTTCCATCTGTGATAAATACCGGAAGTATAAAATCACTAGGGGTCAAATTATTTTCAGCTATTAATCTTCTAGACCAACTTTTTTTACGACTTCTTCTCAGTCTTAAATTAGGAAAATTACCGGTAATCATATTTTATTATATTTATAAAGTGCGACAAATGTTATATACAAATATAGCTTAAAAAAGATAATAAACAATATTAAGAGACAATTAGCTACAATGAATTTAAATTTTAACGATTTTCAAAAACAAGATTTAAAGTTTGACATCAACAAACTTAAAGAGGGCTATAAAAAAGTTTTGTCAATAAAGGGTTTTACAGGTATTACTGGAGTATCAAATTTCGGAGCAATTTCATTGACACAAATTCCAGGAGATCCAGATTCTATAAAGGGTAACAAAGCAAGAGGTGTGTTTTGGACAAAACCAGACTCTAGCGGAAAAGAAGCAAGAAGAGATGAAATGATAGATGAAGCGGCTTACTCTGAATTTATCCATGACTATAAAAACACTTATTTCAAAGAAGTTTTTGATGTTCTTTCTTCTAGATACAAACTTGGAAGAGTAAGACTTTTATTAAAAGAACCAAGATCAACTTTGAGTTGGCATAGAGATCCAGAACCAAGACTTCATATTCCAATTATAACAAATCCAGGTTCAATAATGGTTATAGACAATGTTGCAAAACATATGCCAGCTGATGGTTCTGTTTGGATAACGAATAATACTAAATATCATAACGCTTTTAACGGTGGAGAAGAAGATAGAATTCATTTAGTTGCTTGCGTTTTGGATTATAAATTTAATTAACTTGAAAAAAGTTTTTATTTCATCAGATCATGCTGGATATCGCTTGAAGGAACAAATAAAAAAAAAATTTTCCAAAAAATTTATTTTTGAAGATCTAGGAACCTATGATTCAAAAAACTCTGTTAATTATCCAGATTATGCACATAGTCTTTGTAAAAAAGTAAGTAAAAATCATCAAAATATGGGGATATTAGTTTGTGGATCAGGCATGGGAATGTCAATGGCAGCCAATAAACATAAGAAAATACGAGCAGCGGTGTGTTATTCGATAAAAAACACGAAATTATCCAGATTGCATAACAACGCGAATATAATTACATTAGGATCTAGATTGACAAAAAAAGATACAGCATTTAAATGTATATCTGTGTTTTTCAGTACAAATTTTGAGGGCGGAAGACACAAAAAAAGAGTTAAAAAAATATAGATTATTATGTCAAGTGAAACTAAATATATAAACTCAGATTATAAAGATTTTTTTGAAAAAAGTTTATCTCAATCTGACCCAGATTTGTTCAGAGCCATAAATAATGAATTAGTTAGACAACAAAATCATATAGAACTTATTGCTTCAGAAAATATCGTTTCTCAAGCTGTGTTAGAAGCACAAGGTTCAGTGCTAACAAACAAATATGCTGAAGGGTACCCGGGTAAGAGATATTACAATGGATGTGAACATGTAGATGTAGCTGAGAAATTAGCTTTAGAAAGAATTAAAAAACTTTTTAATTGTAAGTACGCAAATGTTCAACCACATTCTGGCGCCCAAGCAAATGGAGCAGTATTTTTAGCTCTACTTAAACCAAACGATACATTTATGGGGATGAGCTTAAATTCTGGAGGTCATATTACCCATGGATTAAAAATTTCAATGTCTGGAAAGTGGTTTAATGCGATTAGTTATGATGTGGATAAAAAATCAGAGCTAATAGATTATGATAATGTAGAGAGATTAGCCTTAGAACATAAACCTAAATTAATTATTGCTGGAGGAAGTGCATACTCTCGAGTAATCGATTTTAAAAGATTTCGTGAAATAGCAGATAAGGTTGGTGCATACTTGATGGTTGACATGGCTCATTTTTCTGGTCTTGTTGCAGGTAAGGGATATCCAAACCCATGTGATTATGCACATGTTGTTACTTCAACTACACACAAAGTTTTTAGAAGCGCAAGAGGTGGTATAATTTTATCAAATGATCTTGATCTTGGAAAAAAGTTTGATACAGCAGTATTTCCTGGATACCAAGGTGGACCACTGATGCACATAATCGCTGCAAAAGCTGCAGGTTTTTTTGAAGCACTTAAACCAGAATTTCAAGTATATATAAAAAATGTTTTATCTAATGCTAAAATGTTAGCTGAAACTTTAAAAAACAATGGGTTTAAAATTTACTCAGGTGGTACAGATACACATTTAATGTTAGTTGATTTAAGACCATTTAATGTGAAGGGAAATGTAGCCTCTGAAAGCCTTTGTAGAGCAAACATTACTTGTAATAAAAATGGAATTCCTTTTGATACCGAAAAACCTATGATCACTTCAGGTATAAGGCTTGGTTCTCAAGCAGCAACAACAAGAGGATTTGGTCTAAAAGAATTTGAAAAAGTCGGTAATTTAATCACAAAAGTAATAGAAGGTTTATCAAAAAACCCTGAGGATAATAGTAAAATTGAGGAAGAAGTAAGAAACGAAGTTATAGACTTGTGCTCTCATTTCCCAATTTACAAAAATCTCAATAGATGATCTGTCCTTGTGAAAAGAAAGGTGAGACTTCTGTAGTAGACTCTCGCCCAACTGAAGATGGAACAGCAATTCGTAGAAGAAGATTATGTGAGTGTGGTACTAGATTTACAACATTCGAGAGAATTCAACATCGTGAAATAATGGTAATAAAGAAAAATGGGCGAAAATCCTCATTTGATAGGGATAAATTATCTAAATCAATTTACATAGCGCTTAAGAAAAGACCCTTAGATACCGAAACAATTGAGAAGTTCATTAGTAAAATCTCAAGATCTTTGGAGGAGTTAGGTCAAAATGAAATTTCAAGCAATACAATTGGAACTATGGTTATGGAAGGTTTGAAAGATCTTGACCCTGTTGCATATGTTAGATTTGCATCTGTTTATAGAAATTTTAGAGAAGAAAAAGATTTTATACAATTTGTGGACAAGATAGATGTCTACAAAAAGAGATAATTTTACACCAAAAGATAAGAAATTTATGAAACTTGCTTTAAATTTAGCAAGGGTTAGAAAAGGTCTAACTGGTGATAATCCTTCTGTTGGGTGTGTAATTGTAAAAAAAGATAAGATTATTTCCATAGGTCAAACTGGGTATGGAGGAAGACCTCATGCTGAACATAATGCAATTTTAAATTGTTTTGAGAACCCAAAAGGTTCTAAAATGTATATCACACTAGAGCCGTGTAATCATTATGGAAAAACTCCTCCTTGTACTAGAAATATAATTAAAAAAAAATTTAGCGAAGTTTATTATTCTATTGAAGATATTGATTTAAAAGTGAGAGGAAAAAGTTATTCGATTTTAAAAAAAAATAATATTAAAGTTAAAAAAGGTCTTTTAAAAAAAGAAGCACTAAATTTGTATAAATCATATTACATAAATAGAAAAAAAAAATTGCCTTACATAACTGGAAAAATTGCATTATCAAAAAATAGAATTATTTATAGCGATAAATCAAAAAAAATTACTAACAAAATTTCGGATAAATTAACTCATTATTTAAGATTAAAAAATGATGGCATATTGATAACTAGCAAAACATTGAATATTGATGATCCAAAACTCGATTGTAGACTAGATGGGTATTTGAAATTTTCTCCAAAAAGAATTATTTTAGATAAAAATTTGAGAGTTGATCTTAAAAGTTATATTGTTAATTCGATTAAAAGTAAAAATACTATAATTTTTCATAATTCAGGTAATAAAAATAAAAAAAATTTTTTAATAA
>CABZCX010000007.1 GCA_902524345.1 uncultured Pelagibacteraceae bacterium | reverse complement strand
ACAAATTTATAACAAAAATAAATGCTGCAACATTAGCATCTGACATCTTAATTAACTTTGCAGCAGCTTCAGCTGTTCCTCCAGTAGCAATTAAATCATCAATGATTAAAACATTATCATTTTTTTTAAAAGAGTCCTTATGAACTTCAATTGTAGCTGTGCCATATTCTAACTCGAAATCAACAGAGTGAACTTCTGCAGGAAGTTTATTTTTTTTTCTAAGCATAATAAAAGGTTTTTTCAAAATAAACGAGACTGCTGAAGCAAAAATAAATCCTCGAGACTCAATTGCAGCAATTTTATCAAAATCATATTTTTTAGACCTTTCTAATATTTGATTAATTGTTTCAGCAAATGCATCTTTATCTTTTATTAGTGTAGTAATATCTCTGAAAAGAATCCCTTTTTTAGGGTAGTCTTGAATAGATCTTATAAAATCTTTTAAATTCATAATAAGTAATTATTGAAGTATAAATAATTTAAATTTTAAACATGACAAGAAATAAATTAGCAATAATTGGTGGAAGTGGTTTATATGACGTAGAAGAATTTACTGACAGGGAATTAATGGATATGAATACTCCCTGGGGAAAGCCATCAGATCAAATTTTGAAAACAATTTATAAAAATAAGGAAGTTTATTTCTTACCAAGACATGGAAGAGGTCATTGCATTTCACCATCAAACATAAATTTCAGGGCTAATATTGATGCATTGAAACAATTAGGAGTTACAGATATCGTTTCTGTTTCAGCAGTCGGGTCACTAAAAGAGGACTTGTCCCCTGGAAAATTTGTTATTGTTGATCAGTTTATTGATCGAACTTTTGCGAGAAATAAAACATTTTTTGATGACGAAATTGTTGCTCACGTTTCTATGGCACACCCTACATCAAATGGTCTTATGAATGCGTGTGAAGAAGCGATTAAGAGAGAAAATATAGAATTTAAAAGGGGTGGCACATATGTAGTAATGGAAGGGCCTCAATTTTCAACATTAGCAGAGTCAAATTTGTATAGATCTTGGAAAGCAGATGTTATTGGTATGACAAATATGCCAGAGGCAAAATTAGCAAGGGAAGCAGAAATAAGATACGCATCAGTTTCTATGGTTACAGATTATGACTGCTGGCATCCAGATCACGAGAATGTTGACGTACAACAAGTAATTAAAGTGCTTTTAGGAAATGCAGCAAAAGCCAAAAATATGATTAAAAACTTAATTGAAAACTTTGAAAAACATATTGATCCTAAAGATCCAACCAATAATTGTTTAGATGTTGCAATTATTACAGCACCTGAGAAAAGAACAAAAAAAACAATAGAAAAACTTAAAACTGTTGCCGGTAGAGTTTTAAATCAATGAGAATAGAAGGAAAAGAATATCGTACTATTTGGTTTGAAAATAATGTTGTTAAAATTATTGATCAAACAAAACTTCCACACAAATTTATTATTAAAGACCTTAAAACCGTTAAGGACTCAATAAATGCGATTAAGGTAATGGAAGTAAGAGGTGCACCCCTGATAGGAGCTACAGCAGCTTATGGAATGGTTTTAGCTATAATTGAAAATAATGACCAATCATTTTTAAAGAAATCTGCAGAAAATTTAATTAGTTCAAGACCAACAGCAATAAATTTAAAGTGGGCTGTTGATAGAATGATGAATAAATTATCAGGTGTTAATAGCGATAAAATTCTAGAAATAGCCTTGAAGGAAGCAAAAGATATATGTGAAGAGGATGTAAAATTTTGTGAAAATATAGGAATAAATGGACTAAATATTATTGAGGAAATCTATAATAAAAAAAAAGATACAGTTAATATATTAACTCATTGTAATGCAGGTTGGCTTGCAACTATAAATTGGGGAACTGCAACCTCTCCAATTTATCATGCACACAAAAAAGGAATTCCCGTTCATGTCTGGGCAGACGAAACTAGACCAAGAAATCAAGGAGCAAATCTTACATCTTATGAATTAAATGAAGAAGGAATTAAAAACACAATCATTGCAGATAATACAGGCGGCATATTAATGCAAAGAGGTGAAGTTGACATGTGTATTGTTGGAACAGATAGAACTCTAGCCAATGGAGATGTTTGTAATAAGGTTGGAACTTATCTTAAAGCATTAGCAGCTCGTGATAATAATATTCCTTTTTATGTTGCGCTACCAAGTTCAACGATTGACTGGAACATAAAAGATCATAAAGATATCCCAATCGAAGAGAGAAATTCAGATGAATTATCTCATGTTGAAGGTTTAGATGAAAAAGGAGATATAAAAAAAATACAAATTTATCCAAAAAAAAGTAAAGCCATGAATTTAGCTTTTGATGTAACTCCAGCAAAATATGTTACAGGATTAATTACCGAAAAAGGTGTATGCGAGGCGTCAGAAAAAGGACTTAAAGAATTGTTTAAATGAAAAATTTAGATCAAAGAAATCAGATTATTGAATATTCGTTAAAATTAAATTCTACAAATCTTTCACCTCTTAGATCAGGCAATATATCATTGAGAGGAAGAGAAGATGATAAAGAGGGATATTTAATTACTCCATCAGGAAAAAAATATGAAACACTTAAACCTGAAGATATTGTTTTTATGGGTTTAAATGAGGAAGAAGAAAAAAACAATTTAACCAACAAACCATCATCAGAATGGAGATTTCATAGAGATATTTATAAAAATAAAAAAGAGGCACAGGCAATTGTTCATGCCCATTCTCCACACGCAACAGCTGTATCTTCACATGGAAAACCTATTCCACCATTTCATTATATGATCGCTCTAGCTGGCGGAGATAACATTAAATGTGCTGAATACGCTACTTTTGGAACAGAGGAATTATCCAAAAATGTTATCAAAGCTTTAGAAAATAGATCTGCTTGTTTAATGTCTAATCACGGCCAGGTTGCTTTTGGAAAAAATTTAGACCAAGCCTTTGAACTTGCACAAGAGATAGAAAATATTTGTCATCAATACACTATTGCTTTAAAACTAGGACAACCTAAGATACTTTCATTTGAAGAAATGAAAAAAGTTTTAGATAAAGCTAAAAACTATAAAAAAGGGTAAGATGATTAAAGTTGGGGAGCATATTACTTTAGATATTATAGGTACTTCAAAAGAGTACGATCCTTCAGTTTATGAGAAAGTTATACATAAAATAGCTAAAGCAGCTGATGTAACTATTTTGAATATTTCAAAATATAAATTTGAACCACAGGGCTTTACTATTTTAGCTTTGTTAGCTGAAAGTCACATCAGTTTTCATACATTTCCAGAAAAAGGAATAATTAGTTTTGATTTTTTTACCTGTGGAAAAATAAGCCCATCAGTGGCAATTGATATTATTAAGAAGGAATTTGAACACAAAAGAATTGTTAAAAAAGAGTTTAATAGAGATACCCGATCTTTATATCATGATATTTATAGCTCACCTGGTTTACAAAAATCATATGTTGTAAATGAAGTCTTGGAGGATTTTAAATCAAAAGTGGGTCAACATATAGAAATTTTAGAATTGGAGCAATTCGGAAAATCTTTATTTATTGATGGCGAAATACAAGTGGCGGCATCGGATGAATATTTATATAGCTCAACTTTTGTTGGAGCTGGTCTTAAGTTAAATAAAAAAAATGAAAGAGCAGCAATTATTGGCGGCGGTGATGGGGGTGTTGCAAGAGAATGTATTTCAAAAAAGTTTAACTTTATAGATTGGTATGAATTAGATCCTGAAGTTGTTGAAGTTTGCAATAAACATCTTGGTGATATTGGAAAAAAAGCTACAGAAAAAAATTCTGTAAAATGTGTTTGGGGAGATGCATTTGAAAGTATAAAGACAGTGAACGAAGATACATATGATCATATTTTTGTTGATTTAAATGATGATCAGTTTTGCATAGATCTCGCTGCTAAAAATATGGACTCTTTAGTAAGAATTCTCAAGCCTAAAGGCGTTATTACCGCACAAGTTGGAAGTCAGGATAAAAAACCTCTTCAAGTTGAAAATTGGTTAAATGTGTTCAATCATCATTTTGGAAATACTAATTTATCAAGAGTTTATATACCTAGTTTTGATTGTTCTTGGAATTTTTCTTCTTCAATAAATCATTAATTTTTCTTTTTAATATCCACAATTTGTGAAATAATATTTTTTTACTAAAGGAGATAATAATGAATATATTTAAAAAAACTATTTTTTCAGTTTTACTTTCTTTATTGGTAATAGGAAATGTTAATGCTGATAAAATAAGGATTGGAACAGAGGGTGCTTATCCTCCATGGAACTCAAAAAATGAAGCAGGTAAGTTAATAGGATTCGAAGTTGAATTAGCTTATACACTTTGTAGATACATTGGACAGCAATGTGTAATAGTTGAGCAAGATTGGGACGGAATGATTCCAGCTTTAATCATGAGAAAGTTTGATGCAATAATGGCAGGTATGTCAATTACTGCAGAAAGACAAAAAGCAATCAGCTTTTCACAAGGATACGCAGATGAAGTTGCATCATTAGCAGTCATGAAAGGATCTAGCCTAGAAGGTCTAGATACATCTGCTGGGATAAATCTTACTAAACCAAATGCTGCAGCTAAAAAAGATCTTAAAACACTTACTGCTGCATTAGCAGGTAAAACTGTTTGTGTACAAACTGCTACAATTCATCAAAACTTTTTAGACTCTGGTGATGTAGGAAAAGTAAATGTCAGAACTTATAAGACACAAGATGAAGTTAACTTAGACTTAGCATCTGGAAGATGTGATGCTGCATTAGCTGCAGCAGTAGCATTTAGTGATTATGCAGAAAAATCTGGTAAGCCAGTTGTTTTAACTGGACCAACATTTTCAGGCGGTGCTTTTGGAAATGGCGTTGGGGTAGGTATTAGAAAAGATGATACTGAACTTTTAAAAAAGTTTAATGCTGCAATTAATAAAGCAAGAAAGAACGGAGATATTAGTAGAATAGCTACTAAATGGTTCGGTTTTGACGCTTCTATGTAATTGAATTTTAGGTTTGGCGACTATCATGTATAGTCGCCAATCTATATGGAACTTCTAGCTTTTGGAGATACTGGTTGGGGTGATGAGTTATTTCGTGCAACCTTAATGACATTAGCTGTTTCGATAACAGCAATGTTAATCGGTTTTAGTTTCGCCGCAATTTTCACTCCTTTAAAACTATCTAAATTTAAATTTCTAAATTTAATTGCTAATATTTACACAACAGTCATCAGAGGTGTTCCTGAATTATTAGTTATTTATCTTTTCTTTTTTGGTGGGAGTGGAGCGATTATGTTTGTTGCTTCAATGTTTGGATACAAAGACTACATAGAAATTAATGCGTTTGTTACAGGTTCATTTGCTATTGGTATTATATCTGGTGCTTATTCGACTGAAGTTTTTAGAGGGGCAATTCAATCGATTGATAAAGGTCAATTTGAGGCTGCAAAAGTTTTGGGTTTTAGTAAATTTAAACAGTTTTATAAAATTGTTTTTCCTCAAATGTTAAGACTAGCTATCCCAAATTTAAGTAATGTTTGGCAAATTACTCTAAAAGATACATCTTTAATCTCAGTAACAGGTTTAGTTGAAATAATGAGACAGTCTTACATTGCTGCTGGCTCTACAAGAGATCCATTATTCTTTTATTCATTCGCTGCAGTTTTATATTTATTGCTTACTTTTATAAGCATGAAGTTAATTAATAAATTAGAAGTTAAGTACGGTAGAGGGTATTGATGGACTTTGAATTAATGATCAATAGTTTTCCAAAGCTATTAAATGCTGCAGTAGTAACTTTGAAACTTTTGTCAGTTTCTTTGATCGTTGGTTTATTCATTGGATTATTATTTGCAATTTTAAGATTAAATAAAAATATTTTTATCAATAAATTCGCATATGGATATTCATATGTATTTAGAGGAACTCCATTGTTAGTGCAAATATTTATTATATATTTCGGCTTAGGTCAGATAGAGTCTTTAAGATCTTCTTTTTTGTGGGTAATACTTAAAGAACCTTACTGGTGTGCAATTATTGCTTTTGCATTAAATACTGGTGCTTATACTTCTGAAATTTTAAGGTCTGCTTTTCAAACAATTAAACCAGGCATTATTGAAGCTGGAAAAAGTTTAGGTATATCTAATAAGATTATTTTTTACAAAGTTCAAATTCCTATAGCTATTAGACAATCTCTTCCCGCATATGGGAATGAAATAATACTAATGCTCAAAGGTACCTCTTTAGCAAGCACAGTTACATTGATGGATTTAACGGGCGTAGCAAAATACATAATATCTACTACTTTTAAACCAATTGAAGTCTTTATAGTTGCAGGTGGAATTTATTTATTTATGACTTTTATAATCCACAATTTAATAAAGTTTTTGGAAAAAAAATATAGCTACTAATATTTTGTATATTCTTTAATTTCTTTAATTTTTGAGCCTGTATAAATGTTAATTTCTAATTTAATTTTTGCACGATCATCATTTAAGAAATGAACATCTCTTGAAAGTTTAATAAATTTTTCTCCAAAATCCTTTTCTTTTTCACATAATCTTTTTTTATCTTCAATTAACCAAAGTTTTGAATTTATTTCTTTTAGTGATTGATAAAGTTTCTCAAGTTTTTCATCTGACTTTACATTTTTTTCTAATTGATCTTTTAAAACAGAATGTTCGTTGTTAATAAATTTAAGCTTTTCAGTGTCTTTAATTTTTTCTTGCTTAATCTCTAAAATTGAAACTTTGTCTAAAAGTTCCCCAATTGAAACTTCGACTATAATTTTATTCATAAAATTTAATACTGTGCTATCTTGTTATAAATATGTCTAATATTTTAATTATTAAACACGGGTCATTGGGAGATATAGCTCAAGCAAGTGGTGCAATTCAAGACATATCTGAAAATCATAAAAATGACCAAATATATATGCTGACAACAAAACCCTATTTTGAATTATTTAAGAAAAATCCTTTTGTAAATAAGGTGATCTTAGACAAAAGATTACCAAAATATAATTTAATTTATCTATATTTTCTAATGAGAGAGCTTAAGAAGTATAATTTTTTAAGAGTGTTTGACCTTCAAAATTCATCTAGGACCTCTTTTTATAAAAATATTCTTTTCCCAAAAGCTAATAAAGATACTTGGTCCAGTACTAAAACAATTTTACCAGTGGATATAAATAAAGAAAAATTTGATAAGGACTCAGTATTAGATAGATTTGATCATCAATTAAAAGAGTCTGGATTAAATACTATTAACACACTCAAACCTAATTTTAGTTGGGCTTGTTCTGAAATCAATCAAATAAAAAATAAATATGATTTACAAAAATATATTTTATTATTTCCTTTTTGTTCACCACATCTATCAGTTAAAAAATGGCCTTATTACGATCAACTGATTGGATTGATTAAAGATAAGTTTGGCTCAGAATATAAAGTTGTAACAGCACCTGGACCTGATGAAATAGATGATGCTAGAAAATTTGATGCAATAAGTGTTCTTGATGGCGACAAAGCCTTAAATTTATCTCAGTTAACATCTCTCATCAAAGAGAGCTCATTTATTGTTGCTAATGATACTGGTCCTGCTCATATAGCTGCTCATGTTGCAGCAAAAGGTTTAACTCTATTTGGAAAACATACAACTGCACATAAAGTTAGTATCGAAAGAGAAAATTTTAAAGCAATACAGGTAACTGATTTAAATAATTTAAGTGCTGGTAAAGTTTTTGAAAGATTATTAAACTTATTGTAAGATTTTTTTATATTCTTCTATAGTATTAGACCAATTAAATTTAGAAGAATTTTCTTTTGCATTTTTTCCTAACTCTGAATATTTTTTATTCTCTAACATGGAATTTAAAGAAGAATAAATATCTTCTAACTTATTTCCATCACAAATTAAGCCTGTTGTGTCATGCTTGATAGCATCTGAGGCACCTCCATCTTTACCGCCAAGAGAAGCAACACCATACTGAGCAGCTTCTACGTAAGCTATTCCGAACCCTTCAACAGATTTTTTGTGAATAATTGATGGCATCACAAAGATATTTGATTTTGCTATTAAAGCATTTTTTAAATCTTCACTAATTTCTTTGAAAAACATTACTTGAGAACTTAAATCAAGCTGTTTTACCAATTCTTTAATATTTTTTTCTTCATCTCCATAACCTATACAAATATAGACTATATCTGGATAAATTTGTTTTAAGTTTCTTAAAGCCATTAATACTTTTTCATGATTTTTCCTTTTATCAAATCTTGAGACAGTAATTAAGCGTGGCGTTTTTATTTTGAGTAAACTTTCAACTTTATCTAAAGATTTTTTATTTAGGTCTATAGGAGGATTTACTCCAGGATTTATAACAACGATTTTTTCAGGATTTAAGCCTATATTAATAGCTAGGTTTTTAGTATATTCAGAGTTAGCAATAATTTTTTCGACATTATCAATTACTTTCACAATCCTTTTATTTTGATAACTATCTTTTGGATAATTAATTTCTTTGCCGTGTATCAGACAATATTTCTTTTTATTAGATTTGATTAATTCTAAACTTTTCCAATGATCAGCTATAATTCCTTGAACTTTATTATCTTTGAGAAACTCATTAACCAATTGGGCTTTTCTAATTTTTCTCAAAAATTTAAGACCACCAACTCTTTCAATAGAAAAATTTACATCTTCATCAAATTCTTTGTGATTTTCATGATAATCAGCAAAGACTTTAATCATAAAGTTTTTTGACATCTCTCGTGCGAGACCCCACATTAAACTTTGCATCCCACCAATTTCTGGTGGAAAAGATCTTGTAGCGATTAAATACATTAGTTAGTTTTCCACTTAATACCACAGCCAGCACTTGGAACTTGACTCTCTGGCCCTTTGCCAGTTTGAGCTATTTGTCTCATAGCTTTTAATAAGTCACTATCTCCATCTCTTACAGGAATTAAGTTTTTTAATTCTCTTAGTCTGCCTCTATATTGAAGCTCCAAGTTTTTATTATAGCCAAAAAAGTCAGGTGTGCATACTGCATCATAAGTTTTAGCGACCTCTTGTGACTCATCACTTAAATACGGAAAACTAAATTGGTTTTTTTTGGCAAATTCGATCATATTATCAAATGAGTCCTCTGGATAATTTTCTGCATCATTTGCACATATAGCTACTGAATTAATACCTAACTCTTTTAATTTATTACAATCATCAACAATATCTTTGGTCACTGCTTTGACGTATGGGCAGTGGTTACAAATGAACATTATTAAAGTTCCGTTTTCACCTTTAATGTCATTTAGAGAAATAATTTTATTTTCTGTAGATTTTAACCGAAAGTCATGAGCCTTTTGGCCGAAATCACATATTGGAGTTTGTATTGGCATAATGTAATAATATATAAATTATGTTTTACGATTTAAAAGATAAAAAACCAAAAAACTCTGGCGAAAATTGGGTAGCTCCTAATGCAGTAGTCATTGGCGACGTTACTTTAGAAAAAAATACTAGCGTTTGGTTTAATGCAACTTTAAGAGGCGATATTGAAAATATTCATATAGGTGAGGGATCAAACGTTCAAGATGGATGTGTTCTACATACGGATCCAGGTTGTCCTTTAAAAGTTGGAAAAGATGTAACCGTTGGACATCTTGTCATGCTTCATGGATGTACAGTAGGAGATAATAGTTTAATAGGCATCGGTGCAGTTATCCTAAATAATGCTAAGATTGGTAAAAATTGCATTATAGGTGCAAAAGCTTTAATCACAGAAAACAAAGTAATTCCTGATAATTCACTAGTCGTAGGTTCACCAGGTAAAGTTGTTAGAGAAGTGACTGAAGAAGAAAAAAAAGCAGTTTGGGAAAACACTAAGCACTACCAAGACAACTGGAAAAAATATTCTAAATCAATTTTTTGATAATCTATGAAAAAACTTTTAGGGATTATGATCCTAAGTTTAATTTCTATTTTATCAATAAGTTGCAGTGAAAAAAAATCAGAAATTAAAATAGAAAAAGTATTATTATTTGGTGACAGCCTAATGTCAGGTTATGGTTTACCTGAGGATGATCATTTATCTGTTGTATTAGAAAAAAAACTAAAATCTGAAGGATATGAAATTCAAATTTTTAATGGCAGTATTTCTGGAGATACATCTTCAGATGGTTTGGATAGAATTGAAGGTGAGTTATCAGATGAGAGTTACGATTTAATAATTGTTGGTCTTGGAGCAAATGACATGTTAAGAAGAATTAACCCGGACCAAACAAAGCAAAATTTAGAGGATATAATAAAAATAATAACAAGTAATAATATTAAAATTATACTTGCAGGCATGGTTGCCTCACCTACAAACGGATTAAGTTATAAAAAAAAATTCGATATAATTTATCCTGATTTATCAAAAAAATTTGAATTAGAATTAATACCATTTCTTTTAAAAGGGGTAGCTCTTAATCCAAGTCTTAATCAAAATGATGGAATACATCCAAATGAAAAAGGTGTATTAATAATATCTGAAACAATTAAAAAAAGTATTACTAATTATTCTAAGAAATAGTTTTAAAAATTATTTTAAAATTTGAGTCGTCATTGTTTATTAAATTTGTTACCATCAAAATATGAAAAGATTTGCATTGATCTTAATATTACTCTTTTTTCAAAATAATATTGCTTTTGCATCAGATTACTCGAATAGCATGTTGAGTTTTAATCTTTGGTTAAAAAATAATGGTTATAGCTATAGAGTTGGATGTGATAACAAAAAGACGAGAAACGCACTATGTTATGATGATAATGGAAATCCACTCTGGGAAGATAAAGAAAATAATTTGAAAGTTAATGCTTACAAAGGAAGGTGGAGCGTACCTTTTAACAAAAATCCCAACAGAGATACATTAGTATATTACAATTACAAAAATTTATTTAGTCATGAAACGGGTGATGGTAGTACTATGCAATGGAAGAAATATTTAATTCAAGCTTCCAAAGATCCTTATGAATTTAAATTCAATAAAATAGAAAATGAATTTATAAAAAAACAATTTAAGAAACAAGCCATCCTCAGTTATCTTTATTTTCAAGATGGCCAAATTATAATAGATGAATTATCACCGTTTGAACGATTTGGTGAATTTGTAAATAATGATACAAAACTAAGATCAAATTCAATGGGAAAAAGTTTGGCATCGTATGTATTGGGTCACGCAATTTGTGCCGGATACATTAAGGATGTAAATCAGAGAATTAGTGATTGGCCTTTAGTAAAAGATACACTTTATCAAGATGAGAAACTAATAGATTTGTTAAATATGAATGCTGGCGATCAAAAGTATGTTTATGACAGCGTAATTTTAGAAATGGGAGATGTAGAATACCAAACAGTAGAAGGCGAGGCGGACACTAATACTATTGCTTTTTACATGGGTAATTATTTTAAAAATAAAAAAAAATCTGATCGCAAATATAATTACAATGTAATTAATACACACTTAATATTTAATTATGCAATGTTTAAATCAGGAGATAATTGGCAAAAACTTTTAAATAATATTTTTCAGGTTAAAGCTAAAGTAAAAAATAGTGTATATTTTTTTAAGGTTCCTAATAAATTTGCTGAAAATGGTGACGCTCAAAGTATGTTTTATGCAACGAGATATGATTATTTACGAGTAGCTAAGGCAATTATGGATGATTGGCAAAATGATACATGTGTCGGAAAATATTTAAAAACTATTTATGATAATAGAATTGAAAAAAAATTAACCAATCCAAAGAGAAGTTTATTTCGTGTTGAGGAAGCTACATATAGTTATGGTGGTCAATTTCATTTAGATATTAAAGGAATGAAAGATAGAAAAATTCTTGGTATGGGAGGACATGGAGGTCAGCAAATTTTGATTGATGTGGAAAATTCAAGGATTGTAGTTTTAAATACAATTCACGTTAACAGAAAAAAATATAACTATAACTGGAAAAAAATGGTTTATGAGATCATTAAAGATGGTGTTTAGATTTATTAAGGAACTAACCAATAATTCTTATTAGTTTCTAAATCAAATTTTGCTCTTCGATGTCCTTTTGCTGCAAGATAAAGCCATTCAATAGATTTAATTTTACATTTAATTACAGTGAAATTTTTATAACCTTCTTCACTTTGTTCCATTGTGTAATCAAAATCTTCTAATTTAGATATCATTCCAGAAGTTGGATTTTCCGATGTAGTTCCTGGAGGGCTATCGGTCAAATAACATCTTCTACTTATATGCTGAGTTTTTTTCCAAGATTCATTTGTTGTAGAATTTTGATTATTAACTTCACATTCTACTTTTATTCTTAATTGTATCTTTTCTTCTTTATCATAGAATACTAGTGAAGCTTTATTATTTTTTTTTAGAATATCGACTTTAGGAGATCTTAAGTCTGTATGAAATTGTAATAGATTGCTTGCTCTATCTGATTTACGTAAAACAACAATTCTACCATCTACTTCATCTTGGTGAGCACAAATAAAAACTGGAATTCTAAATGGCGAAGCTCTATTAGTCACTGCATCATCTAACATTGACCAGTACTTATTTTGAATTTCAGCTAAATCTTCATAGTATGCTGGTTGCATACATTACTTTCTAAATCTTTTAATTAAACTTGATGTATCCCAACGATTACCCCCCATGCCTTGAACTTCTCCATAGTACTTATCAACAAGTTCAGTAACAGGTAATAATGATCCATTGTTTTTTGCTTCATCCATTGCAATCTTTAAATCTTTCCTCATCCAATCGACTGCAAAACCAAAATCAAACTTATCATCAATCATTGTCTTGTATCTATTTTCCATTTGCCATGATTGAGCTGCACCTTTTGAAATAACTTCAATTACATCTTCCATATTCAGTCCAGCTTTCATACCAAAGTTAATTGCTTCAGATAAACCCTGAACTAAACCAGCAATACAAATTTGATTAACCATTTTGGCAAGTTGGCCATTGCCAGCACTACCCAGTAACTTCATCTTTTTACTGTAACAATCTATTTTATCTTTTGCTTTATCAAAATCAGCTTGATCACCACCAATCATTACGGTTAGTGCGCCATTCTCTGCACCGGCTTGTCCTCCAGATACAGGTGCATCTAATGCGCCAAAATTATTTTTTTTTGCGTAATCATAAATCTCTCTTGCAATAGTTGCAGATGCAGTAGTATTATCAATGTAAACTGCTCCTTTTTTAATTGTTTTGAAAGCACCGTTTTCACCAAAAGTTACTTCTCTTAAATCATTATCATTTCCAACGCAGGTAAAAATATATTCTGCATCTTTAGCTGCTTCAGCTGGAGTTTCTGCTATTTTACCTTTGTATTCACTAATCCATTTTTCTGCTTTTGATTTTGTTCGATTAAAAACAGTTACATTGTGTCCACCTTTTGATATATAACCAGCCATTGGATACCCCATGACACCAAGACCTATGAAAGCAACATTACAACTCATAATTTTTTATGTTTAATAGTTTAAGTTTAAAAGTAATTATATTTGGATTTATTTTTACATTTTTTTCTAGTTTTGGACAGAGTTTTTTTTTAGGTTTGTTCAATTCGAGTATAAGAGAAACACTTTCTATCACTCACGGACAATTTGGCTCAATTTATGCATCTGCTACATTATTAAGTAGTTTTCTTTTAATTTGGGTTGGAAAAAAAATTGATGATATTAATATTTTTCGATTTGCATTTTATGTTACTCTACTTTTAGCATTTTCATGTTTCTTTTTTTCAAAAATATCTTCAATAATTTTTTTATTTGTAGCTGTTTTTTTGATGAGATTTTCTGGACAAGGATTAATGTCTCATACTGCAACTACAACAATTACAAGGTATTTTACAAAATCCAGGGGGAAAGCATTAAGTGTAGGTTGGTTTGGTCTTTCAACAGCTGAGTTTATTTTACCTGTATTAATCGTTTATTTACTTTCAATTACAGCTTGGCAGAATATTTGGATATCTATTTCAATTTTAGTTTTGATTTTTTTACCTTTGATATCATTTTTTTTAATTAAAAAACTAGATTTTGATACGAGAGAACAAGTAGACCCAACTGACTCTGAAATAAAGGAAATTAAACAATGGAAAAGAATTGAGGTTATAAAAGATTACAGATTTTATATTGTATGTTTAAATATGTTAGCAATGCCGTGGATTGCAACTGGTGTATTTGTTTATCAGTCTTTCATTACTGAAGCTAAGGAATGGGGTTCTTTTGTAATTGCTCAATCATTCATGGTTTATTCAATATTGTCTGTGCTCACTTTGCTAGGATCTGGATTTCTAATCGATAAGTTTACTAGCAGAAAACTTTTAATCTTTATGAATATACCTTTGTTAATTTCTACTTTAGTTTTATTTTATTTTAATAATCCAATAACATCTTTTATTTTTCTTGGATTAATAGGTATTTCTAATGGTTTAGCCAATGTTCTAGGTTCATCAACATGGGCTGAAATTTATGGTGTAAAATTTATTGGCTCAATTAAAGCTCTAACTACAGCTTTAATGGTTTTTTCCACTGCTTTTGGAACAGCTTTATTCGGTTTTTTGATAGATAGAGGCTTTTCTATTGAGCAAATTGCTATGGTTTCATTTGTTTATATTTTAATCTCCTTGATCTTATTATTTTTTGTAAGAAATAAGCTAAATCCACAATATATATAAAAATCTCCTTGATTTTTTTTTAGTCACTGTATAGATACTGCGCATGGCTAGAGTTACCGTTGAAGATTGTATCGACAAAGTTGAAAGTCCCTATGAGCTTGTTTTAGTTGCAAAGGAAAGAGCAACTCAATTGAACTCTGGTATTGAGCCAACTTTAGATAGGGATAATGACAAAAATACAGTTATTTCACTCAGAGAAATAGCTGAAGAAAATATTAAAGTTTCAGATTTAAGTGAAAGTGCAATCTATAAATTGAGAAAACATGTAGAGCAAGTTGATGATGGAACGGAAGATGATGAAGAAGTAGGTGATGATTTTGAGAGTTTATACAAAGGTGAAATTTCAAAAAGTGGTGCTCCTATATTGCCATCAAAGAGAGCTAGAAAAGCTCCAGAAAAAATTCAAGTTTCAAAAGATGATTTAGCCGAACTTTCTCAAACAGCTAGTCCCGATGTAGACTCTCAACCATCAGAGGAAATGGAGAGCGATTCTGATGATGTTTCTCTTGATGAAGTTTCAGAAGCCGAAGAACAGGTAAGTCAACAAGATACTGAGTCTTCTGAAGAAAATAATTAATTATCAAATTCTTCTAAAATTTTTTGTCGATGCTCATCCAAATCAGGAATATCACCTCTAGTCTTTTCATCATTATATGATGACATTTTAATTGGGTTTCCAGCTAATTTGAAATCTCCAACAACTTTATGAAAAGCTTTTACAATCATGTTTCTTGATTCTATTTGAGGATTTTCGACAGCCTCTTTTATGTTGAAGATTGGTCCACATGGAATTTTATCTTTTTCCATTTCTTTAACCCACTCGTCAGTTTTTTTGGCAGATAATTTATCTTCTAAAATTTTTTTAAGCTCATCCATATTTTTAGCTCTGGATGAATTATTTGAAAATTTTGGATTTTGATTTACTTCACTTATTTTTAAAACATTACATAGTTTTTCAAATAATTTATCATTACCTGCTGCAATTATTATATAACTATCTTTTGTCTTGAAGGCTTCAAATGGAGCAATTGATGGATGACGTGATCCCATTGGTTTTGGAATTTCATTTTTTGAAAGATATCGTGCGATAGCATTTTCTAGAATAGCTATTTGACAATCAAGCATAGATACATCTATGTACATTCCTTTGCCAGTTTTTTGTCTATCATAAAGAGCAGCGTTAATTCCAATCGTAGTAAAAAGTCCTGCAGTTATATCTCCTATAGATGTTCCAACTCTTGTAGGTTCAGAATTTGGTTGACCAGTAACACTCATCAATCCTCCCATACCTTGGACCACCATGTCGTAAGCTGGTAACTCTTTAAGGGGACCTGTTTGACCAAAACCTGAAGCTGAAGCATAAATTAGTTTGGGATATTTTTTGGACACATCCTTCCAACCATAACCCCATTTTTCTAAAGTTCCTGGTTTAAAATTTTCGACTAAAATATCTGCTTTAGATAAAATTTTATTAAAAATTTTTTTATCCTCAGCATTTTTTAAATTGAGAGCAATACTTTCTTTACCTCTATTTAAAGACATAAAGTACGCAGAGTAATCTTTTATAAATGGTCCAAAATTTCTTGAGTCATCACCGATTTCTGGGGCTTCAACTTTTATCACCCTCGCACCTAAATCTGACAATATCATTGTACAATAGGGCCCAACTAATACTCTTGTTAAATCAACAACTAAAAGGTTTTTTAAAGGTCCATCCATAAGTATAGTTTTATATTAAGTGCTTTTACCGACTTGACTCTTATTAATAAGTTCACTTTAATTGAATTATTAAAAATAACAATAGAGGGAAAAATAATGTTTAAAAAAATATCTTTATACTTAACTTCATTAGTTTTCGTTTTCACAACTATTGGTTCTGCTTTTGCTGTAACTTTAAAAGCAAGTCACCAATGGCCAGGAACACCGAGAGCTGATGGATCTTTTGACCCGCGTCATGAAATGGTGCAAATCATTGCTGACGAAGTCAAAAAAGCAAATGTTGGAATAGATATAAGAATTTATCCAGCTAAATCATTATACAAACCAAAAGAACAGTGGAAACCAATGACAACAGGTCAGTTGGACATTTCTGCTTTTCCATTAGCGTATGCATCTAAATTCCACCCAGAGTTTGACGCAACTCTAATGCCAGGAACAGTTAAAAATCATGACCATGCATTGAGATTCAATAAAGGTCCAATGATGACTGAGATCAAAAAAATCATTAATGATGCTGGTGTTGTAGTTTTATCTGATGCTTGGTTGGGAGGTGGTTTTGCTTCAAAAACAAAATGTATCAAAAATCCTAGCGATGCAAAAGGTCAAGTTATGAGAGCTGCAGGTAAAGCATTTAACCAAATGTTAGAAGCAGCAGGAGCTGGTATACAAAGTATGCCATCATCTGAAATTTACACAGGTTTACAAACTGGTGTATTAACAGGTGCCAACACTAGTTCAGGAAGTTTTGTAAGTTACAAAATTTATGAACAAGTTTCATGTGCAACTCCTCCAGGAAAATTTGGTCTATGGTTTATGTACGAACCAATCTTAATGTCGAAAAAGTCTTATGATGCTTTAAGTTCTAAGCAACAAAAAGCTTTAATGAAAGCTGGTAAAGTTGCTGAGAAATACATGACAGCTCAAGTAGAAAACTTAGATAAAAAGTTTGAAGATGCTTATAAAGCTGCAGGTGTAAAATTGGTATACATGGATGCAAAAGACCATGCTGCATGGGTAGAGATTGCAAAAAAATCTTCTCATAAAGCATTTGCTGATAAAGTTCCAGGTGGTGATAAGCTGATGGAAATGGCTTTAGCAGTTAAATAAAATAATATATAAAGAACCCCTATTTATTCTTATTAAATAGGGGTTTTTTTTATGAAAAAAAAATATCTGCAACTTTGTGACTATATAGCTAAAGCATGTGGTGCTTTCGCTGTATTGGCATTGCTTTTATCAATCTTGGTAATTGTTGAGCTTGTTTTTGAAAGATATTTTTTTCAAAGAGCAATTACATGGCAGACAGAACTTGTCACCATGTTATTGGTGGCCTCAACTTTTATCGGAAGTGTATACGTTTTAAGTGAAAAAGCTCATGTTAGTATGGAATGGATTTATGACTTTCTATCAAAAAAAAATATAATTAGATTAAAAATTTTTACGTCATCAATAAGTTTACTTTTTTTCTTAATTTTATTTTATTTTGGATTTTTAATGTTTGAGGAAGCATTTACTAAAAATTATTCAACAGGAACAGTTTGGGATCCACCACTGTGGATACCATATTCATCAATGATGTTGGGGGCTTTGTTAATGATATTACAGTATATTGCAGAAATTATAAAATTAACTGATGACAAGGATTTTAAATAAATGGATCCACTGATTATAGCATTAATTGTTGCAGTTTTTACTTTATTAGTACTTTTTTCTGGAATTCCAATTGCTTTTGGTTTGAGTTTTGTTTCGATTGCTTTGTTAGTTACATTTGAGGGATTTCAAATGCTTGACGTATTTGCTGAAACATTTTTTGCAGGATTAAATTCTTTTGTTTTACTTTCCATACCGATGTTTATTTTAATGGGAATGGCTGTCGCTAATTCTCCTGCAGGAAAAGATTTATATACAGGTTTGGATAGATGGCTTTGGAGAGTACCAGGTGGATTAGTAATTTCTAATATTGGTGCTTGTTCAATTTTTGCCGCTTTAAGTGGATCTAGCCCTGCAACTTGTGCAGCAATTGGAACAATGGGAATACCTGAAATGAGGAAAAGAGGGTACTCTGACCAAATCGCAACAGGAACTATTGCAGCTGGAGGTACTTTAGGAGTTTTAATTCCTCCTAGTATTGTTTTAATTGTTTATGGAATTGCAACAGGAACATCAATAGGTAGATTATTTTTATGCGGTCTTGTACCAGGTTTCATGTTAGCAGGTATGTTTGCAATTTGGGCTCTTATTCATAGTTATTTTATTGATAAAGATGCCGCAAAAGCTCTGAGAAATAGAGTGAGACCAACTTTAAAGGAAAAACTTGAAGTATTACCAAGAATTCTTCCTTTCTTAGCTATTATTGCCGGTGTTTTGTATGTTCTTTATGGAGGGGTCGCAACACCATCCGAAGCATCTGGAGTAGGAGCATTTTTAGTTTTTGTATTGATTGCAGTAGTTTACAAAATTTATCAACCAAGCAAAATATGGAACATTGTTAAAGTTTCAATGAAAGAAAGTGTGATGATAATGTTTATCATTGCTGCATCCTATCTTTTTGCTTTTACTCTCTCACAACTCTATGTAACTCAATCTTTAGCACAGAGCATGGTTGAATTAAGTTCAAACAAATGGGTTGTGTTCATTTTGATAAATATATTTCTTTTAATAGCTGGTTTCTTTTTACCACCAGTCGCAGTTATTGTAATGACTTCAGCTATATTATTGCCAGTAATAACCACTTTAGGGTTTGATCCATATTGGTTTGCAATAGTATTTACAATCAATATGGAGATTGGCTTAATTACACCGCCAGTTGGACTAAATCTTTACATTATAAAAGGAATTACCCCAGACGTTAGTTTGTCAGAAATTTTAAAAGGATCTATACCATTCATGATAATTATGGCTTTAGCTATAGTAATTTTATGTATTTTTCCTGAGATTGTTACATGGTTACCTGATAAAATAATGGGTAAGGACCTTGGATTCTAAAAAAGAAATAAATAGAAAAATATCAGTTGCTCCAATGATGGATTGCACTGACAGACACGATCGTTTCTTTTTAAGACTGATGAGTAAAAATGTAATGCTCTATACTGAAATGGTAGCTACAAAATCAGCAATTCACGGTGATAGAAAAAAAATCTTGTCTTTCAGTCCTGAGGAAAAACCTCTGGCTTTACAGGTTGGTGGTTCCAATAAAGATGAATTAGCAGAAGTTGCTAAAATTGGAGAAGACATGGGTTATGACGAAATAAATATCAACCTTGGATGTCCAAGCAAAAAAGTTCAAAAAAATAAATTTGGTGCGTGTTTAATGAAAGAACCAGAGTTAGTAGCTGAATGTATACACGCAATGGTAAATGCTTGCAAAATTCCAGTAACTGCTAAAACACGTATTGGTTTTGATGATGTAGAAGATTTTAATTATCTGAATAATTTTATTAGACAAATGAGAGATGCAGGAGCGAAGACATTTATTTTGCATGCAAGAAAAGCAATGCTAAGTGGATTATCTCCAAAACAAAATTTGAATATTCCAAAGTTAAACTACGATATGGTTTACAAAATTAAAAAAGAAAATCCAAATTTAGAAATTATAATTAATGGAGGTATAACTAAAGTTAATGAAATAAAAAATCATTTAAATTATTGCGATGGTGTCATGATTGGTAGATCTATTTATCAAAACCCATATTCTCTTGTGGAAATAGAAAAAGAAATTTTTAATGTCGACAATAGCCCTACAAGAGAAGAAGTTGTTCAAAAACTTTTAGAGTATTTAGATAAAGAAGTTAAAGAGGGTACCAAAGTTAATCATATAATGAGACACACTGTTGGCCTATATCATGGTCAAGTTGGATCTAAAGAATGGAAAAGGTATTTAAGTGATAATATGATGGCAAGAGACTCTGATTTTCAAAAAGCAAAACATATTATGACTATTGTTCAAAATAATGAAAAAGCAAATCAAACAAGTCAGTAATGGAAATAATAGATTTAGGTGAATTAATAAACTTATTATTTGTCCTAGGTGTTGCTGCAGCAGTTGCAGGTTTTTTGGCTGGATTACTAGGTGTTGGTGGAGGAATAATTATGGTTCCTGCTTTATACTATGCTTTCACAGTTTTAGATTTTGATATTGTAACAAGAATGCATTTGTCAGTTGGTACTTCTTTAGCAATAATAATTCCAACTTCTATTATTTCTACAAAAACACATATGGAATATGATGCGGTAGATTTTAAAATGGTTAAATCATTTGGTATTTTTATTTTATTTGGAGTAATCGCTGGAACTTTCTTAGCTGTGAACTTGAAAACGGCAGCTTTAGTTTTATTCTTTTCTATATTTGCATTTATTGTAGGTTTATTTTTTATTTTTTTGAGAGAAAAACTTCTTGAAAATCCAAAAGAGATTTCTGATTTAGTAAAAAATATTTCTGGGATTGTAATAGGCTTCATTTCAGTGCCTCTTGGAATTGGTGGTGGTTCATTAATGGTGCCTTTTATGAGAACATTTGGTTATGATATTAGAAAATCCATTGGAACAGCCGCTGCAGTAGGTTTTTTGATTGCTGTGAGTGGCAGCATAACAATGATTTTAGGGGGTAAAATAATTGATAATGTAAGCACTCCTTTTAGTGTTGGTTACATAAATTTATTGGGTTTTCTGGTTTTTGTACCAGTAACAACAGTTATGGCTCGAATAGGCGCAAAAGCAGTTTATCGAATTGACAAAAAATTATTAAGTAAAATTTTTGGAACCTTTTTGATTATAGTGTCTATTAGATCATTTATTGAGTATCTAAATATTAGTTAAAGTTTATCTTGATCGGTGCCCCATTTAATTTTGTTCCAAATTCTTTCGTGAAAATAGTAAAAAAAAAGAGGTATTATTGATCCAATTCCTAATATCCCTGCGACTTTAAAAGAACCTGTAAAAATATATCCAAACAGCATCCAGTATACAAATATAAGAAATCTCCAAGAAAAAGTTTTTGCAACTGACCTTATTTTTTTGTCTGCCATTTAACAGTATTTAATTCTGCTTTAAAGATGGGGTAAGGGTGGTTTCAGTCTCCCTCTACCACCCTTAATAAAACTATATTTGATTCTTAAAAAAACATAAAACTCGTAATAATTGAATTTACAATTTGTTGATAAATAGATTAGAGAAAGATTATATTTTTTGGTCGTATTCTCCAATTTTTCCAGTTTTTTGTAATAATTCATCAATAAATTCAAATATCTTTTTTTTTCTTTCATCAGACGTTGGACTCTCAGTAACAACCACTAGCGAAGGTTTATTTGATGAAGCTCTAATTAAGCCCCAGGATCCATCATTAAATGAAAATCTTACCCCATTTACAGTAATAATTTCTGTTATTTCTTGTTGGTCGATTTTAGTTTTATTATTTTTTATATTTTCGATTTCCTTTACAAGTTGATTTACCACCTCATACTTTTCATTATCTTTGCAAAACGGAGCCATTGTAGGTGATTGAAACGTTTTGGGTAACTCATCCATTATTTCACTAATTTTTCTATTATCGTTATCAAGTAAGTGACACACTTGGATGGCTGAATTGATACCGTCATCATATCCATACCCTAGAGGTTGATTAAAAAAGAAATGCCCACTTTTCTCAAAACCGGCTAGCGCTTTCTCATTATGAACTTTTCTTTTAATATGGGAATGACCTGTCTTCCAATAAATCGTTTGGCATTGATTATCTTTTAATATTTTGTCATTAGAATATAAGCCTGTTGATTTGACATCTACAATGAATTTAGAATTTTTATGAGTGTTAGAAAGATTTCTTGCAATTAAAAGACCAATTTTATCTGAAAATATTTCATTTCCTTTATCATCTATCACTCCTAATCTATCACCATCCCCATCAAAACCAAAACCAATATCGGCATTATTTTCTTTTACAAATTTTGATATTTCGTGAAGCATTTCTAGATCTTCTGGATTTGGATTATATTTTGGAAATGTCCAGTCTAATTTACAGTCTAATTCAATTACATCACAACCTATTCCCCTTAAAATATCAGGTGCGAAAATACCTGCGGTACCGTTTCCACATGCAACAACAGCCTTTATCTTCTTTTTAATTTTATTTTTTTTTATTAAATCGTCTTTATATACTTGTTGAAAACTACTTATTTGTTTTTCACTTCCACTACCTGTCAAAAAGCTTTTATTTAATGTAATTTCTTTTAACTCTTTCATCTCATCTGGTGCATGGGTTAATCCTTTTTTGATACCCATTTTAACACCAGTCCAACCATTCTCGTTATGGCTGGCAGTTATCATTGCAACTGCATCTGAGTTTAAATTAAATTGAGCAAAATAAACCATTGGAGATAATGACAATCCTACATCTTCGACATTACATCCTGTTGAAATAAGACCCTTCTTAAACGCCTTTTTAATTTCTTCACTGTAAGATCTATAATCATGACCTACTATTACTCTCGGATTATTCTTTTTTGTGTGTTTTATAATTTGTGACCCGAATCCTTTCCCTAGATTCGTCATTCCATCCAAATTTATATCTTTCTCATACAACCATCTGGCATCATATTCTCTAAAACCGTAGGGACTTATTTTTAAATTTTCAGACATAATTGTTAATTACTTACATTTTTTTGGATTTTTTTATTGATAATTTTTTCGCCACGTT
>CABZCX010000006.1 GCA_902524345.1 uncultured Pelagibacteraceae bacterium | reverse complement strand
GTTAATGCTGCAATTCTTATAATTGGTAATGAAATTTTATCAGGAAGAACTCAGGACACAAATACTACCACATTAGCTCTTTGGCTTAATTCAATCGGTATAAAAGTAAATGAGGTAAGAGTTATTCCCGATGTAGAAACAACAATTGTTGACACTCTTAATGTTTTAAGAAAATCTAATGATTATGTTTTTACAACTGGCGGAATCGGTCCTACACATGATGATATTACTGCACAATCCGTTTCAAAAGCTTTCAATCGAAAATATGAAATACATAAAGAAGCTTTTAAAATTTTAGATACTTATTATAAAAAAGGGGAATTCAATGAGGGCAGACAAAGAATGGCATGGATGCCTGAAAATGCAGAATTAATTTTAAATCCAACAAGTGGTGCTCCAGGATTTAGTGTTGAAAATGTATTTTGTTTACCAGGTGTACCATCAATAATGAAGTCTATGTTAGGAGGATTGAAAAATAAATTAGCCGGTGGTGAACCTATTTTAAGTCATACAATTAATTTAAGAACAGTTGAAAGTGAAATTGCTAACTCTTTGATGAAAGTTCAAGATCAAAACCAAGATGTTGAAATTGGAAGTTATCCTTTTTTTCATGCTGGTAAGTTAGGAGTATCAATCGTTTTGAGATCTGAAAATCAATCTAAAATTGACTACTGCAACACTCAAATTCTAAAATTTATAAAAGAAAAAGATATCGAAATTGTAGAGAGATAAATGCTTTACTTTGCTTACGGTAGTAATCTTCATCATATTCAAATGAAAAGAAGATGTAAGGATAGCATTTTTCTAAAAAAGATAGATTTAAAAGATTTCAGATTAACTTTTCGAAGTAAATATAGAGCAGCTGACATTGAACCCAAAAAAAATTCAATGGTTCCAGGCGGTTTATTTGAAATATCAAAGAGTGATGAAAAAAAACTAGATGTCTATGAAGATTTTCCTGTTTTATATAAAAAATATTATTTTTTGTATGAGGGAAAAAAAATAATGACTTATACCATGACTAAAAAAACACCTTTTAGATTTCCAACAGAAAGATATTTAAATGTAGTCAAGCGTGGATACAAAGATTGTAAACTTGATTTAAAATTTTTAGAAAAAGCTCTTATTAAATAAATATTTTCAACCAACAATTAAAGTGTCTTTGGATCCGCCACCTTGTGAACTATTTACAATAGTACTACCTTTTCTCAAGGCTACTCTTGTTAGTCCGCCTGAAGTTACATAATTTGATTTTCCTGTTAAAACGAACGGCCTTAAATCAACATGTCTCGGCTCGATATTATTATTAGTTATAGTTGGACCAGTTGATAACACTTCTAGTGGTTGAGCAATAAATTCTCTTGGATTTTTTAAAATTTTCTGTCTTACCTCTTCAATTTCCTTTTTGGGCGCTTTGGGTCCTATCATTAAACCATAGCCACCTGAGGCATTTGCGGGTTTTACAACTAACTTAGATAGATTTTCTAAAACATATTTTTTTTGATCTTCTTCATGACATAAATATGTTTCTACTTGGTTTAACAAAGGTTGTTCACCTAGATAGTAAGTAATCATTCTATTTACATATGAATAAACAACTTTGTCATCTGCAACACCCGTTCCTATTGCATTTAAGATACCAACATTTTTTTTTAACCAGCATTTAAATAAACCTGGAACTCCAATCAAAGAATCTTTGTTAAATACCTTGGGATCTAGAAAGCTGTCATCAAGTCTTCTATATATACAGTCAACTTTAAGAGGCCCCTTAACAGTTTTCATATAAACATTATCATCTTCAACAAAAAGGTCTTTACCTTCAACTAAAGCAATTCCCATTTGCTCTGCTAAGAATGAATGTTCAAAGTAAGCCGAATTATAAATTCCCGGAGTTAAAACGACCATGTGAGGATTAGCTGTCTTTTTTGGAATACATTCAACCATACAATTGTATAATTTATTTGTGTACTGGTGAATTGATGAAACTTTATATCTAGAAAATAGTTCTGGAAAAACATCCATCATAACCATTCTATTCTCAAGCATGTAAGAGACACCTGATGGTACTCTTAAATTATCTTCAAGAACTAAATATTCTCCGTTTTTATTTCTTATTAAGTCGATCCCAGATATATTAGACCAAGCCTTAAACTTTGGTGAAAACCCTTCACACTGTTTTATATAATAGGGAGATTTTAAAATTAAGTCTGCAGGTATTATCTTGTCTTTGAAAATTTTTTTTTGATTGTAGATATCATCAATAAAAAGATTAAGAGCTTTGGCTCTTTGTTTTAAACCTTTGGAAATTTTATTCCAAACAGGTTTTGGTATTATTCTTGGAATAATGTCTAACGGCCATTTTTTTTCTTCAGCTCTATTGTTTGCAGCGTAAACTCTAAAATTTATTCCCCTGGCGCTTATTGTACTCTGACAATTTTTTTCAATTTCTTGCAGTTTCTTTTTGCCGTACTTTTCTAAAATACCAGATATTATTTTTGCGTGTTTTCTTAATTTGTTGTCCGCTGTAAAATAACCATCATATGCATTTTTGGCGTTGTAATCTTTCCATAATTTAGAGGCCATAAAATATCTTCAAATTTTAAATTAATTAATTCAATTGTATAATTGTTATACCTGTTATGTAAGAAATAGATTATACATTATGCAAATTTAAAAATATTGCTTAAAAATAATGACTTATTGTATTGGTATAAAAGCAAATGATGGTCTAGTTTTTGCATCAGACTCAAGAACTAATGCAGGATTAGATAATGTAAATATTTACTCCAAGATGTTTACTTATGATGTTGGTGATAGAACAATAATTATTGTTACCTCTGGTAATTTAGGCACTTCACAAGCGGTATATAAATCCATTGAAAAAGATTTAGAGGACACATCCGGAAAACTCAATTTAAACACTTGTAAAGATTTTGACCAAATAGCTTCTTACGTTGGATCGCTAAATGTAAAACATTCAATGCCAAAAGGCATAAATACAGATACAGTTTTGCTTGGTTCAACTTTTATAGTTGGTGGACAAATTAAAGATCAACCGATGGAACTTTACCTAGTGTACCCGCAAGGTAATTATATCAAACCAGCAGACAGCAAACCTTATTTAGTAATTGGTGAGGTTAAATATGGTAAACCAATTTTAGATAGAGTTATAAAACCTGATGTTTCAATTGGAGATGCTTCTAGATGTGCTTTGATTTCAATCGACTCTACTTTAAAAAGTGACTTAACTGTTGGGCCACCAATTGATTTTGTGGTTTATAAAAAAGATGGATATAAAATTCTTTCACAAAAATGTTTAAATATCGCTGATGATGAATATTCTAAAGTATGCAATCAATGGTCGGATGGTATATTTAAAATTTTCAACTCTTTTCCAAGATTTGATTGGGAAAAATAATTTATCTATTAGATAGCCAGAGTGTTTGACAGGGATCTAGTTTAATTCTTTTATCAAGTGTAAAAAATATTTTACTTCCTAATAAGTCTTTATATTTTAAAAACTTTTTATTTAACTTGAAATATTGCATTTCTGAGGAGAGATTTGTTATGCAAATTATAGTTTGTTTTTTATCAATACTTTGTCTTTTAAAAGAAAATATTTTTGGTCCAAGATTAATATTCTCTCTACTTGCGTTTGGATGAAATGCTTTTTGTTTTTTTTTGATGCTCAATAGATTGGAAATTTTTTTATAAAAATAATTCTCTTTAGTATCTTTTTTGTTAAGTTTGTCTGAAATATTCTTTAAATTCCATTTATATCTATTTACATCACGGTTATTTCCAGTAATCACAAATTTTGCTTCATCATTAGATGTACCAAACATGGAGTTGAAATAAATCGCTGGTACTCCTTCGAATGCAATCATTATCGAATGAGCAGAAATATATCTTTCAAATGCAAACTTACCATTATCATAATTTGTTTTTTTTAGAGCATCAAATACTGTTATATTTGCCTCATAAACCTTTTTTGATTTATTTTGAATTCTTCTATAAGAAAACTTTGATCCATTTTTTTTTAACCTGTTAAGAAAATCTTTTAAAGCTTTATTACTTAATAATCCCTCAGTGGGTCTCATTCCAATTCCATCATGAGATGCAATGAAATTTAAATAACAGTTTCCATTTTTACTTTTTGGAAGTTTTTTACTCCAACTATAAAGATACGAATTGTTTTCAAATAAAAAAGCATGGATTAATAAAGGCGGTAAGGAAAAATTATATATCCAGTTAGCTTCATCATTTTTTCCAAAGTAACTTAAATTTTCTTTTTCAGGCAAGTTTGTTTCTGTAACTATTAAGGTTTGAGTATTAAGTAAGCCAGAAATCATTCTTAGGAGTTTTATGATTTCATGTGTTTTATTTAAATTAATACACTTCGTTCCACTTTCTTTCCAAAGATAAGCAATTGCATCTAACCTAAAAATAGTAACTCCATTATTAATTAGATTAATCATGATCTTTATAAAGCGTAGTAACACTGCTGGGTTTTTAAAATTTAAGTCTAATTGATCTGGACTGAATGTTCGCCAGAGATAATCAGTTTTATTAAAAATATTTATTTTTTTTAATAGTTTATGATCTCTTGGTCTTACAACTTTTGAAGTATTAAATTTCGAGTCTACAGTTAAAAAATAATCTTTACCGGGTCTTTTTGCTTTTAAAAAATTTTTAAACCACAAACCTCTTGCAGATGAATGATTTATGACAATATCTGCCATGACATCAATTTTTTTTGAAAAACTTTTTATATCTGACCAATTGCCAAGCTTACCATCTATTTTGTAATGATCTTTTACTGCAAAGCCACTATCACTGCTTGAAGGATAAAATGGTAAAAAGTGAACAGTGTTAAAATTTTTACTTAATCTTTTTTGAAAGAAGTTTTTAAATACTTTAATTGAATGTTTTTGATTTTGCGCAAAAATGCTATCACCATAGCATATAAGCATTGAAGTTTTTTCAGTTATATTCTTTATCTTTTTTTTATTTTTTTGGTTGAATTGGTTTAAAAGTTGTACTACCTCGCTAGTATAAAAATTGACATCTTCTTTGTTGCAGTGTGATTGATAAATATTATTTAGCTTAGAGTAGATCTTTTTTTGATTTGTTTTGGATAACATTAACTGTATTTTTTGTTATCCTCATTAACAACTTTTTCTAATCTTCCTAAAAAATCAGGTATTGCACTTTTAACCCTACTCCATGTAGGTATAAAAGGTGTATCCATTGGGTTAAGAACAAATGCTTCTCCCGCTTTCATTATATTGACAGCAAATAATTCGACAGCTTTCTCCTCTGTATGGGAATCAAATTTTAATCCATTCATATATGCATCACTTCGATAAATATCTATAAGATCTAATGCAGATCTATAGTAAGTTGCCTTTAAAGATCTGAATTTTTCTCTACTAAATGTATTTCCCTGTGTAGCTAATTTTTTAATAAATGTTTTTATTATATCAATGGACATTCTTGATAGACCTTTTGTTTCATCGTCACTAGATAAAACTTGATGTTTATGATCGTAAGTATCAGCTAAATCGACCTGACAAATATTTTGGGGTGAAAAACTTCTTTGCATTTCAGACAAAATACCAACTTCAATCCCCCAATCAGAAGATATTCTTAATTCTGGCAAAACATTCCTTCTGAAAGAGAACTCACCAGCTAAAGGATATTTAAAAGACTTCATAAACTCTAGATAGCTACTTGGACCAATAGTTTTCTCTAGCGCAGTTAATAATGGAAAAACAAGTAATCTTGCAACACGCCCATTCATTTTTCCATTAGCAATTCTTGGATAATATCCCTTACAAAATTCAAAGTTAAAAAGAGGGTTCACAACTGGATAAAAAAGTTTAGCCAACATCCTTCTATCGTAAGTTTTGATGTCACAATCATGAAGAGCAACTGAACGTGCAGTATCTCTTGCAATAGACATTCCAATACAATACCAAACATTTCTACCTTTACCGAGTTCACTTGGTGCAAGATCTTTTTTCTTCAACTCTTTATCAAGTTTTTTTAAAGCTGGTCCATCATTCCAAAGAAGAGAGAAGGGTGTTTTAAGTTTTTTAAAAAATTTCCAAGCTTTTTTTGCTTGTTTTTCATTAGCTTTATCAAGACCGACAATAATGTGATCTAAATATTTTGTTTTACTAATTTCCTCTACAATATTAGGTAAAGCGTTACCTTCTAGCTCTGAGTAAAGACAGGGTAAAATTAATTCCATCTTTCTCTCTTTAGAAAATTTTAATAAGTCTTTTTCAATTTCTGTTGTGGATCTTGTCCCAAAATCATGCAAAGTCGAGATTATTCCATTTTGAGAAAATTCACTCATATTTAAGTTTAGACATTATGATTTAATTTAGCTAGAGCCATTTTAATCACATCAGCCCAACCTTCCGGAGATGGTTTATTTGAAAATTCAAGATTATTAATATTAATTTGATCAAGTTTAAACTGATCGTTAAAAACTAAGCAAGGAATATCGCTATTTTTTAGCATATCTAGATCATTATAGTTATCGCCAACTGCAATTGTTTTTATCTTATCTTCGGTTTTTTTTAAAATTTTTATGACTTTATTCATGGATTTTACTTTATTAACCCTATCACATAAGTTTGAGACACGTCCACCATCTTGTAAAGTTAAAGAATTATCGTTTAAAATTTTTAGTAGTTTATTTTTTTCTGTTTTTTTTCCAATAAATAAAAGTGGCAAAGTATAATTTCTACTTAAAACATTTTTAAGCTTGTCATCCTTTTGCCCAAATATTTCCTCCTGTTTTTTTTTGTTCAATTTGGAAATTAAAAGACATTTATTTTTTATTTTTTCAGGAACTTTTAAATTAAAGATTTTCAGTAATTCCTCTTTTTCTCTACTAAGAATTATTTTGTTTGGAAAATTTTTATTTATTAAATTTAAACCATGAATTGATGAACCATTTTCTGAAATGTAAGGTAGCTCAACACCTAATTCCTCATTAAATTTTTCAATCTCTTTTTCAGTTTTGCTAGAATTTGGAATAATGATAATCCCACTATTTACAAGGCTTCTTATGTAAAGTTTGATGGTGTCGAATTTAAAAGTATCTCTATGTAAAAGTGAACCATCTAAGTCGGTAAAAATCAAAATTGTAAATTTTTTTTTCATTACTCAAATTACAATAAATATTTTTATAAACACTTTAAAAAATTAAAAAATAGTATGTCTTTTAGAAATTTGACAGAAAAAATAATATTATTAACCATATTACAATTTCTACTTGAGGATGAATTTTACATTTAAATTATATAATGAGACATAGTGCGGTTTGACTAATTTGTTAAATATTTTTATTTAGGCTTATGATTTCTAAATCAATTATTAATTTTTCTAAATATTTTGTTTTAAGTTATAAAAACTCTCCACTTGATCCAAATTTGATAGAAGATTTTGTAAATAATGATTATTTTAAAAACTTATTGATAAATTTAACTGAAATAGATCCTTATGATTTTAAAATATCTGATGAATTTTTTAGATTAAACGCCATTTCTTTATTACCTCATTTAAGAATACTAAAAACTTCCTTAAATTTGACGACTGAAAGGTTTCTGTTAGAGCTTTCATATCTTGTGCAACCTTTTAATAAGCATTTATCAAGTGAATTAAAAATTCTATCTTCAAAAATTAACAATTCTGAGTTTGGAAATGCTAAATTAATCTCAAATTTACTAAATAGCTCAAAAAGTTTATTTTATAAGAAACTGATTTTGGATTACGAGAAAAAAAATCCTCTAGCTTTATATCCAACTTCAAGTTACAGAAATTCATGTGGTCATGTTGTAAGTTCAAACGACTATCAACAGATAGAAGCAACTATGAATCTAAACACTTTTACGTCAATTAAAGTAGAGGAAAATACATTAGATATAAATAATTCTCTCTTGAGAGATCAATACAAATCGTTTGGAAGATGTGTTTGTTTATTGGATCAAAATATTGAAAATAATTATGGACTAGAAATTGAAAATTATTTCAATCATCATTCAATTGTCTTAGAAAAACTGGTTTATAGGGCTATGGAGGTTGATAAGCATATAAAAAATGTTGAAAAGATAGTTGAGGATTTTAGAAAACTTGGCGTAAACAGAAATGAACCCATCCTAATAATTGGAGGAGGAGTTATAGGGGATATTGGAGCTTTTGCTGCATCTATTTATCATCGAAGCACTCCATATATAATGCTGTCGACATCAGTTGTAAGTGCAATAGATAGTGGACCAAGTCCAAGATCATGTTGTGATGCTGGTGGATTTAAAAATCTCTTAGGTTCTTTTCACGCCCCAGTTCTTAATATATCTGATAGGTCATTCTTTAAAAGTTTAAGAACTTCTTGGGTTAGACACGGGATTGCCGAAATTCATAAGATGGCTGTAATTAGAGATAAAGAATTATTTCATTTACTTGAAGATACAGGACTTGATTTAATGAAAACACATTTTGGTACAATTAATTGTAATTCTCAAGATGAAATAGTGTCTAAATCAAAAAAAATTATCGGATTATCTTTAAAGAGTTATGTTGAGAGTGAATATGATAATTTACACGAAGTTCACAGTATTAGAGATCATGCATTTGGCCACGGATTAAGCGCAAACTTTGAACTTAAAGCAGGATTATTACATGGTCACGCTATAAGTGTTGAAATGACCTTAAGTTCTTTTATGTCTTACAAAAGAGGCTGGTTAAGTGAAAAAGATTTGCATAGAATTTTAAAATTATTTAGCGAATACGAATTAAGTTTATGGCATGACATATTGTTAGATGAGAAATGTATGAATGAAGGTTTTGATAAAATTCTTCAAAAAAGAGGTGGCAACTTGGCTATTCCGGTTCCAATTGCTATCGGTAGGTGTAAATATGTTAATGATCTAACAAAATCTGAATTAAAAGAAATTATACGAGAATATAAAATAATAGTTTCAAAATACCCCAGAAAAGGATTGGGTGTTGAACCTCTTTGTTTAGATGCAGGGCTTGAAGATCCGGTTACTGTTTTTAAAACAGATGAAAATATTGCAAAAGAAGCTAATTTAAATTAATAAAATGTACCAATTTGTAATTCCAATTCACCATGTGAATTGGAGTACAAGATCAGTTCTAGAGGGAATTTCTCAAAAATATAAACCCAAACAAATTTATGTCGTAACATCAGATCATGAGATAAAAATTTTTAAAGATAAATCTAATTCTTGGGATATTGAAAATTTAACATTGCTGGATGAGGATAATTTTTTTTTAAATAAATATGGTTTAACAAAAACTGATATCGTTTCTCAAATTACTCAAAATAAACCCAATTACTCCCCTGGATGGTTGTACCAACAGATTATTAAATTAGGAGCTAATGATGTTATAGATGAATTAGAAGATGTTTTTTTAGTATGGGACTCTGATTTACTGCCAGTTAGATCTTGGCCAATTCTTGATGAAAAAAAGGAAAAGTTTGCTTTGTTACAAGATAAATCATATGGAAACCAAGATGTTTTAAATTCGTGGAAAAATTTAATAATCAATGTATTAGAGATAAACCCTGTCGAAGATATTAGAGGAACATTTACATCACATCATATGATTTTTAAAACAAAGTATTTAAAAAGTCTCAAATCAAAATTTAAAGATCATTTCAAATCTGATCAAAATTGGATTGAATTAATTATAAAAGCTGCAAATATATATGGTTCTTTTGGTGAATATTGGACTTATGCCAGTTGGGTAAATCATATAAATAAAGATGATCTAAATTATCATCCTTATGAAAAATATGGTTTAACCACAGAAAGATTTTATGATGATGGCAATGGTTTATTTTCAAGAAAATACAAGAAATTTAGTAATTTTGAGGAACAAAAAGACTTTTATCCGTCCTATTCGTCTATAATAAATTTTATAGATAAAAATTATCAGTTTCCTCCTTCCTCTTTATCATTTGAAACGAATATTAGACACACAAAGAAAAAAGATGAAAATATCCACCTTGAGGAAAAAAGATCTATTTGGAGAGAAAAAGTTTATGATAGAGATTAAAAAATTTAATACTGCTCATGATGGAAGATCAATATTAATGAAGGAAGAAAATTCAATTGAAAATTAAATTATGATTGAACAAGTTAGTATTTATTTAATAGCAATGATTTTAGGCATCATGTTATTTTTCTCATTTGTGATTGCTCCAGTAGTATTCACTACTCTAGATGAAGATAATGCTAGAAAGTTTATTAGAAGAATATTTCCTTTTTATTATAATGTTAATTTAGCGATTAGCTTTGTTGTCCTGCTAACATTTTTATTTTTAAGTAAATTAGGCGTTGATTTTTATCTAATTTTATTGATCACAATCTTATTCGCCACATCAAACTATTTATTAATGCCATTAATTAATAAATATAGAGACGAAAAACAGGATAAGAAATTTAAATATTCACACTTTATATCTGTAGTAATTAATTTTGTTCAAATGATTTGTTTGGTATTTCTTTTAATTTAAAAGTTTTTTTTCTTTTTTACTTTTAACCTCATTTTTTTGATCACAGTATTTTTTAAAAACATAAGCCGTTGATACCCCACCAATTAGTATTAATTTTAATATCTTTAATTTAATAAGTGTTTTTATCATGATTTAATATCAAACCTTTCTAATAAAAATTGGATTACTAAATTGTAGAGAAATACAAAACAAAAAATATAAAATAGAAAAATTACTTCTTTAGAATTAAAGAGGTATCCAGTTGCGGTTAAAAGCACGAAAAATAGGCTAATTGATAAAGCAAGCTTTGCCTGGGACTTTTTTTTTAAGTGAGATTTAACAATATTGCTTTTCATTAAATAATAATAACTATTAAAGATATATATTCATCATGAATTTTGTCCTACCTAGACATTTGAATTATAATGTTTTAAAAATTTAGCACTCATTTCTTGAATTTTTTAAGGTATTGATGATTATTTGTTGTGAAAAATATTTATAAAATTCATTACATCATATTTTTTTTAGCTTTATTTTTTTCTAAAGCTATAGCGGAGCCAACCTTTGTGCAAAGCAAATCAATCGACACAGCCACTTATTATGGACTTACATTTAATAATGATGGAACAAAAATGTATACTTTAAGAAGTGAATTAAAAGTCGATGCAGTTATCGAACATATATTAACTACCGCATATGATATTTCAACGGCAACCGTAAACAATACTAAAGTAGTACATGTAAGTGGAGGTAACGACTCTCATGTACCAACACAAGTAGTGTTCAATAACGATGGAACAAAAATGTTTATTGTTAACCATGCTGGTAGAAAGACAGTAGATTACTGGTCACTAACCACTGCATTTGATGTTTCAACTGCTACATTTGATGGCGAATATAGTCTCATTGGTAAAGAACAAAGAGCTAATTCAATTGCATTTAATAATGATGGTACCAGAATGTTTATTGCTGGTGTAGGAAATAATTCACAAGTGCGTGTTCATGAATTTTCACTAGATACAGCATTTGATCTTAGCTCAGGAGTTACTCAACTTAATACTGAAGACCTAATTTCTTTTCACAATCACATAGATGGAGTTACTTTTAATTACGATGGTACTAAAATGTATACCATTAATGGTTCAGAGGATTTGATGTCTCAATTTAAATTAACTACACCTTATGATGTTTCTACTTTATCCCTTGAAGGCACCTATAATGTAAGTTCTGTTGTTAATGTTGCAAGAGAAGTTGTGTTTAGCAATAATGGAAGTAGAATGTTTATCCTTGATGATATCGATAATGAAATTCATGAATTCAACCTAAGTTGTAATTGGAGCATAATCGATGGTGCATGTGATGATCCAATAACTACTTCTGATGAGGGTAAAGATATTTTAAGCTCAATCGAGTCTCAAACTGCAACAGCAAAGCAAATTGCTATTCAAGCAAGTACCCCAGTTCTTAACCGTATGTATTGGTTAAGAAGACATAGAAATAACGATCAATTAAGTAACCAAAATATTAGATTAAATTTTTCTAATTCAATGATGGCATCGCTTTCTAACATTATTCCCATATCAAATAAAACAAATGAAGTTCTAGATAAATTATCAGATGATTGGTCATTTTGGAGTGAGGGTAGTTTAAGTATTGGTAGAACTGGAGACACATCTAATTCATCATCAAAGAAAATTAATACCAAAGGTATTACACTTGGCATGGATAAAAAGATAAGCAAAAATAGATTATATGGTTATGCTCTTAGATTTGGTAATGACGAAGTCGATGTTGGCACATCTGGGACTAATTTAGATACTGAGTCTTTTAGTTTGTCTGTTTATGGAACTTTTCCTCATGATGATGAAAAATTTACCGAAGGTATCATTGGAGTGAGCACTTTAAAGACTGATCATGTTAGAAAAGGGGGAGGTAGCACTAGAACAGGAGAGAGAGATGGTGCACAAATATTTGGTTCACTTAACTACTTAACAACATATAAAAAAGAAAATTTTAATATTACTCCTAATTTCAGAATTGATTTAAGCTATACAGAATTGTCCAAATACAGAGAAAATGGTCCTGCAGCTTTAGTTTACAAAGCTCAAACAATTGAAACTGGAATGATATCTGCTGGTTTTACCATAAGTGATATTTTAGATTATAATTCTTTCACGTTTGAACCAAATGGTGGATTAGAACTTGGAGTAGATTTTAGTCCGTCTTCAGATGCAACATATCGTTATCTATCGGAAACTACAGAATATACAAAATCAATTGATCAAGATTCTAAAAATTTAAGAGCAAATATTGGATTTGATTTAGTAACCGATAATGGTTTTTCTATAATGACTATTTATGAGAGAAATCAAAGTGATAATGCTCATAGCGATACTTTATATTTAGGATTTGGTTACATACCAACAGACGATATTGAATATGCTATGACTTTAGATAATAACAAAACATCTTTAAGTTATAAGAGAGATTTAAATGGTTTTGATATCAGAATGAGTTCGAATTATAGTTTGATGAATCAAATACCTGAATATGGTGCAACCCTAGAAATTGTAAATACATTTTAGCAAATTCACAAAAACTTTATAGGATAATATGGGATAACTAGTAGTAGTCTAGTAGCCAGAGAGATAAAATAAAAAAAATTTACTTATTCATCTTGTTCAATTATAAATATTGGCATAAACACTCATGAAATTCATTAATGCCCTCGTGGTGAAATTGGTAGACACAAAGGACTTAAAATCCTTGCCGCTTGCGGAGTGCCAGTTCGAGTCTGGCCGAGGGCACCATTAAATGAATATTGTTCAAATTATCTCTGATAAAAATCAGAAATCTTTAAGAATAAAATCATTAATTCAAAAAAAAATTAGACAAAATAAAATCAAAAGGTCAAATATTATAATTGTTATTGGTGGTGATGGTTTTATGCTGCAAACACTTAAAAAGAATAAAAAATCAAAAAAGTTTTTTTATGGAGTAAATTCTGGGAGTTATGGATTTTTGATGAATAAATTTTCATCAAAAAATATCATAAGCAATTTACATAAAGCAAGAATGATAACCATCTCTCCACTTGAGATGACAGTTAAAAATAATAAAAGTCAAACTAAAAAACATATAGCCATCAATGAAGTTTCAATTTTAAGACAAAGTAGGCAGGCTGCCTCTTTATCTATCTATCATGGTTCTAAACAAGTCATAAAAAAACTTGTCTCTGATGGAGTATTAGTCTCTACACCCGCTGGAAGTACTGCTTATAATTTATCAGTTCACGGACCTATATTAAGTTTGAATTCAAAAAGATTATCTATATCTCCAATAAGTCCTTTTAGACCTAGAAGATGGAGAGGAAGGATTATTAATGATAATTCAAAAATAATTATTAAAAATTTAAACTCTAAAAAAAGACCAATAAGTGCTGTTGCTGATAATATTGAAGTTAGAAATGCTAAAATTATTAGCATTAAAACAAATAAAAAAATTAAATTTAATCTTTTATACGATCAGAATAATAGTCTTCAGAAAAAGATCAAAATAGAACAGTTGAGAAGAGAAACTTAAATAGAAATTCGATAAGAGACTAAAAATTCATTAATTTAAGAAAATCTAAAATTAATCTAGGTATGCTTCAAATTTTTTTTTGTTAGAAATCAAATAATTAGGGAGTAATTTAATATCAATTTTTTCTAATTTTTGTTTTGTGTCCATAAAATTGATATTATTTTTTATACATTGTGAGATATATTCATAATCTTTATAATTTTTGTTATTAAATTCTAAATGGGCAAAAGAATTAAGTTTGCTAATTATTTCATCAATATTTCTTATCCAGCCGAAATGCCAACCACCATTTTCTAATATTTGAAAGTCATGAACATAATTTTTTGAAAAAAATTTATCAATCCTTAAATAACTATATCTTTTATGAACCTTTAATGATCTTAACCATTGAGGGGATTTAAGTCTCTTAAACTTACAGAGTTTAGTTCCGTACCAATTAAAATCTCTCGCACGATTAAATTTATACATTGTATTGATTTGTTTAAATACGTAAACAGAGTCTTTTAAATTTTTTAAATTAACATTATTTAAATTGGGAATTTCATCCAAATCTGAAATGAATATAATGTCATTTTCATTAGCATCATATAAGCCTTTTTGAATATAATTTCTTTGGTAGTTCTCCCGTTCCCAAGGACTCATATTTTCTTCAAATTTTTCCACGTAAAAATATCTAATTTTATTTTCAAAAGGTTTTAAGATTTTTTTATCAATTTTTTTTCCTTTTTTTCCGCCTTGATGACTTTCTCCAAATTCAATAATAACAAAATAATCTACATTTTTGTTCATCTCGTTTAATCTTATTTCTAAAATTGAGTTTTCATCGTTAAAGGTAAAACAATCAAATATTTTCATTATTTAGACATATCACAAACATTAAATAGTATCTAATCTAATTCCATTATCAGAAGCAAAACCCTATTTGCTTATTAAGTAATTTAAAAATTTTATATACCTATTACCAATTATCCATAAAAATTTAGATAACAACTTATTGAATACAAATTTTTTTTTTGTAAATAAAAAATCAAAATTATTGTGGTCATATCCATATCCAATATATGAATAACCATTTTGATTTAAATGATTTACCATTCTTTTTTTTTCTAAGGATGTGAGATGTATAAACTCTATTGAAATATTTTTTATATTGAATTTTTTCATATCAATTGACATAAGTACTTCATAATCTATTCCCTCAAGATCAATACTCAAATAGTCAATTATAGAAATATTCATTTTTTCCTCAAATAATTTATTTATAGATAGTGATGGTACCTGAAATGATTTAATTATTGATTTAGGATAATGTTTTTTTAAGTGTTCAATTTTTGTAGTACATACTTGGTAATGAGGAGCATCGTCATCAGTATAATATAAATTCATTTTTTTTTCATTTTCAATAGAAATACCTAAATTGTATATATTTACATTAGTAAAATTTTTATAACACGCTTTAAGATCATTTATATTTTTCGGATTAGCCTCTAAAACATAAATTTTATCACCAGATTTATAATTTTTTTTTATAAATTCTGTAAAACCACATCTAAAATTTGTCTTTTTATCAAGGTCACCTACACCAGCTCCTAAATGAACAAAAATCATACATTTACTTTATTAACTATTCTGTGAAAATTATATTATCACGTTTGACAAATATAAACATCTTAGATCCAATACAATAGAAGTGGTGCCCCCGCACGGATTCGAACCGCGGACCTATTGATTACAAATCAATTGCTCTACCAGCTGAGCTACAAGGGCATGCGCAATAATTATTGATAATTCTTAAATTAATCAACTCTTTTTTTTAAATAACTTAAATGATGAAACACAATAGCAGCACTATTAGAGATATTTAGACTTTCTACTTTGTTATCAATGTCTATCTTTACTAAAAAATCAGCATATTTTGATGTGTGTTGATGCATACCGAATCCCTCAGAACCGAATAAAAGAATATTATTTCCTTTCCACTCTATTTTTGTAAAATCTTTGTCACCATTACCATCAAAACCATAAACCCAAAAATTTTTATCCTTAAGGTTTTTTAAAGCAGAATTTATATTAGATACCTCAAAAATATTTATATGTTCAATCGCTCCACTTGAAGCTTTATACATAAGCTTACTCTCATTTGGATAGTGTCTCTCTTTAATAATAATTCCATCGATATTAAAGGATGCTGCACTTCTTATTAAGGCCCCTATGTTTCTAGGATCTGTTACTCCGTCTAAACAAACTAAAGTGATATTATTTTTATTTTTAATAAATTCTTTAAGAATTGGTTTTTCTAAGTGTTCTATTTCAGCTACATATCCTTGATGTAACAAATTCTCTTTTGTGCTATACTTGTCTAATTCTTTTTTAGTTTTAAAATAAACCTTCACTTCACTTAATAGGTTTTTGTTTGGGCTTTTTCTGTGTATATTTTTTTTACTTTCTTCTGTTAAAAATACTTTTAAAACTTTTCTTTTTGGGTTTTTTAGAGCTTCTATCACTGCATGTTGACCAACTATGAAAAAAGATGATTTATTCATAAATATCTCATATTTTACACGTTTTTTTTCATATTTTCTCATTAAATCACGTGTTGCATTTGCACAAATAAAATATATAAAACGCTTGTTGTTTGAAGCTTTATTGAACAAGGGGACACTTCCCCAAGGGAGGGGTTCCAGAGCGGTCAAATGGGGCGGGCTGTAAACCCGTTGACTTCGGTCTTCGAAAGTTCGAATCTTTCCCCCTCCACCAATCAATAAAATTTTAAATAATACTGGAGTGTTACTCTTGGGGTTGTGCGGGTGTAGTTCAATGGTAGAACGCTAGCCTTCCAAGCTGGATGTAAGGGTTCGATTCCCTTTACCCGCTCCAAGATAAAAATTATTAATAAAAAAGAAATGTGAGGAATATAAGTAATGTCAAAAGAAAAATTTGTAAGAAATAAACCGCATTGTAATATTGGTACAATTGGTCATGTCGACCATGGTAAAACTACTTTAACTGCGGCTATTACTAAAGTTTTATCAGAAACTGGTGGTGCTCAAGCAGTAGCTTATGATCAAATTGATAAAGCTCCAGAGGAAAAAGAAAGAGGTATAACAATCTCAACTGCACACGTAGAATACGAAACAGAAAAAAGACACTATGCGCACGTAGACTGTCCTGGACACGCTGATTATGTGAAGAACATGATTACTGGTGCAGCACAAATGGATGGAGCAATTTTAGTTGTTAACGCTGCAGATGGACCTATGCCACAAACTAGAGAACATATTCTTTTGGCAAGACAAGTTGGAGTTCCAGCGATAGTTGTCTACTTGAATAAAGTTGATCAAGTAGATGACAAAGAAATGATTGATCTTGTTGAAGAGGAAATAAGAGAATTATTAACTTCATATAAATTTCCAGGAGACAAAACTCCTATTGCTAAGGGCTCTGCTCTTGCTGCTGTTGAGGGAAGAGATGAAGAAATTGGAAAAAAGTCAATCATGGAACTAATGAAGAATGTTGATGAGTTTATTCCACAACCTGATAGACCAAAAGATAAAGATTTTTTGATGCCTGTTGAAGATGTATTTTCAATTTCAGGACGAGGTACGGTTGCTACTGGTAGAGTAGAGTCAGGTGTACTTAAAACAGGTGATGAAATTGAGATTGTTGGAATTAGAGAAACTAAAAAATCAGTTTGCACTGGTGTTGAGATGTTTAGGAAACTTCTAGATTCTGGTGAAGCAGGTGATAATGTTGGTGTTCTATTAAGAGGTGTTGAAAGAACTGACATTGAAAGAGGTCAAGTACTTTGTAAACCAGGTTCTGTTACACCACATACTAAATTTGAAGCTCAAGCTTACGTTCTTAAAAAAGAGGAAGGTGGAAGACATACTCCTTTTTTTACTAAATACAGACCGCAATTTTATTTTAGAACAACAGATGTAACTGGAGAAGTAGAGTTACCTGCAGGTACAGAAATGGTGATGCCAGGCGATGATGCTAAGTTTACAGTAAAATTAATTACTCCAATCGCAATGTCAGAGAAGCTTAACTTTGCAATTCGAGAAGGAGGAAGAACTGTAGGAGCTGGAGTGGTAACTAAAATTATAGAGTAAGCTCTATATAGGAGTGTAGCTCAATTGGTAGAGCGCCGGTCTCCAAAACCGGAGGCTGAGGGTTCGAGTCCCTCCGCTCCTGCCAAAAAATGAATAAATATGAAGAACCCAATTAAGTTTATACAAGAAGTAAAGCAGGAAGCATTTAAGGTTTCATGGCCTACAGGGAAAGAGACTCTACAAGGTGCTATAATGGTTTTTTTGATGGCACTAGCAATGTCAATTTTCTTTCTTCTGTTAGACCAAGTTTTAAAGTTTTTTTTAGACTTATTGCTTAAAGTGAGTATTTAATGAAAAACTGGTATATTGTACAATCACATTCAAGCTTTGAGAATAAAGTAGCTGGTTTAATAAAAGAAGAAGCTGATAAAGCAAAAATTTCTGAAAAATTTGAAGAAATTATAGTTCCAACTCATGACGTCACAGAAGTAAAGAGAGGTAAAAGAATCCAAAGGAAAAAAAAGTATTTTCCAGGATATGTATTAATTAAAAGTGAAATGGACAATAATATTTATCATATGATTAAGAACATTAAGAGAGTGAGTGGATTTTTAGGAACTAAGGGTATGCCAGTTCCTGTGTCAGATAAAGAAATAGAAAAAATTCTTGGTCAAATAAAAGATGGTGTAGCTCAACCAAAATCTGGTATAGAATACAGTGTAGGTGAAAAAGTGCAGGTGGTTGATGGTCCTTTTGCTTCATTCAACGGTATGGTTGAAGAGATAGATGAAGAAAAGTCTAGATTAAAAGTCTCAGTTTCAATTTTTGGTAGACCAACACCTGTAGAATTAGAATACAATCAAGTTGAGAAAGTAAGTTAATGGCAAAAAAAGAAATTAGTGGATTTATTAAATTGCAAATAAAAGGTGGGCAAGCTAACCCAGCTCCCCCTGTTGGACCCGCATTAGGTCAACGTGGAGTGAACATAATGGAATTTTGTAAAGCATTTAACGATAAAACAAAATCATTAGCTGGCAAGCCAGTTCCTGTTGAAATCACTGTTTACAAAGATAAAAAATTTGATTTTAAAATAAAATCCCCACCAGCATCTTTCTTTATTAGAGAGGCAGCAAAATTAAAAAGTGGATCACAGGAACCTGGAAGAAATATTGTGGCATCAATAACAAAAAAACAAGCCGAAGAAATAGCAAAACAAAAAATGAATGACTTAAATGCATTGGATCTTGAGCAAGCTGTAAAAATTATTGCTGGATCGGCTAGATCAATGGGAATAGAGGTTAAAGATTAAAATGTCTTCAAAAAGATTTAAAAAATTACCAAATAACACTACTGAGCTTCCAGCAGAAACTATAGATAAGTTATTATCAGTCGTAAAAAAAAATTGTACAACAAAATTTGACGAGTCTGTTGATTTAAGTTTTCAAATAAACAATAAGCAAAAGAAAAGTGAAGTTAATATTAGAACTGTCGTAAATTTACCAGGAGGTACTGGTAAAAAAGTAAAAGTTGCTGTTGTCTGTGAGGAGTCAAAATCCTCAGATGCAAAATCAGCAGGTGCAGATATTGTAGGTAGTGACGAATTTATTGAAAAAATTAAAGGTGGAGAAATGAATTTTGAAAAATTAATCTGCACACCTTCAATGATGATTAAACTTTCAAAACTTGGTAAAGTTTTAGGTCCAAAGGGTCTAATGCCTAATCCGAAACTTGGAACTGTTACTGATGATATTAAAAAAGCAATTACTGATGCAAAATCAGGTCAGGCAGAAATTAGAAATGATAAAGATGGGAACATAGGCGTTAGTATAGGTAAAAAATCATTTTCTGATGATAAATTGATTAAAAACTTTAATGCAATTTTAGAAACACTTGAAAAAGAAAAATCTAATAATACTGTCAAAGGTGATTTAATTCGTTCTGCCTTTATTACATCTACTATGGGTGTTTCATATAGAATTAAATTAGGGAAGAGTATTTAATTATTATGATGAATAAACAAGAAAAGAAAAACTATATTTCTGAGATGGCCACTCAATTTGAAAATAGTAAAGCAATTATGGTTACTCATTACCAAGGTTTAACAATGACACAATTAGATGAACTAAGATCCAAAATGAGAGAGCATGGTATTATTTTCAAAATTACAAAAAATAGAATTACAAAATTAGCGTTGGAAAAAACCAAGTGTAAAGATTTATCAAATTTATTTACTGGTCCAACTGCGGTAGCATTTGGTGAAGATGCTATTATGTCAGCAAGAATTCTATCAAAATTTGCAAAAGATAATGAGAATCTTAAATTAATTGGTGGAATGATGGATAATGAGGTCCTAGATCAAGCTGGAGTATTGAATGTCGCAAATCTACCTACATTAGACGAAGCGAGAGCAAATATTGTGGGTATTTTGAGTGCTTCTGCTTCAAAATTGGTTAGTATTTTACTTGCACGATCAGAAAAAATGAGTAGTTTACCACCAGAAAATTCTGAAACAAAACCCAAAGAGTAATACATATGCCTGACCTAAATAAAATTATAGAAGATTTATCAAGCTTGACAGTTGCTGAGGCAGCCGAGCTTTCAAAACAACTTGAAGAAAAATGGGGTGTAACCCCAATGGCCGCAGCAGCGCCAGCAGCAGCTGGAGGTGCAGCGCCAGCAGAAGACAAAGATGATTTCACAATCATGCTAGTATCTGCGGGTGACAAAAAGATAAATGTCATTAAAGAAGTAAGAGCAGCAACATCGCTTGGCTTAAAAGAAGCAAAAGATTTAGTTGAGGGTGCACCAAAAGAAGTTAAAACTGGTGTTCCAAAGAAAGAAGCTGAAGAAATAAAAGCGAAGTTAGAAGCTGCAGGCGCAAAAGTAGAACTTAAGTAATTTAAAAGGATTTTTTTAAATACTGATTAACTTTTTAGTCAGTATCAAAGTATAGATGCAAATATCTTTTACAGAAAAAAAAAATATTAGAAAAAGTTTTGGTAAATTAAAAGAGAGTTTATCAATACCAAACTTAATTGAGGTTCAAAAAAATTCTTATCATGAATTAACCCATTTTAAATCAGAAGCTGGTGATTTAGCTAAAGGATTTGATAGAGTTTTTAGAAGTATTTTTCCAATTGAGGATTTGAATGATAAGGCAACCTTAGAATATGTTTCTTACAGGTTAGAAAAACCAAAATTTGATGTTGAGGAATGTATTGCTAGAGGTCTAACTTATTCTTCTGCATTAAAATGCACTTTAAGATTAGTCGTTTACGATATAAATCAAGAAAATAATACTAAAGATATATTATCTGCCAAAGAGCAAGAAGTTTATATGGGTGAAGTTCCAATGATGACTAATAGTGGAACGTTTATAACTAATGGAGTTCAAAGAGTTGTTGTAAATCAAATGCATAGAAGTCCTGGTGTCTTTTTTGACCATGATAAAGGTAAAACTCATGCTAGTGGAAAATTATTATTTAATTGCAGAGTTATCCCAAATAGAGGGTCGTGGTTAGATTTTGAATATGATGTTAAAGATTTTTTATATTTTAAAATAGACAGAAAAAAGAAAATTTTTGCCTCAACATTACTGCTTGCACTTGGTTTTACAAAAACAGAAATTGCTAATGAGTTCTATCAAAAAGAAAAACTTTCTTATGATTCTAAGAATCATAAATGGAAAACAAAATTTGATCCAGAGAATTATAAATCAAAAAATTTTTCTGAGGAAGTTGTTGATGCAAAGACAGGTAAAGTAGTTATTAAATTAGGTGAAAAAATTAATTTTATTAATGCAAAAAAATTATTCAATGATGGACTTAAAGACATACTTGTTTCGAAAGAGTCCTTGTACGGAAAATTTTTACATTCAGATATAAAATATGGGAGTGATGAAAATGATGTTTTCAAAATAGGAACTGAAATAAATGAGACAGTCATTGATAAAATATTAGAGTCAAAGATATATTCTATAGATATATCAAAAACTAATTCAATTAATAAAGGTCCATACTTACTTAACACTATACTCAATGACAAAAATAACACTAAAGAAGAGGCCATAACTGAAATTTATAAAATGTTGAGACCAGGTGAGCCACCAACTATTGAAATTGCAGCACAGATTTTTAATAATCTTTTTTTTAGTTCTGATAGATATGACCTTTCTGATGTTGGAAGAGTAAAAATGAATTCAAGGTTAAATTTAGAGTGTTCAGACAAAATTACAATTTTAAGAAACGATGATATAATAGCAATAATACACAAAATGTTAGATTTAAGAGATGGTAAAGATGAAGTTGATGATATTGACCATCTGGGCAACAGAAGAGTTAGATCTGTTGGAGAATTAGTCGAAAACCAAGCAAGAATTGGTGTTTATAGAATGGAAAGAGCCATAAAAGAAAAAATGACTACATTAGATGTTGAGTCAGCGATGCCCCAAGATTTAATTAACGCAAAACCACTGACTGTTTCTTTGAAAGATTTTTTTGCGAGCTCTCAACTTTCACAATTTATGGATCAAACAAATCCACTCTCTGAAATAACTCATAAAAGACGTGTCTCGGCTCTAGGACCAGGTGGATTAACAAGAGAACGTGCAGGCTTCGAGGTCAGAGACGTTCACCCAACTCATTATGGAAGAATATGTCCAATAGAAACACCTGAAGGACCGAATATTGGATTAATAAACAGTTTATCAACTTATGCAAAAATAAATAAGTACGGTTTTATTGAAAGTCCATATAAAAGAGTTAAAGAGGGAATAGTTCAAGATAATGTGGAATATCTTTCAGCAATGGAGGAAACTAAATTTACAATTGCACAAGCAAACACAAAGATTGATAAAAAGGGAAAGATAATTGAAGAACTAGTCTCTTGTAGACAAAATCTTAATTTTCTTTTGGCAAAACCAGAAACAATTGACTATATTGACGTTTCCCCTAAACAATTAGTTTCAGTTGCTGCATCTTTAATACCTTTTTTAGAAAATGACGATGCGAATAGAGCATTGATGGGATCAAATATGATGAGACAGGCTGTACCACTCTTAAAACCAGAAGCTCCTTTGGTTGGCACAGGAATAGAGAGTGATGTAGCGCTTGACTCTGGAGTAACTATTGTAGCTAAACGAAATGGAATTGTTGATAAGATAGATGGTAAAAGGATTGTAATTAAAGTTACAGAGGAAACTGACTTCTCAAAATCTGGTGTGGATATTTATAACTTACAAAAATTTAAAAGATCAAACCAAAATACATGTATCAATCAAAGACCTTTAGTAAGAGTTGGTGATAAAGTAAAATCTGGTGATATAATTGCTGACGGACCCTCAACAAAATTAGGTGAGTTGGCTTTAGGAAAAAATGTTACTGTAGCATTCATGCCTTGGCAAGGTTATAATTTTGAGGACTCTATATTAATCTCCGAAAGATGTGTAACAGATGATGTTTTCACATCTGTTCATATTGTGGAATATGAAATAATGGCAAGAGACACTAAACTTGGTGAAGAAGAAATCACAAGAGATATCCCAAATGTGAATGAGGAAGCTTTAAAAAATCTTGATGAGTCAGGAATTGTTTATATTGGTGCAGAAGTAAATGCAGGAGACATATTGGTGGGCAAAGTGACCCCAAAAGGTGACTCTGCTTCTGGCCCTGAGGAGAAATTATTAAGATCAATCTTTGGTGAAAAAGCAATAGATGTAACTGACACTTCTTTAAGGATGTCAAGAGGAAGTAGTGGAACAGTTGTAGATGTGAGAGTATTCAACAGGCACGGTATTGAAAAAGATGAAAGATCTATAACTATTGAACGTGCTGAGATCGATCAAGTTCAACAAGATAAGATTGTCGAGGAAGAAATCTTAGAGAGAAGTATTAAACAAAGAGCCTCTCAAATTTTGTCTGGCTCATCTTTAGCGAAAAAAATTAAAGATGTTGAGTCAGGAACAAAATTAGATTTTGATACTATTAATAAGCTTTCTATTAATGACGTATTTAAGATTTCATCGAGTGATTCAAAAGGAGAAGAAGCACTTATTCAATTAAAAGACCAATACACCTCTGCAAAGCAGGATATAACTGATAGGTTTGAGGATAAAGTTTTAAAGATTAGAAGTGGTGACGACTTACTACCAAGTGTTATGAAAATGGTTAAAGTTTTTGTTGCAATAAAACGAAGGCTGAGACCTGGAGACAAGATGTCAGGAAGGCATGGTAATAAAGGGGTAGTGAGCAAGATTGTTCCAGTCGAGGATATGCCTTACAGGGAGGATGGTAGACCAGTTGATATAGTATTAAATCCTCTTGGAGTACCAAGTAGAATGAATGTCGGTCAAATTTTAGAAACTCACCTAGGTTGGGCTTGTAAAGAATTTGGAGAAGAAGTTAAAAGATTAGTAAATGAAAACTATAAAAGAATTGAGAAAACTGAAAAAATTTCAAATTTCTTAAAATCAGTTTATGGTGAAGAAATATTCCAAAATAAAGTTGATAAATTAAGTAAAACTGAATTTAAAGATTTATGTGAAAATTTACAAAATGGCATAGCAATTTCGACACCAGTTTTCGATGGAGCTAAAGAAAAAAATGTAACCGAGATGCTTGAATTAGCAAAATTGCCTGGCTCAGGACAAACATATTTATGGGATGGAAGGACTGGAGAAATGTTTGACAGACCTGTAACGGTTGGGATTATATATATGTTGAAACTTCATCATTTAGTTGAGGATAAAATCCATGCTAGATCAACTGGACCATACAGTTTAGTTACTCAACAACCATTGGGTGGTAAGGCTCAATTAGGTGGTCAAAGATTTGGTGAGATGGAAGTATGGGCTTTAGAGGCTTATGGTGCTTCTTATACACTTCAAGAAATTTTAACGGTGAAATCTGATGATGTAGCTGGACGAGTAAAAGTATATGAAACAATTGTTAAAGGTGAAGAAAACTTTGAGTCAGGAATACCAGAGTCATTCAATGTGTTAGTTAAGGAGATAAAATCTTTAGCTCTAAATGTGGAATTAAATTAATAAATTATGAAAAAAGAATTAACTGATCTATTTAAAAATTCTGAGATTTCAGAAGCTCAAAATTTTAATAGTATAAAGATATCACTTGCCAGCCCTGAAAAAATTAAGTCATGGACATATGGGGAAATAAAAAAACCTGAAACAATAAATTACAGAACTTTCAGACCAGAAAAAGATGGTCTTTTTTGTGCAAGAATTTTTGGACCAATTAAAGATTATGAATGTTTATGTGGGAAATATAAACGAATGAAATTTAGAGGGATTATTTGTGAAAAATGTGGGGTTGAAGTAACAAAATCAAATGTAAGAAGAGAAAGAATGGGGCATATCAATCTTGCTACTCCAGTGGCTCATATTTGGTTTCTAAAATCTCTTCCAAGCAGAATTGCTTTAGCTGTTGATATGAAGCTTAAAGAAATTGAGAGAGTTTTATATTTTGAGAATTTTATAGTTATTGAGCCTGGTTTGACAGGTCTACAAAAAAATCAATTACTTAATGAGGAAGAACTTGCGAAATATCAAGACGAATATGGAGAGGAGGCATTTACAGCGGGTATAGGAGCTGAGGCAGTGCTTGAAATGCTTAAGAATTTAGACTTAGAAAATGAGAGAAAAAATTTAGCATCATACATAAAAGAAACTAAATCAAAGGTTAATGAAGAGAGAGCAATTAAAAGGTTAAAATTAATAGAATCTTTTATTGAAACAGGTCAGAAGCCTGAATGGATGATCATGACAGTTGTTCCAGTAATACCACCTGAATTAAGACCGTTAGTTCCTCTAGATGGTGGAAGATTCGCAACTTCAGATTTGAATGATTTGTATAGACGAGTAATTAATAGAAATAATCGTTTAAAGAGATTAATGGATCTTAAAGCTCCAGATATTATTGTAAGAAATGAGAAAAGAATGCTTCAAGAGTCAGTAGATGCATTATTTGATAACGGCAGAAGAGGAAGGGTAATAACAGGTACAGGAAAAAGACCGTTAAAATCTCTAGCTGAAATGCTTAAAGGTAAACAAGGAAGATTTAGACAAAATTTACTCGGTAAAAGAGTAGATTATTCTGGTCGATCAGTAATTGTTGTTGGTCCTGATTTAAAGCTTCATGAATGTGGGTTACCAAAAAAAATGGCATTAGAACTTTTTAAACCATTTTTATACGCTAGATTAAACAAGTTAGGATTAGCCTCAACTATAAAACAAGCTAAAAAATTAGTTGAGAAAGAAACAAACGCAGTTTGGGATGCTTTAGAACTTATAGTAAGAGAGCACCCGGTATTGTTAAATAGAGCACCAACACTTCATAGACTTGGAGTGCAAGCTTTTGAGCCTAAACTCATTGAGGGTGATGCTATAGAATTACATCCATTAACTTGTGCTGCTTTCAATGCTGATTTTGATGGTGACCAGATGGCAGTGCATGTTCCTTTAAGTTTAGAGGCTCAACTAGAGGCGCGAATTTTAATGTTATCAACTAATAATATTCTTTCACCATCCAATGGAAAGCCAATTATAGTTCCTAGCCAAGATATGATTTTAGGAATTTATTATTTATCCCAAGAACCACTAACTGATAAACCATCGGGTTATTTTTTAAATGCAGATCAGATTGAATTTGCTTTATCGTCTGGTCAAATAAAAGTTCATAGCACTATAATCTCTAGATTTGAGACGGTGGACGAAAAAGGACATAAAAAATTTGAAAAATATACATCAACAGCAGGAAGATTTTTATTAGCTAATTTATTGCCAAAAAATAAAGATATTAAATTCTCTTTGGTAGATAGATTGTTACCTAAAAAAGTTGTTTCAGAGGTAATTGACATTGTTTTTAGATTTTGTGGTCAAAAAACAACTGTTATATTTTGTGACAAATTGAAAGATTTAGGATTTAAACACGCTTTCAAAGCTGGAATTTCTTTTGGTAAAGATGATCTTGTTATACCTGTAAATAAAACTCAATTAATAGAAGATACAAAGAAACTTATATCAGATTATGAGACTCAATATGCTGAAGGTCTCATAACTAGAGGAGAAAAATATAATAAAGTAGTAGACGCTTGGTCAAAATGTACTGATAAAGTAGCTGGAGAAATGATGAAGGGTATTTCTGCTACAGAAAAAACGCCAGAGGGATTAAAAATAAACTCTGTATTTATGATGGCAGATAGTGGAGCGAGAGGCTCTGCGGCGCAGATGAAGCAGTTAGCTGGTATGAGGGGTTTAATTGCCAAACCATCAGGAGAAATTATTGAAAGTCCGATTACCTCAAACTTTAAAGAGGGATTAACTGCTCTTGAATACTTTAATTCTACTCATGGAGCTAGAAAAGGATTGGCAGATACTGCTCTTAAAACAGCAAGTTCCGGTTATCTAACAAGAAGATTGTGTGATGTGGCACAAGATTTAACAATAACTAAAAAAGAGTGTGATTGTAAAAAACCTGGTTTTATAGAACTTTCTGAAATCTTAGAGGGTGGTAATGTTGTTGTAAGTATATCCGAGAGAGCGCTAGGTCGAATAGCATTTGATGACGTTAAACATCCTTTAACTGGTGAAATTATAATTAAAAAATCATCAATGATAGATGAAGCTGCGTGTGATCTGATTGACTCTGCGGGTATTAAATCCATAAAAGTGTATTCAGTTATGACGTGTGGTTCAAAAGAAGGTGTTTGTGCAATCTCTTATGGAAGAGACTTATCAAGAGGTAAAATGGTTCATGTTGGAGAAGCAATTGGAATGATTTCAGCTCAATCAATTGGTGAGCCAGGTACACAGTTAACAATGAGAACATTCCATGTTGGTGGAACTGCTTCTGTAAAGCAAGACTCCCAAATAATAACTAAAACAGATGGTATTTTAAAAATAATTAATTCAAATATTTTGGAAGACTCAAAAAAGAATTTAATTGTTATGGGAAGAAATACTCAACTATCTATTGAGGATGAAAACGGAGTTCAAACTGCGATTTACAAAGTTGCTTATGGATCAAAATTATTTTTTAAAAATGGAGATAAGATTAAATCGAATACAAAAATTTGTGAGTGGGACCCATATACTACTCCTGTAATTGCTGAAAAATCTGGAATAGCAAGTTATGTAGATTTAATTGACGGTGTATCGATTCAAGAAACAACTGATGATGCAACTGGGATTTCATCAAAATCGGTTGTTGATTGGAGATCTCAATCTAAAAGTTCTGACTTAAAGCCCAGAATTACTTTAAGAGATGAAAAAGGGAATGTTATTAAAAAAGCTGATGATAATGAAGCAAGATATTACCTTGTTCCTGACTCAATTTTATCTGTAAAAGATGGACAAAAGGTATCTGCAGGAGATGTAATTGCTAGATTACCTAAAGAGACAACTAAAACAAAAGATATCACTGGAGGACTTCCTCGAGTTGCAGAATTATTTGAAGCAAGAAAAGCTAAAGATAGTGCAATTATAGCAGAAAATGATGGACAGGTAATTTTTGGTAAAGAGGTAAGAGGCAAACAAAGAGTTTCAATAGTTCCAGAGGATGGATCTGAACCATCAAATTATTTAATTCCAAAAGGAAAACATATTAATTTTAATCAAGGTGAGAAAATAAAAAAAGGTGAGTATTTATTGGATGGCCAGCCTTTACCACATGATATTCTTAGAATAATGGGAATAAAAGATTTAACAGAATACTTTGTAAATCAGGTACAGGAAGTTTATAGATTACAAGGTGTTATAATTAACGATAAACACATAGAAACAATTTTAAGACAGATGCTAAAAAAAGTAGAGGTTAAAACATCTGGGGACTCTTCTTATTTACCAGGTGAAATTATTGATAGAATAAAATTTGAAAATATAAATGAAAAATTAAAAGCTGATGGTAAAACACCTGCGACTGGTGAAAGAGTCTTGATGGGTATAACCAAAGCTTCTTTGCAAACTGAGTCATTTATATCAGCTGCCTCTTTCCAAGAAACAACTAGAGTTCTAACTGATGCAGCAATAAAAGGAAAAATTGACCCTTTAAATGGGCTGAAAGAAAATGTGATTGTTGGTAGATTGGTTCCAGCTGGGACTGGTAACATTAAGAATAAGTGGAACAAAAAAGCTCTTGAAGATGATAATAAGTTCTTGTCTGAGCAAGAGAAAATTGAGACTTCGGAAACTCAAGTAAATCAATAAAAATAACACTCATCTTCTTTAGTTTTAGTTTGACAAAATCCTATTAATAAGTAATTTGGCGATAATTTTTTGGTTGGAATGTAGCGCTTTAATTGTGCTAAACGCTGCCACAAATAACATGTCAGTTATTTCATCAAAAAACTTAATTATATATTTATATGCCGACGATAAACCAGTTATTGAGAAAAAAAAGAATTAAACCCTTGGCTAGGAACAAAGTTCCTGCTTTACAAAAACAACCTCTTAAAAGAGGTGTGTGTGTAAAAGTATATACAACAACACCAAAAAAACCAAACTCAGCCCTGAGAAAGGTTGCAAGAGTAAGACTTTCCAATGGATTTGAAGTTACTGCATATATTCCTGGTGAAGGTCACAATCTTCAAGAGCACTCAGTAGTTTTAATTAGAGGTGGTAGGGTAAAAGATTTACCGGGAGTTAGATATCATATTTTAAGAGGTAATTTAGATACACAGGGGGTGGCTAATAGAAAACAAAGACGATCCTTGTATGGAACAAAAAAAGGTAAATAAAAATGTCTAGAAAAAAAACCCAGCCAAAAAAAAATATTACACCAGATCCAAAATTTAACTCCACTATAATTCCAAAGTTAATTAATAATATTATGTATGATGGAAAAAGAGGTGTTGCAGCTAAAATAGTTTACGATGCAATAGAAAAAATTAAAAAAAAATCAAAGAATGCACCAATAGATATATTTAACGAAGCAATCAATAACATAAAACCCACTGTTGAAGTACGCTCGAGAAGAGTAGGAGGAGCAACTTATCAAGTTCCAGTTGAAGTAAAAAGTAAAAGAGCACAAGCTTTAGCAATAAGATGGTTAGTTGATTCTGCAAGAAAAAGAAAAGACAAACATATGTCTGATAAAATTTTCAATGAACTTTATGATGCTTATGAAAAAAAAGGTGCTGCAGTAAAAAAAAGAGAGGATGTACATAAAATGGCTGAGTCAAATAAAGCCTTTGCACATTTTAGGTGGTAAATAATATGACGAGAACACATATATTAAGTAAATATAGAAACATTGGTATCATGGCACATATTGATGCTGGTAAAACGACTACGACTGAAAGAATTCTGTATTACACAGGCAAAAGTCACAAAATAGGGGAAGTGCATGATGGTGCTGCAACTATGGATTGGATGGAGCAAGAACAAGAAAGAGGTATTACTATTACATCTGCAGCGACAACTTGTTTTTGGCAAGACCACAGAATAAATATAATTGACACCCCAGGTCATGTCGATTTTACAATCGAAGTTGAAAGGTCGTTAAAAGTTTTAGATGGTGCTGTAGCTGTTTTTGATGGTGTAGCTGGAGTTGAACCACAGTCGGAGACTGTCTGGAGACAAGCTGATAAATATAAAGTTCCAAGAATTTGCTTTGTTAATAAATTAGATAGGACAGGAGCAGATTTTTTTAGATGTGTTGAAATGATAAAAGATAGATTAGGAGCTAAACCTTTAGTTCTTCAAGTGCCCGTTGGAATCGAATCTTCATTAACTGGTGTCATTGATTTAGTTAAAATGAAAGCGCAGATTTGGAAAAATGAAGCACTTGGTGCAGAGTGGGAGTATAAAGAAATTCCTGATGATTTAAAAGAAATTTCAAATAAATATAGAACTGAATTAGTAGAGTTGGCTGTAGAGCAAGATGAAAAATTAATGGAAAGTTATTTAAATGGTGATGAAATAAAAGAGGAAGATTTAATAAAATGTATAAGAAAAGGGACACTAAGTTTCGATTTTGTTCCTGTTTTAACTGGATCAGCATTTAAAAATAAAGGTGTTCAGCCATTATTGGACGCTGTTGTAAATTATTTACCAAGTCCTGAAGATATAAGTTCAATCAAAGGAACAAAAGTAGGATCTGATGAGGAGGTTGAGATGAAATTCCAGGATAATTCACCATTTTCTGCTTTAGCATTTAAAGTAGCAAATGACCCATTCGTGGGTTCTCTAACTTTTATTAGAGTTTATTCGGGAACAATTAAATCTGGAACCTCTATTTACAATTCATCTACAGACAAAGAGGAAAGAGTTGGAAGAATGTTATTAATGCATGCCAATTCTAGAGAGGATATTAAAGAGGCTAATGCGGGTGATATTGTATCTCTAGCAGGATTAAAGAATACAATGACTGGTCATACTTTATGCAATAAAGATAAGCCAGTTTTACTTGAACCAATGGAATTTCCTGATCCTGTTATTGAAATAGCCGTTGAGCCAAAAACAAAGGGAGACCAAGAAAAAATGGGTGAGGCTCTTGCTCGTTTAGCCAAAGAAGATCCATCATTTAGAGTTTCATCAGATGAGGAGTCTGGTCAAACTATTATCAAAGGAATGGGTGAACTTCATTTAGATATTATTGTTGATAGAATGAAAAGAGAATTTAAGGTTGAGGCAAATGTTGGTGCACCACAAGTTGCATATAGGGAAACAATAGAAAAATCTGCAGAGTTTGAATACATACATAAAAAACAAAGTGGTGGAGCTGGTCAGTTTGCAAAGGTTAAACTATTGATAGAACCTCAAGAACCAGGCAAAGGAAGATTGGTTGAAAGCGCAATTAAAGGTGGTGCAATACCAAAAGAATTTATCCCTGGTGTTGAAAAAGGTATTGAGACAGTTTCTGATAGTGGAATTTTAGCAGGTTTTCCTATGATTGATTATAAAGTTACAATTGTTGATGGCTTACATCACGATGTAGACTCAAGTGTTTTAGCTTTTGAATTAGCAAGCAGGGCTTGTTTTAAAGAAGCATGTACTCAAGGAGGTTTAAAACTTTTAGAGCCAATTATGAGAGTTGAAGTTGTAACTCCAGAAGATTACATGGGTGATGTTATCGGTGATCTTAATAGTAGAAGAGGACAAATTAATACTCAAGATCAAAGAGGAAATGCAACAGTAATAACAGCAATGGTCCCTCTTGCAAATATGTTTGGTTATATTAATAGTTTAAGATCAATGTCTCAGGGCAGGGCTCAATATTCTATGTTCTTTGATCACTATTCGAAAGTTCCACAAAATGTTCAAGATGAAGTAACAAAAAAGGTTGCGGGTTAATATGGAAAAGCAAAATATCAGAATAAAATTAAGAGCTTATGATAATAAGATCCTTGATGCCTCTACAGAAGAAATTGTAAATACTGTAAAAAGAACAGGTGCGACTATAAAAGGTCCAATACCTTTGCCAACAAGAATAGAGAGATATACCGTATTGAGATCACCACATATTGATAAAAAAAGTAGGGAACAATTTGAATCTAGAACTCACAAGAGATTAATTGATATAATTGAACCAACTCCCCAAACTGTTGAGGCATTAATGAAGCTTGATTTAGCTTCAGGAGTAGATGTGGAGATAAAGATTTAATTATGAGTGAAATTGCTTTAATTGGAAAAAAAATAGGAATGACGAGAGAGTTTTACAAATCAGGTCAGTTGGTTCCCGTAACAGTCTTAAAAATGGAAAAGGCTCGTATTATTCAAATAATTAATAAAGAGGCGAGAGGCTATAGTGCTGTTCAACTCGGCTATGGTAAAATTAAAAATTCAAAATTAACTAAAGCAATGAAGGGTTATTTTGCAAAAAAAAATACAGAAGCTAAAAAAAAACTTAAAGAATTTAAAGTGCAAGATGTAAGTAAATATAAAGAGGGGAATGAATTCGGTTTAGAGATTTTTAAAGATGTAAAATTTGTGGATACAAGATCCAAAACTATTGGAAAAGGTTTTGCTGGAGCAATGAAAAGACATAATTTTGGTGGATTAAGAGCTACTCACGGTGTTTCAATATCTCACAGATCTCATGGTTCAACAGGTCAAAGACAGGATCCAGGTAAAGTCTTTAAGGGAAAAAAAATGGCAGGACATATGGGAGATAAATTAAGAACCATGCAAAATATTGAAATTATTAAAACTGATCTTGAAAATGAATTATTGTACCTAAAAGGATCTATTCCAGGCTCGAAAAATTCAGAAGTTTTAGTTAAAAAATCCGTTAAAAATATTGTCAAAATGACTATCAATGAAAAAATTCAAGCAGCTGAGCAAGCCAAAAAAACCCCTGAAAAGAAGAAAAAATAATGAAAATTGAAAAACTAAATATTAATGGAAAGAAAGAATCTATTGAGGTTTTAGATAAAATATTTTCAGCTAAAATAAATAAGAGACTTATAAATAACATTTTGTATAAAACTAATGCAAATTACAAAGGACGTCATGCTAAAACAAAACAACAAAATGAGGTTTCTGGTCCAACTTCCAAGATATATGCTCAAAAAGGAACAGGAAATGCGAGACATGCTAGTAGAAAAGCACCAATATTTGTTGGTGGTGGGGTAGCACATGGTCCAAAAGGTGAATTAGCATATAAAAAACGTAAACTAAATAAAAGTGAAAAAAAATTAGGTATTGCATCTCTGATTAGTGAAAAAATTAAACATAATAATCTTATCGTATTAAGTGATTTTAATTCTGAAATTAAAAAGACTAAAGAGATGTTTAACATATTAAAGAAATTTGAGATTTCAAATTCTCTGATAATTTTAGATAAAACTTCAAAGGATAAGATTGAAAAATCAATTAGAAATATAAAAGATATTAAAGTAACTGATGTTAATCATTTTAGTGCTTTTGATTTAGTTAAATTTAAAAAGATTGTTTTTACAGAAAGTTCAGTTAAGGAACTAGAAAAGAGATATATCTAATGAATAAGATACACTTATACGATAAAATAATCTCACCAATTATAACTGAAAAATCTACAAAAATATCTGAATATAATAAGATAGTTTTTAAAGTTCCATCTAATGCAGATAAGGATAATCTTAAAAAAAATATTGAGAAAATTTTCAAAGTAAATGTAATTAAAGTAAATATTATAAATAAAAAAAATAGAGAAAAATTGATAAGAGGCCGTAAAGTCAAAATTTCTGGATTCAAAAAAGCAATAGTAACTTTAAAAAAAGGTCAAAATATTGATCTAACCGCAGGAATTTAATTATGGCATTAAAAACTTTTAAACCTTACACAAAATCTACTAGAGGTACAATTTTAGTTGATAGATCAGGTTTATGGAAAGGTAAACCTTTCAAATCTCTTGTCTCTCCTAAAAATTCTATGAAGGGAAGAAATAATAACGGTCGTATAACTTCATCTAATAGAGCTGGTGGTCATAAAAAAATGTATCGACAAATTGACTTTTATAGAAAAAAATTTGATATGCCGGCAACCGTAGAGAGAATAGAATATGATCCCAATAGATCTTGTTACATTATGCTAGTTAAGTTCGAAGATGGAAATTATTCATATTATCTGGCGCCCCAAAAAATTAAAGTTGGAGACCAAATAGAAAATGGTTCAAAAAAAGAGATAAAGATTGGAAATTGTATGCCACTTCAGGATATTCCTGTTGGTATAAATATTCATAACGTTGAAATTCAGCCTGGTGCTGGAGGAAAATTAGCAAGATCAGCTGGCACTTGTGTCACAATTAGTGGTGTGGATGGAAATTACAGTTTAATTAAATTGACCTCTGGTGAAGTTAGAAAAATAGATTCTAGGTCATTAGCTACAATAGGTGTTTTGAGCAATCCTGATCAAAAAAACATAAAGATTGGAAAAGCAGGAAGATCAAGATGGTTAGGTAGAAGACCCCATACCAGGGGAGTTGTTAAAAATCCTGTAGATCACCCTCATGGTGGTGGAGAGGGTAAATCAGCTGGAGGAAGACATCCAGTTTCACCTACTGGTCAATCAGCTAAGGGTTTAAAAACTAGAGATAATAAAAGAACAGATAAATTTATTGTGAAGAGAAGAAATAAAAGGAAGGATACTAAATAATGGCTAGAGCAGTATGGAAAGGACCTTTTGTTGAAGAAAGCTTGATGAAAAAAGTTGATAAATATAAAATCGACCCTAAAAAAATTCCTATTAAAACTTGGTCAAGAAAATCTACAATAATTCCTGATTTTGTTGGTGTTAGCTTTTTAATTTATAATGGCAAGAAATTTATTCCTATCACAGTTTCTGAAGATATGGTTGGTCATAAATTAGGTGAATTTGCACCAACAAGAACTTTCTTTGGCCACACACCAGCTGATAAAAAAGCAAAGCCGGCAGAAGCGGAGGCAAAAAAATAGAAATTTATGAGTAAAAAAAAGAAAATGAATAAAGATAAGATTAAAACTGTTAAATCTATCAATAATAACATTAGATCTAGCGTGAGAAAACTTAACCCGATTTTAAGGAGTATAGTAGGAAAAAAAGTTGATGTGGCAATTCGAGATCTGCAATTTTCTGAAAAAAGAATAACTAAAGATATAAGAAAAACAATTAGTTCAGCTGTCGCAAATGCAGAAAATAACTTCCAATACGATATAGACAAATTAGTAGTCAAAGAAGCTTACTGTGGAAAAAAAATTACGATGAAAAGATTTAGACCCAGAGCAAAGGGTAGAGCTGCACCAATCTTAAAACCTTATTCGAGTGTAACTATAATTTTATCAGAAACTAAAAAAATGGAGAGTCATGGGTCAAAAAGTTAATCCTGTTGGTTTTAGATTAGGTGTTAACAGAGGATGGGACTCTGTTTGGTACGCTAAGAAAAAAGATTTTGGAAATTATTTAATTGAAGATTACAAAATTAGAGAATACATAAAAAAAAATGTAATTAACTCAGGAGTTTCTAAAGTGATGATAGAAAGAACTGCCAATAAATGTTATGTTACTATTTATACATCTAGACCAGGATTTGTTATTGGTAAAAAAGGTAGTGATATAGATAAGATTAAAAATAATTTATCAAAACTTACCACTAATGAGGTGAATTTAAATATTAAAGAAGTTAAGAAACCCGAGACAAATGCGTATCTTGTAGCTGAGAATATAGCTCAGCAATTAGTAAAAAGAATTTCTTATAGAAGAGCAATGAAGAGAGCCATGCAGTCTTGTTTAAGATTGGGTGCAAAAGGTATTAAAGTTTCTGTGAGTGGCAGATTAGGGGGAAATGAAATTGCAAGAACAGAATGGTTAAGAGATGGAAGCATTCCATCACATACTCTAAGAGCTGATATTGACTATGCAGAGGCAGAGGCACTTACAACATATGGAATTATTGGTATTAAAGTTTGGATATATAAAGGAGAAGTTTTTGCTAAAGAGTTTAGCCAGGAAACAAATAAAGTGAAAGATATGGAGGGTAAATAATAGAATGTTGCAACCAGTAAGAACAAAATGGAGAAAAGCTCATAAAGGCAGAATACATGGCACTGCATCTAGAGCTAATTTTATTAATTATGGTGCGTATGCATTAAAAGCATTATCCCCCGATAGAGTTACTGGAAAACAAATAGAGGCAGCTAGAGTAGCATTAACACGTCACATGAAAAGACAAGGTAGAGTATGGACAAGAATTTTCCCAAATATTCCAGTTTCAAAAAAACCAATTGAAGTAAGGATGGGAAAAGGAAAAGGGTCTCCAGAGTTCTATGCATGTAGAGTTAAACCAGGGAGAATTTTATTTGAAGTTGATGGTGTTTCCGAGCAAATAGCTAAAGAAGCATTATATAAAGCCTCTGCTAAACTGCCTATAAAAACAAAAACAATTAAAAGATTTGCTTAAAATGAAAAAACAAGAAATAAAAAAACTTACAAAAGATCAAATTTTTAAAAATATTGATAAACTAAAAAAAGATTTATTTAATTTAAGATTTCAAAAAATAAATTCACAAGTAACCAATCCTGCTAAAATTAGTGAAACAAAAAAAACGATTGCAAGATTAAAAACAATTTTAAAGGGAAAAATAAATGCCTAAAAAAATTTTAAAAGGAATAGTTGTAAGTGACAAACCAAATAAGACTATAACTGTTTTGGTAGAAAGAAAATATTCACATCCAGTGCTTAAAAAAGTTATTAAAGTGCAAAAAAAATACAATGCTCATGACGAAAATAACAAATATAAAAATGGAGATAAAGTATCAATAATAGAGAGTAAACCATTCTCTAAAAACAAAAAATTTCAAGTAATGGAGAATTTAAAATAATGATTCAAGTTCAAACTGAATTACTTGTAGCAGATAATACTGGTGCAAAAAAAATTGAGTGTATAAAAGTTCTAGGTGGGTCAAAAAGAAGGTATGCAAGTATCGGTGACACAATTGTAATTGCAGTAAAAGAGGCGATACCAAAAGGTAAAGTAAAAAAAGGCTCAGTTCACAAAGCTGTTGTGGTAAGGGTTAAAAAGGGAATACACAGAGATGATGGTTCAAAAGTTAAATTTGATAACAATGCTGCGGTATTAGTTGATGATAAGGGTGAGCCAGTTGGGACAAGAATTTTCGGACCAGTAACTAGAGAGTTAAGAAATAGAGGGCAAATGAAAATAATCTCATTAGCTCCGGAGGTTTTATAATGATTAAAAAAGGTCTTAAAGTTAAAGTTTTGTCAGGTAAAGACAGAAATAAAGAGGGTGAAGTAATTGAAATAGATAGATCAAACAATAGAGCAAAAATTAAAGATATTAATATGGTTAAAAAACATGTCAAAACAACAAAAGAAAAGAAAGGTGGAATTTTTTCAAAGGAAAGTTTTATCCATATTTCAAATCTAAAAATGATTGATGAAAAAATTAAAAATAAAAAGAAAGAAACTAAAAAATAATGACACCAAGGTTAAAAGAATTATATTATAAAGAAATACAACCATCACTTAAATCTCAATTTGGTTTTAAAAATTTATACATGGGACCTAAAATTGAAAAAATAGTTATAAATATGGGTCTTGGTTTAGATGGCAATGATAGTAAAATCTTAAAATCTTGTGAGGAAGATTTAGCAAAAATTACTGGCCAAAAACCGGTAATTACTAAATTTAAAAAATCAGTTGCAAATTTTAAAACAAGAAAAGGTTCAAATGCTGGTTTAAAGGTAACTCTTAGAAAAAATAAAATGTACGAGTTTTTAGATAGGTTAGTCAATATTGCTTTACCAAGAATTAAAGATTTTAGAGGCCTATCATCTAAAGGTTTTGATAAATTTGGAAATTATACTTTTGGAATAAAAGAACATATAATATTCCCAGAAGTTAGTTTTGATAGAGCAGATAAAGTTAGAGGATTAGATATAATAATTGTCATCTCATCAAAAAGTAATGAACATAGTTTTGTATTACTAGAAAAATTAAATTTCCCATTTATTAAGAAAGGAGATAATTAAAATGGCTAAACTTAGTTCAGTAAATAAAAACAATCGAAGAATAAGATTATCGGACAAATATTTTAAGAAAAGACAAAAATTAAAAAAAATTATTATGAATAAGAAACTTTCATTAGAAGAAAGGTTTAAAGCACAACAAAAATTATCAAAATTACCAAGAAATTCGTCAAAAATACGAGTAATGAATAGATGTCAAATTACAGGAAGACCACATGGTGTCTATAGAAAATTAAAGATATCTAGAATTGCATTAAGACAATTAGGATTACAAGGAAAAATACCAGGACTGGTAAAGTCAAGCTGGTAGAAAGGAATATATGAGCTTAAGTGACCCAATAGGAGATATGATAGCAAGAATTAAAAATGCTCAATCTAGAAATCATAAAAAAGTTGAGTTGCCATCATCAAATTTTAAAACTAAAATTGCTGGAATTTTGAAAAATGAGGGATTTATAAAGGAGTTCAAAGTGAACTCTGAGAATAATAAATCTACACTTACTTTGGAATTAAAATATCATTCAGGTAATCCTGTCATAAGTGCTTTTGAGAGAGTATCAAAGCCAGGTAGAAGAATTTTTTCAAGTGCTGAGAGTTTGCCAAAAATTAATAATGGCCTAGGGATCGCTATAGTTTCAACACCAAAGGGTGTGATGACAGATATTGATGCAAGAAAACAACGTGTTGGTGGCGAAATAATTTGTAAGGTATTTTAATGTCTAAGATTGGTAAAATAAATATTTTAATTCCTGATAAAGTTAAAGTGGCTTTGGCCGGGAGTATATTGAATATCGAGGGGCCATTAGGCAAATCTGCTCTTAATATTGATTTAGATATTTTTTCTTTAAATATTAAAGACGGCAAAGAAATATCAATCAAACCAAAAAAGGTAGATCAAAATACAAAAAGGCTATGGGGTATGAATAGAAGTTTAATTAATAATGCAGTAATTGGATCAAGCAAAGGATATGAAAAAGTTTTAGAATTAGTAGGGGTTGGTTATAGAGCAGCATTAAAAGGCAATCAATTAAATTTACAACTTGGATATAGCCATGATATTAATTTCGATATACCTGAGGGTATAAAGATATCTGTTGAAAAACAAACAACTTTAAAAATAACAGGTGCGAACAAACAACAAGTAGGTTCGGTAGCATCAAAACTTAGAACATTAAGAAAAACTGAGCCATACAAGGGAAAAGGTGTTAGGGAAAAAGGTCAATATGTTCTTAAAAAAGAGGGTAAAAAGAAATAATGAAACTTACAGCAAATAAGAGAAGAAAATTTAGAGTAGGGAAAAAAGTAAAATCAGTCGCAAATAAAGAAAGATTTAGATTAAGTATATCAAGATCCTCAAAAAATATTTCAGCGCAAATAATTGATGATAATAAAAATATAACTCTTTTATCTGCTTCATCTATTGAAAAAGATTTTAAATCAGAAACAAAAATTACAAAAACAGAGTTATCTAAAATAGTAGCAGAAAAATTAGCCAAAAAAGCTTTAGAGAAGAAAATTTCAAAGATTTATTTTGATAGAGGTCTGTATAAATATCACGGTAGGGTGAAGATTTTTGCAGAAACTTTACGTAAAAATGGAATGGAGTTCTAACAATGGATAATATAAAAGAAAAAAAATCGGATAATATTTTAGAAAAACTTGTTCACATTAATAGAATAACTAAGGTAGTTAAAGGTGGACGAAGATTTGGTTTTTCAGCTTTGGTGGTTGTTGGAAATCAATCAGGTAAGATTGGTATAGCTCACGCAAAAGCTAAGCAAGTTCCAGATGCAATTAAAAAAGCGAACGAAATGGCAAGACGAAAATTAGTCCATATACCTTTAAGAGAGGGAAGAACTATTCATCACGATGTTAGAGCTAAGGATGGGTCTGGTAGAATAGTTCTAAGAGCAGCTTCCAAAGGTACAGGTATAATTGCAGGTGGACCAGTGAGAGCTGTTTGTGAAGTTTTAGGAGTCAAAGACATAGTAGCAAAATCAATGGGAACTTCCAATGCGCACAATGTAATAAGAGCAACAATGAAAGCCTTGTTAAAACAAAATTCTCCAAAGCAAATTTCAAATATTAGAAATAAAAAAATTTCAGAAATTATTGAGAAAAGAGGATGATGATTAGTTTAAACAACAGATCAAAAATCAATAAAAAAAAAATCAGAGTAGGTAGAGGGATTGGTTCTGGTAAGGGAAAAACTTCAGGTAGAGGTGTAAAAGGTCAAAAATCAAGATCAGGTGTATCAATAAAAAGTTTTGAGGGTGGTCAGATGCCATTGTACAGAAGATTACCAAAAAGAGGATTCAACCCTATTGAAAAAAAGAATATTGCTGTTTTGAATTTGAATAAGATTCAATCTTTTATTGATAAAAAAAGTGTTAAAACTTCTGAAATTTTAAATGCAAACCTATTAAAAAAATTAAAATTAATTAACAAAAGATCATCTAAATTAAAAATTTTAGGATCAGGGGAAATAAAAGATAAAATAAACATTGAGGCAGATTTAGCATCTAAATCAGCGGTTAATAAGCTTGAGAAGATCGGTGGATCTATTCAAATTAAAAAATAATAGTATCAATGAGTGCAGCATCTTCAAGTACTGATTTAAGAAATAGGATATTTTTCACATTAGCATTACTTTCGGTTTATAGATTCGGAACATTTGTTCCCTTGCCAGGTATAGATCCCGAACAATTAAAAATTTTAATGGAAGGTAATCAAAAAGGTTTATTGGGAATGTTCAACGTTTTTGCTGGCGGAGCAGTAAGTAGAATGGCAATATTTGCGTTGGGAATCATGCCGTACATATCATCATCAATCATTGTTCAATTATTAACAGGTGTTTCAGAATATTTTAAAAATCTGAAGGCCCAAGGAGAAACTGGAAGATCAAAAATTACACAAATCACTCGATATGGAACAGTATTACTTGCAACAATTCAAGGTTATGGTCTATCTGTTGGTTTGGAGTCGTCGGCAGATTTAGTTATAAATCCAGGTGTTTTTTTTAAGATATCAACTGTTACTACAATAGTTGCAGGTACAATCTTCTTAATGTGGTTAGGAGAACAAATTACACAGAGAGGTATTGGAAATGGAATCTCGTTAATAATTTTTGCTGGTATTGTTGCAGAAATTCCAAGGGCATTAGTAACAACATTTGAACTTGGCAGAACAGGTGCTATTTCAACAGTCATGATTTTAGCAATTTTTATACTTCTTATTTTAACAATTCTTTTTATTGTTTTTATGGAGAGAGCTTTAAGAAAAATACTTATTAATTATCCAAAAAGACAAATGGGTAATAAAATGTACGGTGGAGAGTCTTCTCATCTGCCTTTAAAGATAAATCAAGCTGGTGTTATCCCAGCAATTTTTGCTTCAGCTTTACTGTTACTACCTGTAACTTTTTCAAATTTTAATTTTTCTGAGAATGATACGTTTTTAAACTTAAGTTCATATTTCACTCAAGGACAACCTCTTTATATGTTGTTATACGCTTCAGGAATAATATTTTTCACGTTTTTCTATACCTCAATTACATTTAATCCTAATGAAACAGCAGATAATTTGAGAAAATATGGAGGTTTTATTCCAGGGATTAGACCAGGTGAAAGCACTGCGATTTATATTGATAATATTCTTACGAAGCTGACAACTATTGGTGCTTTATATTTGACTTTAGTTTGTTTAATGCCAGAATTTTTAATTGCAAAATATCCTATTCCATTTTATTTAGGCGGTACTTCTATCTTAATTGTAGTTGTAGTAGCAATAGATACGGTAACTCAAATTCAAACAAGATTAATGAGTTCACAGTATGAACAATTAATCAAAAAGACTAAATTTGGTAGATAAGTGAATATTATTTTATTTGGTCCACCAGGAGCTGGAAAAGGCACCCAAGCAAAATACTTAGTAAAAAAAATTAATGGTTTTCAAATATCCACGGGTGATATTTTGAGAGATGAAATTAAAAAGGATACTGATATCGGCAAAAAGATAATAAATGATATGAATGATGGAAAATTTGTGAGTGATGAAATCGTTAATAACCTTATTAGCAATATCATTTTTGATCCTTTAAAGAAAAATCGGCTTATTTTTGATGGATATCCAAGATCATTAAGTCAAGCTACAAACTTAAATTTGTTATTAGAAAAGTCAGATCAAAAAATTGACTTAATATTTTTTTTAAATGTTAATAAAAATATTATCATTGAAAGAATTGAAAAAAGAAAAATTGAGGAAAAAAGATCTGATGATGATTTAGATACTATTGTTAAAAGGTACGATACATACATGAAGACAACTAAACCAGTTTTAGATTTTTACTCAAAAAATATTAATTTTCATGAGATTGATGGTTCTTTAAAAATTGATCAAATTACCAACAAAATCGATGATTTTATCAATGTTTAAGTCGTTGACTTTGAAAAAACTTCTTATATAAAGGCTACAAATTATCACTAAATTATGGCTCGTATAGCAGGTATCAACATTCCTCAAAATAAGTTAGTTCATATTGGACTTACTTATATTTATGGCATTGGTGATAAATTTTCTAAACAAATTTGTAATGCATTAAACTTACCAAGGGAAAAAAGAGTTAATCAACTTACCGACGATGAAATATTAAAAATAAGAGAATATATTGATCAAAATTTTAAAGTTGAAGGTGATCTTAGGAGAGATTATTCATTAAATATAAAGAGATTAATCGATTTGGCTTGCTATAGAGGATCAAGACACAGAAAAAAATTACCTGTTAGAGGTCAAAGAACAAGATGTAATGCTAGAACTAGAAAAGGTAAAGCTATTGCAATTGCTGGAAAAAAATTAACTCCACTTAAGAAATAATTATGGCTAACACAGATAAAACTGACAATAATAAAAAAGATAATGTTAAATTAGAAAAAAAAGTTTTAAAAAGTTCTTATTCAAAAAAGAAAAAAACAAAAAAAAATATTCTTAATGGTATCGCTTACGTGCAATCAACCTTTAATAACACAATAATTTCTATCGCAGATACAAACGGGAATGTTATATCATGGGCTTCGGCTGGACAAAAAGGCTTTAAGGGTTCAAGAAAATCAACACCATATGCAGCTCAAGTAGCAGCTGATGCTGCAGCGTCTAAAGCGCTTGAGTATGGAATGAAAACATTGAATGTCGAAATAAAGGGTCCAGGTTCAGGCCGAGAGACTGCATTAAGGGCTTTACAAGCTAAAGGTTTTAAAATTTTATCAATCAAAGACACAACACCCATGCCTCATAACGGAACTAGGCCACCAAAAAAAAGGAGAGTTTAATGGAGACAGAGAACGTAAACATAAAAAATTGGAAATCATTAATTAAACCATCAAAACTTGACGTAAAATTGAGTGAAGACCTTACACATGCTAAGATAATTGCTGAGCCGCTAGAAAAAGGTTACGGTTTAACTTTAGGAAATTCATTAAGAAGAATATTATTATCTTCAATTAGAGGTGCTGCGGTTACATCTATACAAATAGATGGTGTTTTACATGAATTTACATCTATAAAAGGTGTTAGAGAGGATGTTACTGATATAGTTTTGAATGTAAAATCATTAGCTCTAAAATGTAATGCTGAAGGCACAAAGAAATTAATACTAGATGCAAAAGGACCAGGGGAAATTAAAGCTTCTGATATATCACCTGTTGCAGATGTAGAAATTTTAAATCCTGACTTAGTAATATGTAATCTCGATGAGAATACAAATTTTCATATGGAAATGAATGTTAATACTGGAAAAGGATATGTTCCTGCTGAACTCAATAAACCAGAGGAGCCACCATTAGGGCTCATCGCGATTGACTCATTATATAGCCCTGTTAAAAAAGTCTCATACTCTGTTAGCACAGCGAGAGAGGGAAAGGCTTTGGACTATGATAAGTTGACAATGGAAGTTGAAACGAATGGTTCGATTTCTGCTGAAGATGCAGTTGCTTATTCAGCAAGAATTTTCCAAGACCAACTTAAAATGTTTGTTAATTTTGATGAACCTGTTGAAGCTCCTGTCAAAGAGGTTTCTACAGAACCAGAATTTAATAAAAACTTGTTAAGAAAAGTAGATGAACTTGAATTATCAGTGAGATCAATGAATTGTTTAAAAAATGATAATATAATTTATATTGGTGACCTTGTTCAAAAATCAGAAGGAGAGATGTTAAGAACACCTAATTTTGGTAGGAAATCTTTGAATGAAATTAAAGAAGTTTTAACTGGAATGTCATTATATTTGGGCATGGAAATTCCAAATTGGCCACCAGACAATATAGCTGAAATGTCTAAAAAATTGGAGGAAGCTATTTAATGAGACATGGTTTTGCTAATAAAAAATTAAATAGAACTTCAGAACACAGAAAAGCGCTACTTAAAAATATGCTTAATTCTTTAATCAAATATGAGCAAATTAAAACTACTTTGCCAAAAGCCAAATTTTTAAAACCTCAAGCAGATAAGATCATTACCTTAGGAAAAAAAAACAATTTAACATCAACTAAAGATTTAATATCGCAATTACAAAATATAACATCTGCAAATAAAGTTACCAAAACACTATCAAAAAGGTATGAAAAAAGAAGTGGTGGTTATACTAGAATAATCAAAGCAGGTTTTAGATACGGTGATAATGCTCCAATGGCCATAATTGAGTTTGTAGATAGAAATATTGAAGCTAAAAGAGTTGACAAAAAGAAAAATGATCAATCTAAAAATACAGAGATTAAAGACAGTAAAAAAGAAGCTGTAAGTAAATAAATTTTAAAAATGATAAAAAGTTTTGTTGTAGACGCAACATTTGATAATATGCGTCTAGATAGATTTTTAAGAAATAAAATAGGAAAAATACCTCAAGGGTTAATTGAAAAAAAATTAAGAACTGGAAAAATTAAATTAAATAAAAAAAAAGTAAAAAGTTCTACCAAAGTTAATTTAAACGACACAGTAGAATTATTTAATTTAGATTTTAAAGAAAAATCTAATAACAAAAAAATAAATTTCAGACCTTCTAATACAATTATCAAATCTAATGAAAAGTCTATAATTGAAAATAATGAAGATTTTATAGTGATTAACAAGGACTCTGGAATTTCAGTACAAGGCGGAACTAAATCAAAAAAAAATTTAATAGATATTTTTAAAAGAAGTAAAATATTCGAAAATACGAAACCTTATTCTGTTCACAGACTGGACAAGGACACTTCAGGTGTTTTTATAGTTGCTAAAAAAAGAAAAATGGCACAACTTTTAACTTCACTATTCAGGTTAAGAAAAATACATAAAACGTATTTAGCAATTTGTCATGGTGAATTAGAAAAAAATTCTGGAGAATTAAACGATAATTTGATCAGATATGATAATGGAAAGAAAATAGTTGAAAAAGCTAAAACAATTTTTAAGGTAATAGATAAAAACTCAGAAGCTAGTTTACTTGAGCTTAAACCGATTACTGGTAGAAAACATCAATTAAGAAAGCAATTGTATAATATTGGTCACTCGATTTATGGTGATGAAAAATATAAACATATCACTCTTAAAGGTATAAACAAGAGGCTAATGCTCCATTCATATCAAATTAAATTTTTAATCAATGATCAAAAACATACCTATAAGGCTTTGTTACCTGATTACTTTAAAAATTTGCTTAAATCAAAAAGACTTAGCTTTTTAAATTAATTAAAAAATTTTCTATTAGTTTATTCTCTAATTCATCATAATTTTGATCAACGATCGTCTTTAAGTTAGTAACTCCTCTATTACTTATACCACAAGGTATTATAGCATCATATTTATCAAGTTTATTATTAATATTTATTGAAAAACCATGGTAGGCAATCCACTTGCTGACTCTTACACCGATAGCAGCAACTTTTTTAATTTCATTATTATCATCGTACCAAATCCCAATATTTTTTTTGTCCGCAAAAGTCTCAATTTTAAAAAATTTTATTGTATCTATAATTGTTTTTTCAATTATGGATATAAACTTTCTTATATCTTTACCCCTTTTTTTAAGATCAATAATAAAATAACAAATAAGTTGCCCTGGCCCATGATAGGTAATTTTACCACCTCTATTCGTTCTAATAATTTTTATTGATTTATCTAAAATTTCATTTTCTTTAGAACTTGTACCAGCTGTAAAAATTTCGTTATGTTCCAGAGTCCAAATTAGCTCGTTAGCAGAATTCTCATTTATCTTATGAATCTTTGACTCCATAAAATTGATAGCTTCTTCGTATTTTATGGGTTTTTTTGATTTTTTAACGTCAATATTCATTTAAAAATTGTAATCTTTTCATTTTGTATTAAAAGAGCCGACATAATAATAGGTTAATTTATGACTTTAGTTAAAAAAATTAAAGATAAAAAAGTAAATTTCGAATTTAATAAAGAATTTATAAAAGTTGTCACAGATAAAATAGCTGATAATGATGTATTATTTATTATCAATGCATTCAAAGAAATGCATCCTGCAGATGCAGCTGATATTATTGAACATTTAAGTGAAAATGACAGAGAAAGTTTAATTAAATTAAATAGTTTTAAAATTGATCCAGAAGTATTTGTGGAGCTAAATGAGTCTGTTCAAACAGAGATAATTAAATTTTTATCTTCAGAGTCAATTGTTAGAATATTGAAAAACCTTGAATCTGATGATGCAATATCGATTTTAGAAAATATTGAAGAAAAGAATAAAAATTCCATCCTAAGTGCTTTACCCCCAAAGGATCGTTTTGCTTTACTAGAGGGACTTAGTTATCCAGAGGACAGTGCTGCTAGAATAATGCAAAGAGAGTTTACAGCAATACCAAGCAATTGGTCAGTTGGTCAGACAATTGATTATTTAAGAGAAAATAAAGATTTGCCAGAACAATTTTTGGAAATCTTTATTGTTGATGAAAATTTTAAACCAATTGGCACTGTACCTTCATCTAAAGTTTTGAGAACCCCGAGAGAAACAAAAATGTCAAATATTATGGAGGAGACAATTTTTTTAGTACCTGTAGATATGGACAAAGAAGAAGTTGGTAATTCATTTGAAAATTATGGATTAAATTCAGCATGTGTGGTTGATAAGAACAATAAACTTGTTGGAATGATAACCTCGGATGATATTTTGACAGTTTTAAAAGAAGAAGCTGAAGAAGATACGTTGAGACTTGCTGGTGTTGGTGATGAAGAAATTACAGATGGTGTATTTACTAAAACAAAGAGAAGATTTAATTGGTTATTATTAAATTTGTTTACTGCTTTCCTGGCGACTTGGTGCATAAGTTTATTTGGAGCAACTATTGAACAAATGGTAGTACTTGCTTTCCTAATGCCTATTGTAGCCTCGATGGGTGGTAATGCTGGAATGCAAACATTAGCTGTGACAGTAAGATCTTTAGCTACTAATGATTTAACAAAAAATAATTTTAGTCAAAATATACTAAAAGAATTTAATATTGGAGTTTTGAATGGAATAATTTTTGCTGTTATTAGTTCATTAATTGTTCAATTATGGTTTCAAGATAGTCAACTTTCTTTAATAATTTCTATTTCAATGATTTTGACAATGATAATAGCTGGTCTTTTTGGAATTTTAGTTCCTGTTTCATTAAAAAAAATGAATATTGATCCAGCCATAGCATCAAGTGTTTTTGTAACAACAATTACTGATGTAATTGGCTTTGTATCTTTTTTAGGTGTTGGTGCATATTACTTTTAAAAATTGTCTATCAATCTCACTTTGTTGATAAAATAAGCAATAAATATTTTTGAATTTTTTATAGTTGAAGATGATTTAAGATTATTTCTTTTTCTAATCTCTAAGTAATCAATTTTGATATCAAAATTTTTTTTAAATAATTCCTTTTTCTTTTGTAAAAGATTTTTTATTTTTTTCTTATTTTTAAGAAATATTTTAAAATGGAATAGATCTTTAGCTATTTTACCTGCTTTAATTAGATCTCTTTTATCGAGTAATTGATTTCTTGAAGATAAAGCAAGTTTATTTTTATTTCTTACTGTTTTGCATGAGACAATTTTTGTCTGGTATTTTTTTTCAATAAACTTTTTAACTAAAAGAAGTTGTTGATAGTCTTTTTCACCCATGAATATTTTGTTTGGTCTAATAATATTTGTCAATCTATCCATTACGTCAATCACACCCTCAAAATGACCTTTTCTAAATTTTGCACAAAGTACTTTGTTTTCTTTTTTTAGAATTATTGCCTTTTTTCTTTTAAGTGAATAGATCTCTTTTTTATTTGGGACATAAACAAAATTAACTTTTAATTTTTTCAAGATATTAAGATCCTTATTTAAATTCTTTGGGTATGACAAATAATCTTTTTTGTTATTAAATTGAGTTGGATTTATGAAAATACTTACAAGTGTTTGATTACATTTCCTTTTTGACTGTTTTATCAAATATTCATGCCCCTTATGAAGACACCCCATTGTTGGAACAAAACCCAAATTTGAAACTTTTTTGAGCGCCTCATTTATATCTTTATTCTTAATTAAAATTTTCATTTGTATAAAATAATTTTTATAAGTAAAACATTCAAATGATTAAACAAGCAATTATTCCTTTAGCTGGTTTAGGAACTAGATTACTACCATTAACCAGTGTTTTTGCAAAAGAGCTTTTACCTATAAATGGTAAACCTGGGATTGAATATATTTTAGATGAGTGTATTGAGGCTGGAATAAAAGAAGTTGTTTTTATTATTTCAAAAAAAAAAATGATGATTAAGAAATATTTTTATAACGATAATTTTTATAAAAAAATAATAAAAAAAAAGAAAGATTCAAGAACTTTAAAAGAATATAAAAAAATTTTAAAATATAAAAAAATTATAAAATTTGTTTATCAAAACAAGCCTTTGGGCACAGGTGATGCAGTTTTAAAAACTAAAAATATTATTAAAGATAAATTCTTTTTAATGTTACTACCAGATGATCTTATAGTAAAAAAAAACTGTTCTAAATCTATGATCCAAATACACAAAAAATATAAAGCATCAGTTATGGCAAGTATGAATGTTGATAAAAAAACAGTGTCTAGGTGGGGTATCTATAAATTAAAAAAAAAAATGGATAAAAATAATTTTTTAATCGAGGATGTAATTGAAAAGCCTTCAATAAAAGAGGCGCCGTCCAATAAAGCTGTAATTGGAAGATATATTTTACCAAGGAAAATATTTGCAAAATTATTATCACAAAAACCAGGTAAAGGTGGCGAAATACATATTACAGATTCTATCCAAACTTTAATTAAAGAAAATCAAAAATTTATAGCACATAACTTTTCTGGTAAATACTTGGATTGTGGAAGTATGAATGGATACATTAAATCTGGCATAGAGATTTCAAAATTATGAAATTATGCATGATAGGAACTGGTTATGTTGGACTTGTTAGTGGCGTTTGTTTTTCTGATGTAGGAAATGTTGTTTATTGTGTTGATAAAGATCAAAATAAAATTGACTCACTTAATAAAGGAAAAGTACCTATTTATGAGCCAGGATTAGAAGAAATACTGAAAAGAAATCATAGAGCTAAAAGGTTATTTTTTACTTCAGATTTAAATGAGGCAGTTAAGAAATCTGATATTATATTTATCTGTGTAGGAACCCCTACTAAAAAAAAAGGTAATTCAGCTGATTTAAAACATGTATTTAACGTAGCAAAACAATTAAAAAAAAGTATTTCAAAATACAAGATCATCATAACAAAATCCACGGTCCCTGTAACTACTGGAGATAAAATTGAAAAAATTTTAAGAAATTTAAAGAAAAAAAAATTAATAGATGTTGTTTCAAATCCTGAATTTTTAAGAGAGGGAGAAGCTATAAGAGATTTTATTTATCCTGATAGAGTTGTTATTGGCACTGACAGTACAAAAGCTAACAGAATTTTAAAATCTTTGTACTTACCTATAATAAAAAAATCTAGCAGATATTTTAAAACTTCAAGGAGAGGTGCTGAAATGGTAAAATATGCTTCCAATGCTTTTTTAGCTACAAAAATTTCTTATATAAATGAATTGGCCAATTTGTGTGAAAGAACTGGTGTAAACATACAAGATATTTCTATTGGGATGGGTTTGGACCAAAGAATTGGTGATAGATTTTTAAGAGCAGGGCCAGCTTATGGAGGTTCATGCTTTCCTAAAGATACAAGAGCTTTAATTGATGTTGCAGACAAATATAAAACTGATCTTTCTATTATAAAAAGTGTTGTTAAATCGAATAATCAAAGAAAAATAATTCTTACAAAAAGAATTGGTAAAATTTTAAAAAATAGGCTTAAAAATAAGAATATTACGTTTTTAGGTGTAACTTTTAAACCTAATACAGATGATATGAGGGAAGCATCTAGTATTCCAATGATAAATTATTTAAATAAGAAAGGAAGTAAAATTAGATATTACGACCCTTCTGGAAGAAAAAAGGAACTTGATAAATTAAAGAATGTTAAATTCTACAGCAGTATTTCTTCAGCTTGTGTTAAAAGTGATCTTATAATTATTCATACAGAGTGGAATGCTTTTAAGTTACTAGACTTTAAAAAACTTGTAAAAAAAAAGAACTTTAAAATTTTTGATATGAGAAATATTTATTCTCATGATAAAATGAGAGATTTAAAAATAGATTATACCAGTATCGGAAGGTAATTTAATTTAATTCAAATATAGCATCTACCTCAACTGAAACACCTAGAGGTAAACTATTTGTACTAATAGCTGCTCTTGTATGCATTCCAGATTTATCAAAGATTGATGCTATTAAATCTGAAGCTCCATTAATAACTTTAGGTTGATCAGTAAAATCATCTGTTGAATTAACAAAACCAGTGAGTTTGATACATGATTTGATTTTGGATAAATCTCCATCACAAGCCTCTTTTGCTTGTGAAACAATGCTTAAACCACATCTTTTTGCAGCGTTATAACCATCATCCACTGAGAGATCTTTTCCTACTTTACCCTTGATTAATTTACCATTTTCATCGATCGATATTTGACCTGATATGAACAATAAGTTACCTGTAATTTTAGTAGCAACATAGGATCCAACCGGTGGTTTTGCCTGCGGTAATATAATATCTAATTTTTTAATTCGATCATTAATTGTCATTTTTTAATTTTTCGATAAATTCTTTACCGTTTTTACTGTTTTTAAATTTCGTCCAAGTATCTTTTAATGAAGATCTATCAAGCTTTTTTTTACCTGCACTTAATTTTTCACCTGTACTTGTTTTAAGTTTTTTTGTGGTACACTCAATATATTTTGCACTTAGTTTATCAAATTGATTACAATCAGTCTCATTTGCAAATAAAGAAGTTGATATCAATAAAATAAAAAAGAATTTAAATAATAATTTTTTTTTCATTTTTTTCCTATTTTTTTTTCTTTTTTTTATGTTTATCGTATTCTTTTCTTTTCTCAATTAAAATTAATGCCTCTTCCATAGTTAACTCGTTCGGATCCTTTTCCTCTGGTATTGTGGCATTAAGAGATTTGTATTTGATGTATGGACCATATTGTCCTTTCATAATTCTAACAGGCTTACTATCTTCAGGGTGCGTGCCCAAGTCTTTTATAATAGATGAAGACACTCGGCCTGGTTTAGCTTCAGCAATTAAAGTTATTGCTCTGTTTAAACCAATAGAAAAAATTTCTTCAATATTTTCAATTCTCGCTGATTTATTTTCACATTTTAGATAGGGACCGAATCTTCCTGTGTTTAATGTTATCTCTTTTTGATTTTCTGGATTAAGGCCTAAAGACTTTGGTAGAGAGCATAAGAATTGAGCTTTTTCTAAATCAACATCTTTTAAATCTAAACCCTTAGGGATTGATACATTTTTTAAGAGTTCGTTAACTTCAGTTTTAGATTTCTTTTTCTTTTTCTTTTTTTTTATGTTTTCTTCTAGTTCTTGTTCACTTAAAATTTTTTCATATTGAAGATAGGGTCCAAATCTTCCATTTTTTAAGTATATATCATTACCATTTTCATGCTTTCCAATAAATTTTGGTTCTGCTAGCTGAGCTTGAGCTGCAGCTTTTGCTTTGGATAACGGCCGTGTAAATTTACAATCTGGATAATTTGAGCATCCTATAAAAGCTCCTCCTCTAAAACTATTTTTTAAACTGAGTGTGCCACTGCTACATAATTGGCATTTTCTGACTATATTTCCCTCATTATCCTTATCAAAAATTAGTTCACCTAAGCTTTCATTAAGTAAATCTAAAACCTCTCTGGTTCTTTTCTCCTTTACCTCAGAAACATTGTTATTAAAGTCTTTCCAAAATAATTCTAAAACTTTAATCCAACTTTCTTTACCAGAGGTAATCTCATCTAATTGATCTTCTAATCCTGCAGTAAAATTATAATCTACATATCTTGAGAACAATTTTTCTAAGAAAGCAGAAATTAATTTCCCTCTATCTGTAGGAAAAAACCTTTTATTTAGTATTTCTGCGTATCCTCTGTTAGCTATGGTAGATATAATGCTTGCATAAGTTGATGGTCTACCGATTCCAAGCTCTTCAAGTTTTTTTACTAAACTTGCTTCAGAGTATCTCGGTGGGGGTTGTGTAAAATGTTGTTCATCTATTAAAGACTCAATATTTACTAAACCCTTTGTCATAGCCGGTAATATACTTTCATTATCATCTTTATTTTGGTTATTATAGATTTTTAAAAAACCATCAAATTTAAGAACAGAGCCACTAGCTTTACAAACAGTGTCATTATTATCAGAAGTTACAGTAATTGTATTTCTGTCAAATTTTGCAGATGACATTTGGGAGGACAAAGCTCGACTCCAAATTAAGTCATATAATTTATTTTGATCGGTGCTTAAATATTTTTTAACACTTTGTGGAGTCCTAATTATATCCGTAGGCCTAATTGCTTCATGAGCTTCTTGTGCATTCTTAGCTTTTTTGCCTGAATAGTTTAGAGAGCTCTCAGGCAAATATTCATTACCAATTTCTTTTTTAATATAGTCTCTAAAAGCTGAGACTGCATCATTTGATAAATTTGTTCCATCGGTTCTCATATATGTAATCAAACCTATAGTTTCTCCATCTATTTCTATCCCTTGGTAAAGTTTTTGCGCAATTTGCATTGTTCTTGATGCGCCAAAGCCTAGCCTACTCGAGGCTGTTTGTTGCAGTGTAGATGTAGTGAAAGGCCCAGAGGGATTTCGATTTATAATTTTACTTGAAATATCAGTAATACTAAATTTTTTTTTATTAATAATTGACATAGCTTTATTTATTTCTTCTTTATTTCTAAAAGAAAATTTTTCTATTTTGTTGTTTTCAAGTTGACTTATACTAGCAGTTATAATTTGGTTGTTTTTATCTTTAAATTTAACACTTAGAGTCCAGAACTCCTCTGGATTGAATGACTCAATTTCATGCTCTCTCTCAGTTATTAACTTTAATGCTACAGACTGGACTCTCCCAGCAGACTTTGAGCCTGGTAATTTAGTCCAAAGAATGGGTGAAATGTTAAAACCTACTAAGTAGTCTAAAGCTCTTCTAGCCATATAAGCATCTACTAACAAAGGTTCAATTTGTCTTGGATTATCAATACCATGTAACACAGCCTTTTTTGTAATTTCGTTAAAAACGACTCTTTCGATTTCCTTATCTTTTAAAAGTTTTTTTTCATTTAAATACTCTTTTACATGCCATGCTATTGCTTCACCTTCACGATCAGGGTCAGTAGCAAGGATAATTTTAGAGGAGTCTTTTGCTGCATCAGTAATTTCTTTAAGATATTTTTTTGAAAAACTGTCTACTTCCCACTCCATTTTAAAGTCATGATCAGGATCAACAGAACCATTTTTTGAGGGTAAATCTCTTATATGTCCATAACTTGCTAAAACTTTATAATCATCACCTAAATATTTGTTTATTGTTTTTGCTTTAGCAGGACTTTCTACAATCACCAAGTTCATTAACTACAAACTACTCAAAAGAGTTAGATAGTCAAACTAATAAATTTTTGTCTTTGTTTCTTCTTTATTTTTCAATCTTTTAATATTTTCTCTGTGAGTAAAAAATATCAAAATAAACATAATAGTAAAAAAAATCACTTGATTAAATTGTGATGAAAATAACAAATATATTGGAATAGAAATTGATGCAACTAATGAAGCTAAAGATGAATATTTATAAAGACCAAAAGTAACAAACCAAGAAATTATAAAGATTAAACTGAAATAAATATTTAATGCCAATAAAATTCCTAAATAAGTCGCAACACCCTTACCACCTTTGAATTTTAACCAGATAGGAAAAACATGACCCAAGAAAGCACAAAGTGAAGATACATAAACTAATTCTGAAAAATAAATTTTAACATAAATAACTGGAATGATAGCTTTAAGAATATCAAAAATTAAAGTTGTATAACCAATGATTTTATTTCCTGTTCTTAGAGCATTTGTGGCACCTATATTTCCAGAACCTATTTCTCTAATATCTTTTTTCAAAAAAATTTTTGTTAATATTAAACCAAATGGAATTGATCCCATTAAATACGAAGTAACACCAACAATTAAAATTTCCATATTATAACTTAAATAATTCTTTTCCTTTTACAAACGTATTTGTAACTTTACCTTGAAGTTTTTTATCCTCTATTGATGTATTTTTTGATTTTGATATTAGTTTTTCTTTTTTTACAATCCAGGGTTTATCTAAGTCGACAATACAAAAGTCGGCATCATTACCAATTGATAGATTTCCTTTATTAATCTTTAGAATTTTTGCAGGATTTGAGGTCAAAGCTTTGATTATAGTTTCTAATTTAAGTGACCCATTATGATATAGTTCTAAACTTAAAGATAACAGAGTCTCAATTCCTGATGCACCAGTTGCTGCTTGTGCAAAAGTAAGTCTTTTTGACTCTTCATCCTCAGGTTTGTGATCAGATACGATTACATCTATCAATTCACTTTTTAATCCTTGAATTAGAGCTAATCTGTCTTCCTCTCTTCTTAAAGGTGGTGAGAGTTTTAAAAAAGTTCTAAAGTCACCAATATCATTCTCATTCAATGAAAGATTATTGATTGATACACCGGAAGAAAATTTAACAATTTCTTTTCTATGTTTAAGCACTTCAACTGATTTTTGTGATGAAAGTTGTGAAATATGATATCTACATTTAACTTTTTCCAACAAAGTTAAATCTCTCTCTATTAAAACTCTCTCAGCTATTTCTGGTATACCTGACAAACCTAATTTTGTTGCAATTATGCCTGAATTTATCATTCCGTTCTTGGCAAGTTCATAATCCTCAGCATGTTGCATAATTAAACAGCCAATGTCTTTTGCAGAATTCATAATTCTTGACATCAATCTTGGATTTTGGATTGTCCTAATTCCATCCGTAAATGCAATAATCCCTTTTTTTTGTAAAAGGCCGAATTCAGTCATGTTAGAACCCTCAATATTTTTAGTTAGTGACGCACATGGAAAAATATTAATTTTAGATTTATCTCTTCCTCTCCTTTTTAAAAAATCAACTATCGATACGTTATCAATAATTGGATTAGTATTAGGCATGGTGACTACTGAGGTTACTCCACCTGAAAGGGCTGCATCACTAAGTGTTCTAAAGTTTTCTTTATACTCAAAACCAGGTTCACCAACAAAAACCCTCATATCTACTAATCCTGGAAAAAGGTGCTTTCCCTTTAAATCCACTGGTTTTTCACGAGTTGGAAGATTATTTGTATTTACTTTTTTTCCTACAGCTTCAATTTTACCATCTTCTCCAATAATTAAACCACCAACTTCATTAATAGAATTATGAGGGTCAACTATATTTGCATTTATAAAATATTGTTTTTTCATTATGTACAAAATATTTTCAAACAAGCCATTCTTACTGCAACGCCAAGTTCAACTTGTTCTTTAATTACGCTTTTATTAATATCATCTGCAAGAATTGTATCTATTTCGATACCTCTATTCATTGGACCTGGATGCATTATTAAAGCATCTGATTTTGCATATTCTAATTTATCAGGTGTTAGTCCAAAATATTCATAATATTCTCTGTTTGATGAAAGATATGAACTACTCATTCTTTCATTTTGTAATCTTAACATCATAACGATGTCGCAATCTTTTAATCCTTTTTTCATATCAGTAAAAGGGTTCACACCGAATCTATCTATTTCTTTGGGCATTAAATTGGTTGGTGCAATAATATTTACCTCGGCTCCAAGCATATTTAGTAAATAGATATTTGATCTAGCCACTCTAGAATGTAATATATCTCCACAAATTGCTATTTTTAAACCCTCTATTTTTTTTTTACGGTTAATGATTGTTAAAGCATCAAGTAAAGCCTGTGTTGGATGCTCACGCCTACCATCACCTGCATTTAAAACTGCACAATTAACTTTTTGTGAAAGTAAATTACATGCACCAGAATCTTGATGTCTAATGACAATAATATCTGGATGCATTGCGTTTAATGTCATTGCAGTATCAATTAACGTTTCACCTTTTTTTATGGCTGAATTGCTAATGTTCATAGACATTACATCAGCACCAAGTCTTTTTCCTGCAAGTTCAAAAGAACTTTGTGTTCTTGTGGATGGCTCAAAAAATAAATTTATTTGAGTTTTACCTTTTAGCACATCTATTTTTTTGTTTTTGCTTTGATTAACTTTTATAAAGTCTTTAGCTTCATCAAGTATTAAATTTACATCATTTATTGATAAATCTTGAATTCCTAACAAATGTTTTTGGGAAATTTTAATAGCTTTATTAGTTGGTATTGCCATTAAAACCAACTCTATAACTGTAATTCTTTACAATAGCAAGTATTAATTATTTAAAAAATCAATTGCACCTTGTAATATAAACGCAGCTGCATTCTCATCAATTTTTTTTTCCCTTTTTGTAACATTTACGTCCAATTGGCTTGACAAATTGAAAGCCCCAACTGTTGATAACCTTTCATCCCATAAACAAACAGGTATATTAATATTCTTTTCTATGTTTTTAGACACGTCTTTAATTGATTGAGTTGATTTGCCTGATGAACCATCCATATTAAGAGGATTTCCAATTATGATACCTCCTATATTATTTTCCTTAATAATTTCCTTTAATTCTATTATTAGTTTTTCAGATGAAGTTTTGATAATAGTTCTAAATGGTGTTGCAATTAATTGCTTCTCATCACATATTGCAACGCCGATTCTTTTAGAACCAAGGTCTAATCCTATTAATCTACACTTATCTGAGTGTTTTTTTTTGAATTCATCTAATGTCACCATATTGTATAATTTAAACTTAAGTGATAGTTTTCGTCATATTTAAATAGCATATGAGCATAAATCTTAAAACAATAAAACATATTTCTAAATTATCAAGAATTTCAGTTGATGAGCAAAGAGCTAAAAAATTAGTTGGGGATTTAAATTCAATTTTTGATTTTATTGAAAAGCTTAATGAATTAAAAATAGAAAATGTTAAACCGTTAACTTCTATTGCAGAAACAACATTAAAATTAAGGTCTGATGAGGTTCAAAGTAAAAATATCAGAGAACAAATAATTAAAAATTCTCCTCAAGATAATGAAGATTATTTTGTTGTACCTAAGGTTATTGAGTAATGTCAGAAATAACTAAACAATCTTTAACAGAATTAGTTGAAAGTATTAAAAATAAAAAACTTTCTTCATCAGAAGTTACGAATGCCTTTATTGAAAGATCTGAAAAATCAAAAGTGCTTAATGCTTTTATTACTGAAGACTTCACATCGGCTCTAGATAAAGCAAAAAAATTTGATCAAAAACCTAATTTAGATTTAAAATTACCTGGTATTCCAATGGCCGTTAAAGATTTATTTTGCACAAAGAATGTTAAAACGACTGCTGGTAGCAAGATTTTAAATAATTTTGTGCCAACATACGAGTCAACTGTAACAGAAAATATTTGGAGCGAAGGTGCAATTCTTTTGGGTAAGTTAAATTGTGATGAGTTCGCAATGGGCTCCTCGAATGAGACCAGTTTTTTCGGCAATGTCCAAAATCCTATTGATAAAAATTTAGTACCAGGTGGTTCCTCTGGAGGATCTGCATCAGCTGTTGCTGGACAGTTAACACCGATTACAATTGGTACAGATACTGGTGGATCAATAAGACAGCCAGCTTCTTTCACTGGAACAGTTGGTTTAAAACCTACCTATGGTAGTTGTTCAAGATATGGAATTGTTGCTTTTGCTTCTTCCTTAGATCAAGCAGGACCAATGGCACAAAATGTTAAAGATTGTGCTTTACTTCAGGAAGTAATCAGTAGTTTTGATGCGAAAGATTCAACTTCAATAGATTTTAAAAGAAGTCATTATAGTAAAGATCTTACTAATAATATTAAAGGAAAAAAAATTGGAATACCAAAAGAATATAGAGTTGATGGTATGCCTAAAGAAATTGAGGACCTCTGGCAAAAAGGAATTGAATATGTAAGAGATTGTGGTGCAGAAATTATAAACATTTCACTTCCGCATACTAGTTATGCTCTGCCAACTTATTATATAGTTGCTCCAGCCGAAGCATCTTCAAATTTAGCAAGATATGACGGTGTTAAGTATGGATATAGAGCAAATGGTGAAAATTTAATTGATATGTATGAAAAAACTAGGTCCGAAGGTTTTGGTGCGGAAGTTCAAAGAAGGATTATGATTGGAACTTATGTTTTATCCTCAGGGTATTATGATGCATATTATTTAAAAGCTCAAAAGGTTAGAAGATTAATTAAAAATGATTTTGATGAAGCATATAAAAAAGTAGACGCAATTTTAACACCATCTACACCTAGCTCAGCTTTCAAAATTGGTGAAAAAACAAATGATCCTGTCTCTATGTATCTTAATGATATATTTACAGTGCCTGTTAATTTAGCTGGTTTACCAGGTATTTCAATTCCTGCAGGACATGATGCAAAAGGTTATCCCCTTGGTTTACAAATAATTGGTAAAGCCTTTGATGAACAAAATATATTGAATATTGCATTTGCAATGGAGGAAAAAATAAATTTTAAAAATAAAATTACTGATTGGTGGATTAAGTGAGTAAAAAGGGTCGAGAATATTTGATTAATCGTAGAGATAATCAATATGAAGTTGTAATAGGTTTAGAAGTTCATGCTCAAGTATTATCCGAGTCAAAATTATTTTCTACTTCTGCTACAAAATTTGGTGCTGAACCTAATACTCAAGTAAGTTTAGTTGATGCAGCTTTTCCGGGTATGCTACCAGTAATAAATGAATTTTGTGTTAAACAAGCAATAAAAACCGGTATAGGTCTTAATGCAAAAATAAATAAACGCTCAGTTTTTGATAGAAAAAATTATTTTTATGCAGATTTACCGCAAGGATATCAAATTTCACAATTTAAAAATCCAATAGTGGGTGAGGGTAAAGTTATTATAGATCTGCCTGACGGTCATAAAGAAGTAGGCATAGAAAGATTACATTTAGAACAAGATGCAGGAAAGAGTATACATGATTTAGATCCTCAAAATACTTTTGTTGATTTGAATAGATCAGGAGTAGCTTTAATGGAAATTGTAAGTAAACCAGACCTCCGATCCCCAGATGAAGTAAGTATATATATAAAAAAATTGAGATCAATCATGCGATATTTAGGAACTTGTGATGGAAATATGCAAGAAGGATCATTAAGAGCAGATGTTAATGTATCTGTAAGGGTAAAAGGGACAAAAGAGTTTGGAACAAGATGTGAAATTAAAAATGTAAACTCGATTAAATTTATGCAAATGGCTATAGAATATGAAGCTAATAGACAAGTAGATCTAATTGAAGAAGGTAAAACAATTGATCAGGAGACTAGATTATTTGACACTAAGAAAAATGAGACAAGATCAATGAGATCTAAAGAAGATGCTCATGATTATAGATATTTCCCTGATCCAGATTTATTACCATTAGAAGTCTCAGACGAATTTGTAAACAAACTTAAAAGTGAAATTCCAGAATTACCTGATGATAAAAAAAAAAGATTTATTAATGAATTTAAGTTATCAGCTTATGAAGCAACAATCTTAGTTTCTGATATAGAAATAGCAAAATATTTTGAAGAAGTTGTAGCAAAAATGGGCAAGAATAAAGATATGAAACTTGCAGTCAATTGGATTACTGGAGAGCTTTTTGCTGTTTTAAATAGTAAAAATCTAGAAATTACACAAAGCCCTGTAAGTGCAAAAAATTTGGCAATATTAGTAAATTTAATTAAGAATGGAACAATCTCAGGAAAAATTGCTAAAACAGTTTTTGAACTAATGTTAAAGAATGATGATGATCCTCAAAAAATTGTGGAGGAAAAAGGCTTAAAACAACAAAGTGATCCAAAAGCATTAGAGGAGTTGATAGAAAAGATAATTAACAATAATAGAGAAAAAGCTATTGAATACAAGCAAGGCAAAGAAAAACTTTTTGGTTTTTTTGTAGGTCAAGCTATGAAAGCTTCTGGTGGAAAAGCCAATCCTCAATTAATTAATGAGATTTTAAAAAAAAAATTATAAGGGTTATGGGTTCTGACCTTAATATTACAAAGCATCTACAAGATTATATATTAAAACATGGTTTAAAACTTCATCCAGTACAAAAGGAAATAATTAATTATAATCTAAAATTAGGTGATATTAAAAGAATGCAAATATCAATATCACAATGTCAATTTCTTCATTTAATTATTAAAGTCTCTAAAATTAAGAAAGTATTAGAAATCGGAACCTTCACTGGTCTAAGTACATTATCCATGGCATTAGCTTTACCAGATAATGGAGAAATTATTGCTTTAGATAAAAATAGAGAGACTAATAAAATTGCTGTTAATTTTTTTAAAAAAGCTGAACAAAATCATAAGATAAAGACAATTATAAAACCGGCCTTAGAGTCTCTAATTAAGATTAGAAATAAAAAATTTGATTTAGTTTTTATAGATGCAGATAAAATGAATTATAAAAAATATTATGAAATTTCTTTAGACTTATTAAATAAAGGAGGTTTAGTAATAATTGATAATGTATTATGGCATGGAGAAGTAGTTGATAAAAGAATAAATGATAAATTTACAAAAAATATAAGGGAACTGAATTATTTTATATCAAAAGACAAACGAATAGAGAAAGTAATTGTGCCTTTTGGTGATGGAATGAGTGTTTGTAGGAAAGTCTAATGTTTACAGTATTTGGTTTTTATAAATTCAAAAAAATTAATAATTTAAATAGAAATAAAAAATTATTAAATAATCTTCTTCTTAAAAAAAATATTAGAGGAACAATTATAATTTCTAGAGAAGGAGTTAATGGATCTCTATCTGGAAAAAATAAAGATTTAAATGAAACAATTAGCAAAATTAAGACTATTTTTAAATTAAAAGAGTTTAATAGTTTTAACAAGTCAAATAGCAAATTTCAACCTTATCATAAACCAAAAATAAAAATCAAAAAAGAGTTAGTACCAATGAGTTTAAATATAAAAAATGAAATTCAAAAAATTGATAATCGTATAGAGCCAAACAAATGGAATAGACTAATTAAAAGTAAAGAAACTTTTTTACTAGATGCGAGAAAACCTTTTGAAAACAAAGTAGGATCTTTTAAAAATGCTTTTAATCCTAATGTAGATAATTTTAGGGATTTTCCAAAATATTTAAAACGATTAAAAAAGCAACAGCCTATCGCTATGTTTTGCACTGGTGGTATTAGGTGTGAAAAAGCTTCTGTATTTTTAAAAAAAAAAGGTTTTGAAAATGTTTATCAATTAAAAGGAGGCATACTAAATTACTTAAAGAAAATCAAAAAAAAGGATAGTTTGTGGAAAGGGGAGTGCTTTGTTTTTGATAACCGAGTAAGTTTAAAACATGGTTTATTACAAGGCTCTTATTCGGTTTGCAGTGGATGCAGAAAACCAATTTCATTAAAAGATAAAAAATCCAAAATGTACGAGGAGGGTGTATCTTGTCCAAGTTGTTATGGTAAACTCACTAAAAAACAAAAATCTCGTTTTAGAATGAGACAAAGTCAGATATATAAAGCAAAGTTATCAGGAAAAAAATATAATTTTCAAAAAGAATATTAGTAGGAATTAATTTGCCACAATCTCTTAAACTTACCAAGGACCCAATATGGTTTTTATTAAGAAAAGTCACAATCCCAGCAAGTGTGGGTTCGTTATTTCAAACTTTTTATAATTTAGTTGACACATGGTTCGCAGGAAGAATATCAGCTGAAGCAATAGCAGCAATTGCAAAATCTTTTCCAATTTACTTTACTATAATTGCCATAGGTGTTGGTTTAACAGCCGGTACAAATACATTAATAGGTAATAATTTAGGAGCTAATAATAAAAAAAAAGCTTCATTATTCATTGCTCAATCGATAATTTTTGCAATTTTTTTATCTATTCTTGTTACCTTCTTTGGTTTAAACGTTTCAGATTCCTTATTGTCATTAATGGGGTCTGACCCAGATGGAATTATTTTATCAAGAGAATATTTAGATATTATTTTTTATGGAACAATTATTGTTTTAATACAAATTTCCTTAAATGGGACTTTAAATGCTCAAGGAGATACTAAAAGTTATAGAAATGTATTGATATTTACTTTCTTTTTAAATATTTTTTTAAATCCTTTATTTATTTTTGGATATGGATTTGTTCCTGCTTTTGGCATAGCAGGTTTAGCAATAGCCACAGTTGTTGCTCAATTTACTGGTCTGCTTTATTTGGCGCATAAGGTATATTGTTGTGAGTTAAAACAATACCTAAAACTAGAATGCTTCATTCCTAAATTTAATCTTTTGGGTGAGTTAGTTTATCAAACCATACCTGTTATGTTTAGTATGTTATTAATTGGTGTGGGTTTATTTAATATTCTTTATTTCATTGGACAATTTGGAGATCTCGCAACCGCCGGTTATGGCGCTGCCCTAAGAATTGAACAAGTTTTTTTACTACCTGTTATAGGCTTGAATACAGCTGTTTTATCTATTGGTGGACAAAACTTTGGGGCAAAAAATTATGATCGTCTTAGAGAATTATATAAAAAAGCTTTACTATTTGGCTCATCTTTCATGATTTGTGCAGGAATAATAATTTTTATTGGAGCAGAATTTTTAGTTTCATTATTTACAGACAATTCAGAGGCAGTAAAACATGGTGCAATTTATCTAAAAGTTGCAGCATTGATTGGTCCTATCTATCCAGTGTTCTTTATTACTACTGCAGTATTTCAAGCAGTCAAAAAACCTCTTTATAGTCTTTATATGAGTGTTTTAAGATTAACAGCCCTTCCTTTTTTTAGTTTATGGTATGTAATTAATATTAGAGGAGGTGATTATGAGGACATTTTTTACACTATATTTGTAACAAATTGGTTAATGGGAATTGCAGTTTTGATGTTTATTGGATATTTCTTAAATAATGTTTTTAAACAAAATAAGAGTCTTTTTATTAATTAATTTACATATAGTCATTCTTTTAACTAGCCCAGAAAATCTTAAAGCTAAAGAGCTAAAAATTATTACTGGTATTGCAAAAGTTATTGATGGTGACACAATTTTAATAAATAAAAAAAAAATTCGTCTTTTTGGAATTGATGCCCCAGAACGGGATCAAAAATGTCAAAAAATTTGGCTAACAATTTCTTTCTTTTCATTTAATAAAGATTATTTTTGCGGTGAGATTTCTACTAATAGGCTCAAAAAAAAAATTAACAATCAATTTATGAGCTGTAAATGGAAAAATAAAGATAGATATAAAAGATTTATCGCAGAATGTTTTAAGGGCAAGACTAACATCAATGCTTGGATGGTTCGATATGGTTATGCTGTTGCATATAGAAAATACTCAAAAAAATATGTTTCACATGAAGATATAGCAAAAAAAGACAAATTAGGTTTATGGGCTGGTACTTTTGAAATGCCTTGGGATTATAGAAAAAAAAATTAATCCTTTTGCAATTTTTTTTCAAATTTTCTCACTAGATAGGAAACAATTAATATTAAAACTAAATACTCGAGAATTAAAAATGTATATATTTCAAGAGGGCGATAAGTTGTAACAACAAGTTCATTAGCTTTTCTTGTCAAATCACCAATGCCTATAATTGAAACTAAAGAAGACATCTTTAAGACATAGACAAATTGATTTCCTATTGCAGGTAAAATATTTTTGATAGCCTGAGGAAGAATAACAAGCTTTAATTTTTTGACAAAATTTAATCCCAACGAACTTCCAGCTTCCCACTGGGACTTCTTGATAGAGTTTATGCCCGCTCTAAAAATTTCTGCTTGAAACGCACTTTCACTTATAGATAATGCAATAATGCCAGATACAAATGGACTAAAGCTAATACCCGTCATTATTGGTAGTCCATAATAGATCCATAATATTAATACTAATAATGGTATCGCCCTGACAATCTCAACATAGCCAATATTGATATAAGTTAAAAATTTATTTTTAGCTAATGATGGTATAGCTACAATTAATCCAACGAAGATTGAGATAATTATTGAAACTAAAGAAATAAAAATTGTGGTGGTTAAACCACTTAATAGAAACTTTAGATTTGTTAAACCTTCAATATTGTTTGGTGATAAGATTAGCCAATTAAGTTCGCCTTTATTACATGAAGTTAAAGTGATAATTAGAAGTAAAAAAAATAAATTTCTCACCCCTCAATTTATAAAGTATTAAGCAGTAAATACTAATTTATTATAAACTTTTTAGATTATATTTAGCTAACAGCTTAGTAAAGAAGCCCGATGATTTCTTCTTTTTAATCCAGTCATTAACATAGTTGTTCCATTTATTATCACCTTTAGGAACCATCATAGCTAAAAAAGCGGGATTTTTTTCACCATCAGGAACGATAGCTAATTGTGGATATTTGATAACTAACTTATTCGCTTCAGTTGAACTCGTTATATTTCCATCTGCTCTTCCAGCTAATACTTCTTGAAAATCTCTAGCAGGAGCTTCTACAGAATTCAGTTTTGATTTAGGAAAAAATTCTTTTGCTTTTTCTTCCTGTGATGTACCAAGAGTAGTTGCAATAGTTACACTTGAGTTGTTAAGAGAGTCCCAGGTTGAAAATTTGCTTAAATTCTTTTTTAGAACAAGTGGTACAGTTCCATATTTATAGTAGGTATCTGTAAATCCAGCTACCTCAGCTCTTTTAGGAGTTTTTGTGACACTTGTTGATATATCATACCTTTCAGAAGTTATTCCAGAAACTATAGTTTTCCACTCAGCTGGTACAAATTCAATTTTAACACCCATGTCCTTAGCTAGTTCATTCATTACATCGATATCGAATCCTTTATATTTATTAGTCGCCGGATCTTTAATAGTCATAGGATCCCAATCTCCAGTTGTTCCAACTTTTAAGACACCTGATGATAAAATCTTGTCTAAGTTTGATTCTGCATTTAAATTGAAGGGTAAAAGAGCAAATATTGCTAAATAGATTAATTTATTCATACTTGTTTTTAACAAATCTAAAAAAAAATGAGACTATAATCTTGACGCACTATCATTCATCCAAGAAAACAAATGTTGTGAAAAAGAGCGTCTTACAAAAAGATTCACGTCATTTTGACTCTCATTTTGTATAATCACATCAATTTTCGCTAATATTGTTTGTGTGACAGAACCCTTTTTTTTTCTAAAATCGTTGAAATTAAATGGTGATCCAGTCTCAAATAACTCATAAATTTTGTCTCCTTTAAGGTTAATCAAAACAAATTGGTCAGTAACATCTGTGACAGCTCCTAAATTTGTTTTACAAATACTTTTATTAAGTAAATTTTCTGTTTGATAATCGTTACAATCAATATGAGAAACTTCATTTGAAAAAATCATCCATTCATCAGGACTTAGCCAAAGTGCAGTTAATTTATCGCTTTTAGTAAAAGTATTTGCTTCGGCTGGCAATATCAAATTTAATGACTTTCCAACTGCAGATAAAAATTCTCTTTTTTTTCCTCTTAGAATCAGTTTCATTATAGGTTTAACTTCTTTCATTTGTAATCCTGAATGTGATTTTTCTTCTGAAATTGCGTTTGAATAATTAAGCATTCAATCTTTTATTCTCCTTGTCTAAAAACACTGGATCCGTAACTGTCACGTTGATTTGTTTATTTTCCATAGGGATAATTAGTTTTTGACCAATCATATTTTTTCCACCTTTAACAACACCTAAAGCGATAGATTTTTCTAAATTTGGACTATAGTAACTTGAGGTTACGTGACCCAACATTTCAACTGGAGACTTGCTTGCGTCCAGAACAATTTGAGCGCCTTCTTCCAAAACTTCTTTTGGGTTTTCCGTAATTAAACCAATTAATTGTTTTCTATCTTCTCTTATTGTATCTGATCTATATAAAGATCTTTTACCAATAAAATCATATTTCTTTTTACTAACTATCCAATCCATTTGAAGATCGATTGGTGTCATGGTTGCATCTGTATCTTGTCCTACAATTATGAATCCTTTTTCTGCTCTAAGTAAATGCATTGTTTCAGTCCCATAAGGTGTGATATTAAATTCTTTTCCTGCCTGCATACATTTGTCCCATACAGATTTTCCATAATTAGCCTGAACATTAATTTCATAACTTTGTTCACCAGTAAAACTTATTCTCATTACCCTACATTTGACTTTGTCAATTTTGGTATTTTTAAAAGACATATGTGGAAATTTCTTATCGGACAAATCTAGATTAGGAATTACTTTTGAAATAATCTTTTTACTGTTTGGACCACAAACACTAATTGTTGCATAATGATCTGTCACCGAAGTAAGGTATACATCTAACTCTGGCCACTCTGTTTGAAGGTAATCTTCTAGTTTACCTAAAACGGTTGCGGCTCCACCTGTTGTTGTAGTCATAATGTAGTGATTTTCATCTAAGCGTGTTGTTACACCATCGTCATAAACCATACCATCCTCATTAAGCATTAGTCCATATCGACATTTTCCAATAGCAAGCTTTGACCATGCATTGGTATAAACTCTATTTAAAAACTCAGAGGCATCTGTACCTTGAATATCAATCTTACCTAATGTTGAAGCATCTAATATACCAGCACTGTCTCTTGCGGCCTTACTTTCTCTTTGCACAGCTTCATGCATACTCTCATTTTCTTTTGGATAAAACCAAGCTCTTTTCCATTGTCCCACATTTTCAAATTTCGCTTTATTTTTAACGTGCCAATCATGAATTGGAGTTTTTCTAGAAACATCAAAATACTCTCCTACATTTCTTCCAACAATCGTACCAAAAGTAAGAGGTGTGTAGGGAGGTCTAAATGTTGTTGTACCAAGCTCACCCATTCTAGAGCCAGCAGTTTCAGAGATAATTCCTAACGCATGCATATTGCCAAGTTTACCTTGATCAGTTCCCATGCCAGTTGTTGTATATCTTTTTACATGTTCAATTGATCGGAATCCTTCTCTTAAAGCTAATTTAATATCTTTTGCTGTTGCATCATTTTGATAATCAACAAATGGTTTTGTTTTACCAATTATCTTATCAGATGGAAGTAACCATATATTTCTTTTGGTTTTATTGAAATGAGATTGGATTTCAAGATTTTCATATTCAGTTTTCTTAATATTCAAGAAATCTTTAAGTTTTTTTGAAATACTTGATAATATTTCATCTAATGTAAATTCTCCATTACAAGAACCTATACTTATTTGATCTGAAGGATATGTATCTGGAATAAATACTTGATCGTCATCTCTGAATTTCAATTTTCCGCCAGATTGCGTGAAAAGATGCACTGCTGGTGTCCATCCTCCAGACATGCCAAGGCAATCACAATCAATAGAAATTTTAGAGCCCACAACTTTTTGACCATCTTTAGAGAGTTGCATTATTGAAATTTTATTAATCCTCTTGTATCCAAATGTATTAACAACTGTATAACCTTTATATATTTTTATATTATTTTTTTCTATTTCATTGACTAATTTTGAATCAACATTTTCTCTATTATCGATAATAGCTTCAATATTAATTCCTTTTTGAAATAAACTTATTGCTGTTTCATATGCACTATCGTTATTAGTAAAAAGAACATTTTTTTGGCCACATGCAACACCAAACAAATTCGAGTATTTTTCTATGGCGGATGATAGCAAAATTCCCGGTCGGTCATTATTATCAAATACCAAAGGTCTTTCTAAAGATCCCGTTGCACTTATAACCTTTTTTGCTCTAATTTTCAGTAGTCTATGACGAACTTTTCCATCTCTTTGATGCAAAGGTAAATGATCCGTTAAATTTTCTCGTGCTAATAAAAAATTGTAACCATGAAAAGCAGCAACACTTGTTCTTGTCTTTATTTCTAAATTATCAATTTTTTTTATTTCATTTATTTCTTTCTCTAACCATGAGCTCGAGATTTGATTGTTAATCTTGAAGTGTTCTAAATTTTGATAGATTGTAGAACCACCAAGATAAGGTTTTTCATCTAACAATAGTGTTTTAAAACCATTTTTTGCAGAAGTTTTTGCTGCAATTATACCTGAGATACCAGCACCAATAACTAGCACATCACAATGGATATATTTATGCTCATATATATCAGGATCAGGCTCCATAGGTGATATACCTAAACCCGCAGACTTTCTTATAAAATACTCATATTTTTCCCAAAAACTTGCTGGCCACATGAAAGTTTTATAATAAAAACCTGCTGGAAGCACAGGACTTAAAAAATTATTTATACCTCCAATATCAAAGTTTACACTTGGCCAACAATTTTGACTTGAAGCCTCAAGTCCCTCATAAATTTCTATTTCTGTTGCTCTAACATTTGGTTCGGTTCGAGATGTGTTTTTATGCAGTTGAACAATAGCATTAGGCTCTTCTGAACCAGCAGTCATTATTCCTCTTGGTCTATGGTACTTAAAACTTCTTCCGACCAAATGGATATTATTAGCTAAAAGGGCAGATGCTAATGTATCTCCCTTATAACCATAATAAGTTTTATTATTAAACTTAAATGAAATTTTATATGTCTCATCTATAAACTTACTTGATTTAACTCTTAAATTGTTTGTCATTTATATTTTGTTGGAGGTTTTTCACCCATTTTATAAATTGCTTTAATTTCATCATTAGATGTATCTCTAACCATATTAAACCATTTTCTACATCCATGGGTATGAACCCATCTTTCGAACTGGACACCTTTGATATTTTTTCTCATGAAAAGATATTCGGCCCACTGATCATCACTTAATTCAGTTGGCTGTTTTGGTCTAACTATATGAGCTTCTCCTCCAGCTTTAAACTCACTTTGTTCTCTTTCACCACAATAAGGACAATGAATCAAAAACATCAGTGTGCTACAGCAGCTGCACCATGTTCATCAACAAGATCTCCACTCACAAATCTATTAAGATTAAATGCAGCATTTAATTTATGAGGCTCATCATTTGCTATTGTATGTGCAAATAGATCTCCTGAACCTGGTGTTGCTTTAAAACCCCCAGTTCCCCAACCACAATTAAAGTATAAACCTTTTATTGGAGTCTTACTGATAATAGGACTTGCATCAGGACATATATCAACGATACCACCCCATTGTCTTAACATTCTCATACGACTGAATATAGGATATAATTCTAAAATAGCATTTAAAGTTCCCTCTACAATTTCATGACTGCCTTTTTGAGAATAAGAAACGTAATCATCTGTGCCTGCTCCAATTACCAGCTCTCCTTTATCAGACTGACTAACATATGCATGAACAGCATTAGACATCACTACAGTATCAATTATGGGTTTTACTGGCTCAGAAACTAGAGCTTGAAGTGGTTTACTTTCTAATGGTAACTTTAAACCTGCCATGTTTGCTATTACACTTGAATGGCCAGCAGCAACAACACCAATTTTTTTTGTTTTGATAAAACCTTTTGTTGTTTCAATTCCATCAACACTATCACCATTTCTTTTAATTCCTTTAACTTCACAATTTTGAATTATATCAACACCCATTTCATCAGCACCTCTTGCATAACCCCAAGCTACGGCATCATGACGTGCAGTACCAGCTCTCCGCTGAAGAGTTCCACCTAAAACTGGATATCTAATATCTGGAGATGTGTTTATAATTGGACAAAATTTTTTCACTTGTTGTGTATTAAGATAAACTGCATCAATACCATTCAATCTGTTAGCATGAGTCCTTCTTTTAAGATCTCTAACATCTTGCAAATTATGAGCTAGATTCATCACACCGCGTTGACTAAACATTACATTGTAATTTAATTCCTGAGAAAGTTTTTCCCAAATTTTTAGAGCATGATCATACAAACCTGCACTTGCATCCCATAAATAATTTGATCTAATTATCGTGGTGTTCCTCCCTGTATTCCCTCCACCAATCCAACCTTTTTCTATAACAGCAATATTTTTAATCTTATGTTTTTTTGCAAGATAATAAGCTGTAGCTAACCCATGTCCTCCACCACCGATTATGATGATTTCATACTCTTTTTTTGGTTCTGGATCGCCCCAGGCTTTTTGCCAATTCTCGTGATATGAAAAAGAATTTTTAATTAGTGAAATTATTGAATATTTATTTTTCATTTTGCAATAAATACTTGATTAATATTGAATATTCAATGATTTCAAGTTACACACTTATAAGAGGAAAGGTGGGTGAGAGGCTTAAACCAGTCGTTTGCTAAATGACCGTGCGAGGAAACTTGTACCGAGGGTTCGAATCCCTCCCTTTCCGCCATTATTTCAAAATAACGATTATTTAAAAATTTCTCTTAATTTTAAAGAAATTAATGAGGTAATTGAGTTCCAATCATTAGCCTTATTTAATTTAATTATTTCCAAATTTTCATAAAAACATTTTTCCTTAAACTCTATATGCCATCTCCAATCTGGGTTTGAGTTTAGTAAAAGTAAAGTTTTAACTTGTAATGTAGCTGCGAGATGTGTCATTGAAGTGTCAACAGAAATTAACAAATCTATATTTTTTAATATCGAGATAGTATCAATAAAACTTTCCCCCTTAAGATCAATTTCTTCCGAAAAATCTTTAATATAATTATCAAAATTATTTGATTTAATTTCTTTCGACAAATTATCTTTTTGTAAACTTATAAAAGTATAATTGTTATCTTTTATTAAATCTTGAAAAAATTTTAATGGGACAGATCTTTGCTGATCATCGAGAAAATTTTCATTCCCTTTCCATTGTATTGCAATCAACGGTCTTTTAAAAAATTTAAGTTTATTTTTCCAATTTAAATCGATTTCATTATTACTTGTAATAAATGGAATACATTTTTTAAAATTATTTTCAATTTTGAAATGAATATACTGTAAAGTTAATAGATGTTGGTAGTAGTCGAGATTTTCAATTTGAGTAAAATCATTTATAATTTTACATGGACAATTTTTAAAAAGGTGCGATATTT
>CABZCX010000005.1 GCA_902524345.1 uncultured Pelagibacteraceae bacterium | reverse complement strand
CAAAAATTGTTACGAATAAGGAAGTTCCAGGAACTAATTTTGTCGGCATCTTAATAATATAAATCATTGCCGGCACTAAGATAAATGCACCGCCGATCCCCATTATAGCTGCTATAAACCCAACAACTAATCCAATTATGATCGGTGTGAATATACTTTCATATAGTTTTGATTTTGGAAACCTCATTCTAAAAGGAAGTCCATGTATCCAATAATGAACATGTAATTTTTTTTTCTCTACAATATTCTTTTTGGCTTTATCAATCTCACCTAGACTTTCCACTAACATCAGAGTCCCAATTATTGCAAGAATATACATATAGGCTAAAGAAATTACCGTATCTATTTTACCGATGTCTTTAAAATATGTGAAAGTAAAAATACCTACTATAGTTCCTATAGTTCCACCAATTACAATCATTAATCCCATTTTGTAATCTAAAGTATTTTTTAACCAATGAGTGGTGGATCCAGATACAGAAGTTGCCAAGATATTGTTGGCCTCGTTAGCAACTGCATAAGCTGGGGGAACGCCCATGAAGATTAAAAAAGGTGTCATTAAGAAACCACCTCCTACACCAAATAAACCAGAAAGAACTCCAACTATAGCACTTATTAAAAGTATTTCGACAGGGTTAATAAATACTTGGGCTATAGGTAAAAAAACATCCATCTAAAAAAACTTTAAATATAACTTAACTAAAAGTTATAAAAGTTCCAAATAAGATCACGCCCCAACAAGCTACAATCGCTGAAAAAATTCCAGTTTTAATTAATGTTGTTTTTTTTTCAGAAAGTATTTGAGGTATTTTTATATTTGGAAGGTGCATCTATATTTCTCATACACCCGGTAGATAAATTGTCAAACTATTATTGAAAAATTAATTCTTTTTTTAGTAGATAGTTGCACCAAAAACTTTAACCTCGCCATCCTCTACTCCAAGTACAAGTCTGCCTAAAAATTCACCTTTGATTTCTTTGTTTGTCTGCTTTATTAATACTGTTATATGATCACCTCTTCTTAGAGTGCCAAATGGCTCATATGTTTCATTTAAGTTTACAATTAGTTTGTTATTAGCCCATTGTTTACCTAATTCGACCTCATTAGCTCCGAAAAGCATTTGAGTGGAAAAATCTCTGGTAAAACCGCCATAATCTTTCAAATTGGAGGATCTAACTAAGTTTTCCCAGAAGGGTTTACCAATTTCGAATATCTCCTCATCTGATTTAGATAATAGATCCATTGATTACTCTTTATAATATTAGATTAAGAAGCTTTTTTCTTCTCTTTTTCATCAACAATATGATACACAGGGACCTTCTCAAGACTAAATTTACCAGTTTTAGGATCCCTTCTAGATACCGTCAAACAATGCCAGTTTTCATCATCTAACTTCATATGATCACCTCTATAATAATATCCTGGCCAACGAGTTTCTTCTCTAAATAATGTATGTTCAGTCACACACTGAGAAGTCAGCGCCCTATGCTTTAATTCCCAAGCTCTCATTAATTGATGATAATCTTCAGCTCCTACTTTTTCTAAATCTTCTTGAAGCCAGTCTAACAATTGCAGAGCTTTTTTTAATAAGTTTCCATTTGTCATATAGTTAGAGGTAATTCCTCCCACATATTCGTCCATAATTTTTTGAAGTCTTTGTAGACCTTGAATAGGTGAAATATAGCTCGGTGAAACTGTTCCCCCAGTTATTTCGTTTTGAGCAACAGTATAAGTATCTAGAGGTTTATAAACAGCTTTTTTGAAGTCATCACATTGTTTATCCGAAACTTTAATTCCGTCTGCTTTTTTGTCCTGTATGTATTTCACTGCTGCTTTGGCTGCTAGTCTTCCTTCAGTAAATGAGCCTGATGAAAATTTATGAGCGCTTCCACCAACAGTGTCACCAGCTCCAAATAGGCCATCAATAGTTAACATTCGGTTATATCCCCAAAAATATTCAGGTGGAGATAAATCTTCTGGTCCACTCACCCAAGCTCCAGAACACGTTGCGTGTGATCCCATCACATAAGGTTCCGAGGTTGTTAATTCAGGATTGGTATATTTTGGATCAATATTTTGCGAAGCCCAAACAACAGCTTGCCCAACTGTCATACCTAAAAAATTTTCCCATCCTACGGTCTCTAAATGTGGATCTTGGAAAGCCTCTTTAGTCACCATGTGGATTGGTCCACCTCCCGCAGCCACTTCTTGAATAAATGCGTGATTTCTTAAACATGTTGGAGTTGGATGGTGATCAATATACTCACCTACTAACTCTTTTGTTTGGTCGTACCATTTTTTTTCATAGTTTTCACCATTAGCATTTTGAGTATATGTTTTTAAATGTAAAAAGTATGCACCAACAGGTCCATAACCATCTTTAAATCTACATAAAACAATTCTATTTTCCATTTGAGTCATCTTTGCACCAGCTGCTATGGGTAAAGCATATGCTGATCCATTACTCCATGGCGCGTACCAGGTTCTACCCATACCTTCACCTACAGCTCTTGGTTTGAATATATGTGATGCTCCACCTGCAGAGACGATAACAGCTTTTGCTCTAAACACATGGAAATCTCCAGTTCTCATATTAAAGCCAACTGCTCCACCAATTCTATTCTCTTGAGCTTCATCCATCAATAAATGTGTAACCATTATTCTATTATAAATTTTATCGGCAGATTTTTTTGCTGCTTCAGCTACAATTGGTTTATAACTCTCACCATGAATCATGATCTGCCACTTTCCTTCTCTTAAATATCTTCCTGTTTTTTCATTTTTCATCATTGGAAGACCCCACTCATCAAACATGTGAACAGTTGAGTCTACATGTCGAGCCATGTCATATCCTAAGTCTTCTCTGACCATTCCCATTAAATCATTTCGTGCATATCTTACATGGTCTTCAGGTTGATTTTCATCCCACTGCATACCCATGTAACAGTTGATGGCATATAATCCTTGAGCTACAGCTCCACTTCTATCGATGTTAGCTTTCTCAACACAAACAATCTTTAAATCTCTACCCCAATGACGAGCTTCGAAAGTTGCTCCCGTTCCAGCCATTCCACCACCAACAACCAATACATCACACTCTTCATAATGGGTCTTATGTTTGGCCATTAATAATAAACTCCTTTTTTAAAAGACTCTTTTGGGACCGATGGTAATTCTTGATTAGTATTTAAACCCTCTGGCTCACTATATAACCTCTGTGAGTTAATTTCTCCTTGATTGGGTGTGTCCCCTTCTGCAAGCTTAGGAATAAATTTCCCCCAAGGTTTAGTTGTTATAGGTGAGACGAAGTTTTTCTCTGTTCCGTTTCTAAATTTTATTTTCCAAGAGATAGTTCCTTTTTCTTCTTCTCTTCTAACTCTAACACTGTGACCCATTGGGGCAAAATCAGCATACCCTCTTACATCAATAGCATGATTAGGACATGCTTTAACACACGAATAACATTCCCAACAAAAGTTGGGTTCAATATTTTTTGCACGTCTAATATTTTCATCAATGTGCATGATATCTGAAGGGCAAATATCTACGCAATGACCACAGCCATCACATCTAGTCATGTATACAAAAGTTGACATAATTTTAATTATCCTTTCTATGTAACATATTAATAGTGTTTTGGCTCTTCTCTTTTTATACCCAAGCCAAATTGTTCAGGCGCATCAGCTGGTGGAGGTAAATTATCTCTTGATCCATCAGCTTCAGCTAAATTTTTTTGAATAGCAGCTCCAGGTTTATAAAACATGTGTGCAAATTTTGACCAATACACACCACCAAATAGAATTAAATTAGCTGCGATAAATAGAACTAAAAATAAATAAGACAGACCAATTTGTCCATTGAATTGAGTGAAAGACCAAGCCAACCCAAAAGTTGAACACGCAAGTAAAGCTAAGACAAACAAATCAGCTTTAATAATTCTATACCAAGGATGAGCTTCAGCAGAAACGTCAACTCTTAAAAAAAACCAAAACCAATATCCTCCTAAGCATGTGAGTATTGCTCCGACATGCCAAAGCATTGACCAAGTTTGAGAACTAGGTTTATCAGCACCTGTGTAACAAAAAACTAAAATAGCCGAAGATACCCAAAATAAAATTGTACCATACATTCCTAGAACATGAGCAAGTCTCCTCTTTCCAAAACCAAGTTCTGAAGTTGTACCAATATCCACTACTGTTGTTTTAGCAATAACAGAGACTCTTTCTCCTACACCTAGTTTTTTAGTTGCTGAAAGTTTTGCTTTTTTTGCATTATTAAAAAAATAGGTCAGATTTTTATGATGTATCATTTGAATGATTGTACCGATTACAATCAACAAAATCATAGCCACAATAAAAGATTGCATTGCCAACGGTGAAATTGACTCTGATAAAATTGAAAAAGGATTATTACTTAACATTTCCGCCTTTGTTAAATTTTTGAATTTTTTAAATTTTATATATTGTGAATCAATAGTTCAACCTCAAACTAAGGTCAATTTGTCTTTTTATACAAGATTAATCATTTCTTTTATAATGTTGTTTATTTGGAATAACTGATCTTACTCCACCCTGAGGATTATCAACATCTCCTTCTCTACGAGGAATTAAGTGAAAATGACAATGGAAAATTGATTGTCCGGATACTTTTCCAATATTTGTCCCTAAATTAAATCCTTTAACTGACTTATCTTTTTTAATTATTTCATTTTTAATTATTTTAATAAGATCATTACAGGCTAGCAATTCTTCATTAGATAGATCAAAAAAGTCTATCGTATGTCTTTTAGGAATAATAAGACAATGGTGTTCTGTAACCGGATAAGAATCATAACTAACATATGCAAGATTATTATCATGAGTGTATCCTGTTTTTTTAACATTACAAAATAAACAAGGTTCGTTTGGATCTTTCATTCTCTTAAAATCTATATGAATTACATTTATTTATAGCTGTATTATAATGTTTTGAAAGAAACCTAAACTTATCTAAATTTTTTCTTTTCCATTTAATCTCATTTATTGTTTTAACCGATGTAACACCTTTACCAGAACCCAACAATAAGATTTCATCATAACTATTTATCTCTTTGAGGAAAATATCTTTTTTGATTATCTTTTTTATTTTTGTTTTAAAAAATTTATAAGTATTACCCTCATAATATCCTTTTCTAGGGGTAAAAAATTTTTGATCTTTAACAAATAATAAATTTGAGGTTCCAGTTTCCAATAATCTTTTATTAGATACCAATCCAATATCTGATTGGGAATTATCCATTTTAGATAAATATGATAAAATCTTTTTGTATTTAAGGTTTTTATATTCAGGTTTTTCTCGTTTTAATTTTACTAATTTCAAATTAAAATTTAATTTTGGTTTAATTCTTTTTCTTAAAGATATTGAAATTATTTTTTTATTTAGGGCAATTCTTAATAGATGATTATATCTTTTCTTTTTGGACAAATTTTTTTTAATAATAGCTAAAATATCAGCTCGTAAAGATTTCTTAGTGATCTTATAATCATTTAAGGATTTAATTAAATTATTTAAATGATTTTTAAAAAATAAAATTTTTCCTGGCCTACCAAAAATCCACATCGTCGTGAAAATTCCATGATCTCCCCAAAGGTCATGAAATTCTATTTCCTCTAAATTTTTAAGCTGATAAGATTTTTTTAATAAGTATTTTGCCATTGATAGTTAAAAAAGATTCTGGATGAAATTGAAATCCATATATTTTCTCCTTTTGATTTTCAAATGCCATTGCGACTTTTGAATTTAAACATCTCATAGTTATCTCAAAATTATTAGATTTAAAAGGTTCTTGTAACTTTAAAGAATGATACCTTCCAACTTTAAATATTTTTCCTTTTTGAAATAAAGATTTATCATTAACTACTTTGATATTTGATTGAAAACCATGATATATCTTTTTCTGTTCAACAATCCTTCCACCTTCACAAAAAAGAATATGTTGAAACCCTAGACAAATGCCAATCATCTTTTTCTTTCCTTTAAATCTTTTATAGATTTTAGAAGTTATTGGATAATCTTTTGGGCTACCTGGCCCCGGTGAAAAAACTATTGTTGAAGCTTGATGGATTTTTTTTTCACTAATCTCATTATAGTTATCACATTCAACTCTATCAAATAAAGCAAATTGGTGAACCACATTGTAAGTAAATGAGTCGTTATGATCTATCACATATATCATTTGAATAAATCAATTAGTGCTTTGGCCTTTAAAAAATTTTCATTAAATTCATGGTTGGCATTACTATCAACTACGACACCTGAAGCAACAGATATCTCTGACATATTTTTAAAATTTAAAATTGATCTAATAATAATATTAAATCTCATATCACCATTAAATTTTATATAACCAAAGCTACCTGTATAAATATTTCTATTTTCTTTTTCTTGATTATTTAAAAGATTAAGCGTGTTTATCTTAGGACATCCAATAACTGAACCACCTGGCATCATCGCTTTAATTATATCCACGTTATTGATATTTTTTCTTAATTTTCCTTTAATTAGACTGACGTAATGAAATAAGTCTTTATATTCCTCAACAATTTTTTGTTTTGATAGTCTTACAGTGCCAATCTTGCAAATTCTTGACAGATCATTTCGTTCCATATCTACAATCATATTATGTTCTTTGGTTTCTTTAATGTTTTTTCTAAAATAATTTAATGCTTTTGACTTATTAAGATTTTTTGTTTTTTTTACTGTTCCAGCAATTGGTTTTGTAGATATTTCTGAGCCTTTTTTTGTTATTAAATTCTCGGGTGAACAACTAACTATTGAATAGTTCTTGTCTTTAATCATAAATGCTTCTGGAGCTAAATTTGTCTTAGATAACCTTGAAAAAAAATCTAATGGATCTATTTTAGATTTAGTTTTATATTTGGTGCAAATTTTAATTTGATACGTTTCTCCACTTTTAATTTTTTTTTTAAATTTATTAAATATTTTTGTATAGCTTTTTTTATTTATATTTATTTTAAAACTTCCAGACTCAAAATCTCTTTTAAAATAACTAAGGTTGTTACTTAATTTGATTTTTTTTTCTGGTTTATAAAAAATACCTTTTGGAAAATTCAAATCTTTTTGTCTAGGTAATTTTATATCAATTAAATTATTCAAAAGTTCGTAGCCAAAAAAACCAATATAAAGATCAGTATTTTTTATTTTTTTTTTATTTTTTTTCTTCAAAAAACTTTTAATATTTTTATTGTTTAAAAAAATTTTTTTTGAAAAATTTGTGTAAAGATCAAACCCCGTTTGAGATTTGTATATAATATAAGGTTTCCCCGATTGATCTAATTTTGCTAATTGATTTGATTTGCTCAATTTATTCTGTTTTTAATCTTAAAACTGGTTCTTCCCTAATTGGAAGATGGATTATTGCAGCGAATATGGATAAAGCAATTGCTAAATACCACGCGTAATCATATGACCCATATGTATCATGAAATAATCCACCCAAATAAGCGCCAAAAAAAGATCCAATTTGATGACTTAAAAAAACAATACCGTATAAAAGACCTAAATATTTAGTACCAAATAAATGAGCTACTATTCCACTCGTAGCTGGAACTGTTGAAAGCCATAAGAAACCAAAACTTGCTCCAAATAAGAATGCATTAATATTACTTGCAGGAAGAAATATAAACAGTGCAATCGAAATACCCCTTAAAAAATAGATCGCACTCAGTATAATTTTTTTACTCATCTTCGCTGAAAGATAACCACTCAATAATGAACCAAAAATATTAAAAACTCCGATTAAGGATAATATTGCTGCAGCTGTCCAGTCCTCTAATCCTCTATCAACCACATACTTTGGAACATGAGTTCCAACTAAAGTTATATGAAAACCACAAACAAAAAACCCTGAGACTAGTAATATGTAACTCTTGGTTTTAAATGCTTCTGAAAGAGCTTCTTTAAATGATTGGTCAGAGGTTTTTTCAACTTTTTCTGAATCTGATGGAGATCTTACAAAATATGCCGCAACTAATCCTGATAATAAAAATAAACTGAATATATATAATGTATAATTCCATCCAAACTCATTTAATGAATAATTTGTAAAAATTGGTGAAAGAAAATAACCAAATGATCCTATTGCAGTTACAATACTCATAGCAATTGTTCTTGTTGATAATGGAAAATGTTTTCCAACTATCGACATTGGAATACTGATCGCTGTACCACCAAGTCCAATTCCAATTAATAAACCCATATGTATTTGAAAAAATATTCCACTGTTAGGCCCTGTGTATAAAAAATAAATACCCAATGTATAAAAAATAAAAGCTGCAATTATAGCTATATGTCCGCCATATTTATCTGCAATTGCCCCAAAAATAGGACCTGTGATACCCCACATAAGCATTTGCATTCCTATGGCAAAACCAAACGCGGTATTGCTGATTTTTAAACTTTCATTAAAATCTATAAAAAATAGTCCGAAAGTTTGCCTGACTCCTAAAGAAATTAAAACAACGAAACATGCAGCTATCAAAGTTACAATTGCAGTTTTAGATTGGAAAAATTTTTCAGAGATCATCTTAAATATCTTAACGCTTGTTTGATATCCTGAATTAAGTCTTTAGGGTCTTCTAGTCCTATATGCAATCGGACTAAATGTTCATCTTTTAACAAATTCATGTATTTTCTTTTTCCTGTTTCTCTAAATTCTTGATGTAATACCAAACTTTCAAATCCACCCCAGCTATATCCATAACCAAATAATTTAAGCGAATTTACAAATTTTTTTACCGACTTAGCACTACTTGATTTTATTTTTAGACCCATTAAACCAGATGCACCTGAGTAATATTTTTTCCACATTCTATAATTCTCTGAATTTTTCTTAAATGGATAGAGTAACTGAATTTTTTTATTTTTTGATAAAAAAGCTGCAATTTTTTTGGCATTCTCACTATGTTTATCTAATCTCACGTCAAGAGTTCTCAAACCTCTTGTAATTAAATATGCATCATCTGGACCAAGTCTTAAACCTGTGATTTTTTCTGCTGCTTTTACTTTATTAAAAACTTTTTTGTTTACTGCTAAACTACCTCCCATCACGTCAGAGTGACCAGAATAGTATTTGGTTGCTGAAACAATTGACATATCAAAACCTAATTTCATTGGTTTCAAATAATATGGAGTTCCCCAAGTGTTATCAATCGCAGTAAATATTTTATGTTTTTTTGCGATTGAAATGATTTTACCTAAATCTTGAAAATCAAAAGTATTACTTCCTGGATTTTCTACAAAAATTAATTTTGTTTTTTTCGTTATATTGTTCTCTAAAGTTTTCAAGTCATGAGGATTATAAAAAACAGTCCTCACATTAAATTCTTTCAAATAGTTTTCTGTAAGAATTCTTGTTGGACTGTAAACAGGGTCAGCAACTAGTATTTCATCTCCAGGTCTAACAACGCTAAATATAGCCAAAAAAACTGATCCAAAACCTGTAGGAGTTGTGAAAACGTGATAACTATCTTCAAGCTTAGTCAATATTCTCTGCAATATATAAGTTGTTGATGTTCCTTGTCTTCCATAGTCAAAGTGACCTCCTGTAGGTTTTTTTTGGGCTTTAACTTGTGTCTTTCTTATGTGTTGCATTGACTTAAAAATAATTGTTGAAGCTCTAACCACTGGAGGATTTACTGATTGATTATGAAAATCTTTTGCTGTGTGCTTTAAGAATGTTTTAAAAGATTTAACCATAAAAAATTTGATATGATAAGTTGACAATGCTATATCCATATGAAAAATTCAATAAATTAATGAAAAGGATTTAATGAGTTATCCAAAGAAACATAGAGGCAGAAGAAAAATGGGTTCTAAAAAGAGAAGAGCTCGAAAAAAGAACAAGAAAAAATAGCTTATTCTTTTATCCAACCACCTCCTAAAACTTTATAACCCTGAGAGTCTTTGTTGTAAAAAACACACGCTTGACCTGGAGATATACCGTCCTCAGGTATATCTAGCTCGACGTTTGCGCTATTATTTTTAGCTAATTTAACTTTAGCACCTAATAATTTTCCTGTAGATCTTACTTTTACGTAAATGTTTTTTTCAAATTCCTGTTGCTCAGATAATAAATTAACATCTTTTAATAAAATTTCTTTTTTTCCTAAAAACTCTCTTGGACCTACAATGATCTCATTTTTATCAGAATTTATCTTTACAACATAGAGTGGTTCATTATTTGAAATCTTAATACCTTTTCTCTGACCTATCGTAAAATTTACTATTCCATCATGAACACCAATAACTTTTCCTTGTGAATTTTTAATGTTACCTTTTTTAAAAGAGTCAGGCCTAAATTTTTGAATAACAGATGCATAATCACCGTTGGGAACAAAACAAATATCTTGACTGTCAGGTTTATCTGCAACATTTAAATTTAACTCTTGCGCTATCTCTCTAGTTTCACTTTTGTGCAAGACACCTAGGGGAAATCTTAAATAGTCTAATTGATCTCTTGTTGTGTTAAATAAAAAATAACTTTGATCTCGATTTTCATCGATTGCTCTATACATATTAGTAGTATTGTTTGAAGTAACACTTTTTACATAATGACCCGTAACTAAAGCATCAGCGTTTAATTCCTTTGAAAATTCAAATAAATCTCTAAATTTTACAGTCTGGTTACATTGCACACATGGTATTGGTGTTTCACCTTTTAAATAGCTATCTACAAAATTATCAACAACACCTTGTTTAAATTTATTTTGGTAATACAAAACTTTATGTTCAATATCTAGTTTATTGGCTACTCTTTTGGCGTCCATAATATCTTGACCTGAACAACATTGTTTGGATTTTGCTACCTCTTTACTGTCATCATAAAGTTTTAAAGTAATGCCAATAACTTTATAACCTTCTTTTCTCATCATACCAGCAACTGTTGAGGAATCTACACCACCTGACATAGCAACAACCACGGTCGTATCCGATGCTTTTTTGTTTAACCCGATTGAGTTTAATTCATCATTCATTTGCTGGTATTTATACTCATTTTTACTATAAATAAAATAGAATGATTTTAGATTTTGAACCAGGAGATAAAGTAAAAAATCCAGCAAACAGTGAATGGGGTGTTGGTCAAGTTCAATCAATTATTGATGACAAAGTTACAGTTAATTTTGAAAATGTAGGAAAAAAAGTAATTAATATAAAAAATATAGTATTAATAAAAATATATGAATGATGAAAATATAAAAAAAATTGTTGAGAGTTTAATCTCTACTTTTTTACACGCTGGTCAAGTAGCTTTAAATTTGAGAGAGATAGGTCTAAAAAAAAAAATAAAGTCTGATAATACGCCTGTTAGTAATGGAGACATAGAAGTTAATGATATTTTAACTGCTAAGATAAAGGCTCTAACACCTGAATTGCCAATTATTTCTGAAGAAAGTTCTGAAAATAAAGATAAGAAAAATCTTAATGATTTTTGGTTAGTTGATCCTATTGATGGCACATATGATTATATAAATAATTTAGAGGAATTTACACTTAATGCAGGACTAATTTTAAACAATCAACCAGTTGCTGGACTAATTTTTGCTCCAGCAAAAAAAAGAATGTTTTATTCATACGGATTAAATAATTCTTATGAGATTGTAGGTGAGAATAAAGTTAAACTAGAATGTTCAAAAAATTTTGACAAAAATTTAATAAAATTCGTTTCTTACTCAAATAATATTAAGCCTGAAATCGAAAGTATTTACAAAAAGTTAAATGTAAAACAATTTATTAAAATGAAAAGTTCTTTAAAATTTTGTGTTATAGCGGCTGGCGAGTACGATGGTTATGTGGCAGAACCAAGAGCCCGAGAGTGGGATATAGCTGCTGGTCATGCTATATTGGAGCACGCAGGTGGTATTGTGACTAATTTTAATAATGAAAAAATTAAATATGGCAAGAAAGATTTTAAAAACACTAGCTTAATTTTAAAAAGAAGTAATATTTAAAATGGATGATCAATTAAGAATAATTTTGATTATTATTGTCTCCGTATCAATTTTTGGTCTATTAGTATTTGTTTTTGTAAAAAACTATATAAAAAATAAAATCAATAATTTAATTAGAGATGAAAAAAAAAATAAATTAAAGTAATCTTATTATTTTTATATAATCATCTTTTTGTAAATCCATAACTTTTTTTGAAGTCTCAAAGTCAAATCCATTTCTTGCTAATAGAGATATATCTTTTTTATAAAATAATGAGCGATTATCTTCGGTTCTTGCTGGGCCTATTCTTTTCTTTTTGCAAATTTTAATTGCTGAAAAAAAATCTTGATCTGAATTATTCTCATTAATTTTATTAACAGTATCCTTGATGAATTGATCTTTCACGCCTTTTCCAATTAGATAATTTCTGATTTTATTTATTGAACTGCCCCTACGGATCATACTTTTAGCCTTACTTTCTGAATAGAATTTGTCATTTATAAATTTACTCTTTTCTAAATCAGAAAGAACAACGTCAATTAAATTAGTGACATCTTGTTTTTTTATATTTGGCACCGATAATTTTAAATATTTTTTCAATAAATATGTGCGTAATTGTTGTTTTGATGGTGCATATTTATCAACATAAGCCAGTGCAAAATTTCTTATTTCATCTACAGTTGCTTGTAATGTTTTTCGTTTATTTCTTATAGGAATCATTATTAGATTTAATATAATATAATTCTAAATGATCGAACAAATTTATACATATTTTACAATTGAAATTCTGTATTTTTGGGTAAATTTAGGTGTATTGCCATTCTGGCTAATATTAATTTTTTTTCCATCATCAAATATAAATAAATTTTTTGTTACTTCTATTCTGCCAATCTTATTACTAACTGGAACTTATATATTTGCATTATATAAATCTTATTTAAGTTCATATGATTTTATCGGTAACTTTGAACTTTATTTAAGTATGTCAAATTTATCCAATTTATTTTCAAATAATTTATTTCTTATTTTATTTTGGATACATTTTGTATCTATAAATTTATTTGTTGGAGGATGGATGGTTAGAGACTCACAAAAGTTATATATTAACAAAATACTAGTCGCTTTTCCTTTAATATTAACTTACTTGATTGGTCCTCTAGGAGTATTCATATATTGGTTAATAAGAATATTTTATGCAAAAAATATTAATCTTTATGAATAAATTAATTGATTTTTATTTTGATTTTATTAGCCCATATTCATATTTAGCCCATAAAAAGATTTTAAATATCAATGAAAGAAAAAATTTTAATTACAAAGCTATATTATTGGGTGGTCTACATAATTTAGGTAATATTACTGCACCTGCATTTAATGAAAGAAAAATGAAAAACATGAGAGAAGACTGTATTTTAATTGCAAAAAAAAATAATATTTCATTTAGATGGAATGAAAAGTTCCCAATAAACTCATTATATTTAATGAGGGGTTATCTTTTTATTGACACAAATAAAAAAGATAAATTTTTTGACACTTGTTTTGATGCTTATTGGAAAGAAAATGTAGATATATCAAAAGAAGAAAATGTAAAAGAAATTTTATCTAATTGTAGAATTGATCAAAAGTCATTTATCACAGGTATTAAAGATGAAAAAATTAAAAATGAATTAAAAAATTTAACAAATCTTGCATTTGAAAAAAATATATTTGGTGCTCCAACTTTTATTGTAAACAATAAACTTTTTTGGGGACAGGATAGACTCGAATACGCACTTGATGAATTTAAGTCTTAAGTTATTTTAAATTTACTTTGTTTTAGAGCAGCGAAACCCCCGTCAATATGTGAAACTTTTTCAAAACCCATATCTTTTAAAGTTTTAGCGCCTAATGCGGATCTTAAACCGCCAGCACAAAAAAGAACCATTTCTTTACTCATATCTATTTTTCCCTCTTTAAAGTATGGACTTTGAGGATCAAGCCAAAATTCCAACATTCCTCTTGGTATGTGAAGAGACTTATCAATCCTTCCTTCTTTTTCAAGTTCACGAATATCTCTTATGTCAATTAAATTACACTGATTATTTTCTGACATTTCAAAAGCATTATCAGGTGAAATAGTTTTAATTTCATTTAATGCTTCTGAAACTAGTGTTTGAGATGTTTTTATATTCATTAGTATTATTATATAATTTTTTTTATGATACATAAATAAAATTGTGTTACCTAAAAAATTAAAACCATATCATTTAGATAAATCAAATTTAATAAGAATAGGTCCTAAAAAGGATGGCGGATATGTAATTGACAAAAGAGTAATTGATAATACAGATATAATTATCACCTGCGGTTTAAACGATGATTGGGAATTTGAAAAAGATTTTATTAATAAAAATAAGAATTCTAGAGTCGAGGCATATGATCATACAGTCGACACTAAGTTTTGGCTGAAAAGATTCAAAAAGGATCTTATTTCATTTTTGATGCTAAAAAAAAATACACCTAATAAAATTTTAGGTATATTTAAATATCTCAGTTATTTAAGTTTTTTTAGAGGAAAAAATAAACATTATATGAAAAAGATTGTTTTTCAAAAAGAAGATGGTGATAAACAAGTAACACTTTCAGAAGCGATTGGTGATAATAATAATATACTTTTAAAAATAGATATTGAGGGAGATGAATTTAAAATTTTAAGTGAGATAAATAAAAATTTAGATAGAATAAATTTACTTATTATTGAGTTTCATAATTTAAGTTTCCAACAGAATTTAAGACAGGTCGAAAAATTTATTGAAAATACTATGCTTAAAAATATTCATATAAATGCAAATAATTATGCAATGGTTGATGAAAATGGTATTCCACAAGTTATTGAAATGACATTTATAAATCCAAAAAGGTTCGAGATTACAAATGAGATAACAAAAAGAAGCTATCCTATTGAAGGATTAGATTTTAAAAATCATAAAAGTGGCCCAGAAATTAAATTAAAATTTGATGAATAATAAAATTTGCATAGTTTATACACATCATAAATTAGGTGATTTAATCTGGCAGCTACCTTACATTAAGGCTATAAGCGAACATCATAATGAAAAAATTGATTTGATTGTAAGAAAAAAAACTCAAGCTCAAAATATTTTAAAAGATCTTAGTCACATTAATAAAATATATTATAATGATTTTCGAAAAGGACTAGCTTACTGGATTGACGTTTTTAGATTAAAAAAAATTTTTAATTTAGAAAACTATGATTTTGTTTATATTTTAGATAAAGTAAACAAACCTGCTATTGCAGCAAAACTTGCTGGAATTAAAAATATAATTGCACCTGGGCTTAAAAATCAAAAAAAATGGATTACAGTTAAAAATTATTTAAATGAAGAAGATTGGAATTTAAATTATTCAGAACAATCTCAAAAATTTTTGAAAATAAATTCAATTAAAATAAAAGAAAAATTTCCTAAGTTGGAGGTAAATATCCAAAGATTTAAAGATGGTAATAGTGATCTTTTAGTTGAAGGAAAAAAAATAGCTTTTGGAGTTGATTCTTTTGAAGATTTTAAAATGTGGTACGAAGAAGATTTTATAAAGTTAGCAGATTTATTACATGAAAAAAAGTTATTTGACTTTATTTATTTAATTTGCGGCCCTGAAAAGTCTTATATTGCAAAAAAAATTATACAAAACTCAAAAAAACCATACTTTATAGATTGTTCAAACAAAGATTTAAGTGGCGTAATTCTTGCTATAAAAAATTCTAATTTTTTTATAGGTAATAACTCAGGTCCATTAAATTTAGCTGCAGCTTTAGGTGTAAAAACCTTCGGGCTTATTGCGACTGACCCTGTAAGTGAATTAAAATATAGCAAGATTAAACCTATAACTCCTGAAAATTATGTTGATAATATTTGGATTAGAGACAGGAAGGGTATGAGAGAATTAAAACCCTTAAGAGTTTTTGAGGAAATTATAAAAAACATATAAAAAAAAGCCCCCTGAGGGAGGGGGCTTTTAGTTTTAACTAACTAGAGAGAGAAAAGTTTTAAAGGAACTCTCCGATGAGTAATTCTTTTACAGAGAGCGAAGAGTTCCTTTATATTGCAAGCAATTAGTCTCTAATTGAGTAAGCTATAACTCCAGTCTCTGACACGTCAGTTCCTTTCATTTCAGCTTCTTTACTCAATCTGATACCCATTGTAGCTTTCATCAATGACCAAACTATAAACGCAGCAACAAATACAAATGCATTTATTGAAATTACGCCTAGTAACTGAGTACCAAAATTCGCACCCGAGTTTGTAGCTGGAACTATTAAAGTTCCCCAGATACCTGCAAACATGTGAGCAGGAATTGCTCCGACTACGTCATCGATTTTTAAAGCAAACAACATCTTCGTACCATAAACAACTATTATACCTCCTACTGCACCAATTAAAATTGAAGCAAACGGTGAAGGCATTAATGGTTCTGCAGTAATAGCAACTAGGCCACCAATACATCCATTAAGCATTTGCACAACGTCTGTTTTACCAGATAATCTAGTGACAGCTGCAGCGGCCATTACACCACCTGCACCAGCTAATAGAGTGTTTATAAATATTTTCGATACAGCAATTGCATCAGGAGCGGTTCCTATTGCTAATTGTGAACCACCATTAAATCCAAACCAACCTAGCCATAAGATGAATACACCTAATGTAACTAATGGAATTGATGATGCTGCAAAAGGTTTAAGTGGTGCTGGAGCTCCAGACTTAGTAAATCTACCTAATCTAGGCCCAATAAGTATTGCACCAGCTAAAGCAGCTGCTCCACCAGTTGAGTGTACTAATGTTGAACCAGCAAAGTCTGAGAAACCAGCTTTAGCTAACCAGCCGCCTCCCCACTGCCAACCCATTACAATTGGATAAATAACACCAGCTAAAATTGCTGCAAATAAAAAGAATGGCCATAATTTAATTCTTTCAGCCATTGTTCCAGAAACAATTGAAACTGTTGTTACACAAAATACCATTTGGAAATACCAATCTGATCCATCTGCATAACCAGTATCTATCTTACTAGCGTCGCTCCATGGAATGAATTTTCCAATGTATCCTCCTTCTGGGATACCATATGCTAGGTTATATCCAACCAACCAGAACATTATTGCTCCAATGGATACTAAACCTATATTTTTTGCACAGATTACAGATACACTTTTCGATGTAACCATACCTGACTCTAACATTGCAAATCCACAAGCCATAAAAAAGACCAGGAATCCACACATTAAAAATAGTAGAGTATTAAAAATAAACCCTACTTCTGCAGAAACAGTTGATTCTGCATATCCTGCACTACTCATGTTTAATAAAAAAATTAAACTAACAAGTGGCACACTTATTTTTTTTAAAAATTTAGTCATTAAGACCTCCCTGTTAAGGGAGTTCTTATATTTTCAAAATTATGAAAAACTAACGTTGATTATGAGAATTTGATATGCAGAATATGCATATAGTAACAGCCTTAACACACAATTATGTTAAGGCTGTAAAGACCTTTATTTATTGAAAACTTCTTTTAAAGCTTTTGCAGGTAAGAATTTGACCTTCTGTGATGCAGCAATTTGAATTTGCTCACCAGTTCTTGGGTTTCTTCCAACCCTAGCTTTTCTCTTAGCCACTTTATATGTGCCAAATCCAGCAATTTTGACTGAATCGTCAGCTTTTAAAGCGTCCAAAATAGTGTTGGTAATTGTGTCAAAAGTTCTCTCAGCATCAGCTTTACTCAAGTTTAAAGCTCCTGAAAGCTTGACCACTAATTGTTTTTTGTTCATTTTAGCTCCGGTTTATTAGGTTATTTACTATCTTTATCAAAAGTGTTGATAAATCAAGACTTTTTTTAGTGTATATAAAATACTTATGCACAATATCTAGTATAGTAAAAAAATATTGATTTTATTGGCTTTTTTGAATTTTTAGATAAACCCTATTGTAATACGCCAAGATCCTTTAAGTCATTAAATGTTGTAAAAAACATCAATGTTAGAAGTAAAATCATACCGATTCGAAAAAAACTTTCCTGGGTTTTTTGTGATAACGGCCTACCTAAAATTTTCTCAAATGTATAAAACATTAAATGACCTCCATCTAACATAGGTATTGGAAATAAGTTTATTAAGCCTAAACTAATAGAAATGTAGGCCATCATACTAACAAATGCTAAAAACCCGAATTCAGCAACTTGACCCGATATTTTTGCAATTCTTATGGGTCCTCCTAATTGTGATGTATCAGCTTTGCCAATTATCATGCTACCTATATATTTTAATGATGCAGTGCAAACATAAAAAACCTCATTTGCAGCGTGGTATAGAGCTTTAACAGGCCCTAACTTTACATGATTGATTTCATTATTGTAAGCACCTAGTTTAATCCCAACCATTCTTTTTTGGATTTTGTTACCAAGGTTATCTTCACCAAGAACAGTATTAGGTTTTACTCTTAATATAATTTCATCAGAAAATCTTTTGACCTTAAAATCAATAATATCAGCTGAAGACATTGTTATATATTTAGACACATCCATAATACTTTGAACCTCGTTACCATCAATTTCTAAAATAATGTCATCTTGTTTAAGGCCACCAATCATTGCAGGGCTATCTTTTTGTACTTCATTAATTACAGCAGGGGTAAAATCTTTACCAATAAAAGTATAAATTGAAAAAAAGATGACTAAAGCTAAAATAAAATTAGCTAGTGGACCACCAAATACTATCAATACTCTTTGATATAATGGTTTGAGAACAAATAATTTTTTCCTATCTTGATCATTATATTGTTTAATTAATTCTTCTTGATCAGCTTGAGAAAAAACATTTCGATCTCCAAAAAATTTTACGTAGCCTCCAAGTGGTATCCAACATAATTTCCAACGCGTACCAGACTTGTCATTCCAGCCAAATATTTCTTTACCGAATCCAATTGAAAAGTCTGTAACACCCACACCATATTTTTTTGCAAAATAATAATGTCCATATTCATGGATGAAAACAACAATCATAATAAGTATGAGAAATGGAACCAGATAACTTAGGATAAATGAAATCATTTTTTGCTTACAATATATTCAAAATTTTGTGTAGACTCGTTAACCTGTAACAATTTAGCGCCATTTCTTAAGTGAAACTTAGTTGCCATATCGGTTAGCGGAGACAAAGTCACCAGTCTATTTAAATGATTTGATTTTTTAATTTTTTTAAATACCTCTTTTACAATTAATTTTCCACCACCTCTTTTTTTAGACCACACAGTATATGCAATAGCAATTTGCCCAACACTTTGACCTCTTTGGGTGCTTTGTAGGAAAGCATCATGACTAAATTTATCAAGTTGCACAACGTCTTTAGGCACTTTGTTTGTAAAAGCAAAACACATTACTGCATGAATTTCATTTTTATATTTAACTCCGTATATTTTTCTTCCAAAACTTGTTCTAAAAGTGTTGTCTAATTCCGGTCTCACCGGGTCCTCATTAGTATTACATTCTTTTAATTCAACTAATTCTGCTCCTTTGATCCAATCAAAGAAATTAATTATATTTTTACTTATTAGATGTTTGTTTTTTCTTATTCGAGCTTTTATTCGAGGTTTAAATTTTTTATTACTTTTGGATAGGCTGTTTTCTAAATACTTTGAAGCCAACTTATCTCTTACATTTTTAAATATTTCTCTCATGATCTAATTTTTATAATTTCAATTTTTAAGTCCATTAAATTAAAAATATAATAAAGCTATTACAATAGTTAAAATTATAGTGAAAATAGCCAATACAATATAATTCATTTTTATATTAAATTTATTATAAAAAAATTCTTGTATTTTTTCCCAAAATAATACTATCAAAAAAACAATAATCGCTGGAATAATAAATTTTATCATTTTTAATCTTTTTTATCGCTGACGTAAATAGAGACACCTCTTGCATTAATATCAACGTCAAATTTTTTGTGTAATGGTGGAAATGCTCTTTGAGAACAGTCTAATCTATCACAGGTTCTACATGACACACCAATAGGTATCTCTGTTGATTTATCACTCATATTTAAATTTTCTGTATAAATAAAGTCTTTTGCATATTTTGCTTCACATCCTAATCCTATTGATAAAATACTTTTGGTCCTACCAAACCGTCCTATACCCTTCTCAACTGTTCTAGCTATACAAACATACTTTTCTCCATTAGTCATTTTGCTTACAGCACTTTGGATAACCCCCGGTCTAGTAAATGCTGAATACACGTTCCATCTAGGACATGCCCCTCCATATCTTGGAATTTCAATACCTGATAAAGAAAATCTTTTTGAAATATTTCCAGCCATGTCAACTCTCAAAAAATGAAATGGAATTCCAGGTAACTTTGGATCTTGTAAACAAGTTACTCTATGTGCAACTTGTTCAAAAGATGTTGCAAAGGTATTTTGAAGTAATTCTAAATCATATTTGAGTTTTTTACATTCAGAGTGAAAAAGTTTATACGGCATTAAGATTGCTGCTCCACAATAATTCAATAATGCTACTTTCGAAAGCTTCTTAGACTCCTCGGAAGGAAAAGAAAATTTAGATAAATAATCTTCAATATCTTTACTTGCACCCTCTTGCGCAATTTGAGCAGCAGCATGAAGTTTTTTTGTCTCTAACGAACTATAATCACTTAACAATAGTTCTTTTTTATTTTTTATAAAAATTTTAGAAAAAGGTTTGTCTTCCTCAGGAATTACGTCTTTAACTACAATTCCATATTCTGATTTCAAATAATCACAAAGAGCAATATATCTAGTTCTATTATTTTTTTGTACTTTCTCAAAAACTTGATTTGCAAAATCTTCTAATTTTGGAAAATAATTCTTATTTTCTTGTAAAAAATCTGAAATTACTTCACCTGGGAAAGAATTTTTTCTATTATCCACAATTTTACCAGAAATTTTTTCTATTTTATTAACTAATTCATGATCCTTTTTCTTCAGAATATCACCCAACCGAACAATTGCTTTTCCAATTTTTGGATTTGTGCTAACTAAATCTTTTACCTCGGGACCTAAAATATCTAGGTCTTCAAATAACTTATCATCTAAAATTTCTGATAAAGTGTTCTCTAAATTTACATCAATTTTTGAAGTTAATTGTGAAAGTTCTATATTCAATTTATCACAAATCTTTAATAATAAATCTCCATCTATCTTTCTTTTACCCCCTTCAATAAGATTTAAATAACTTGGTGAAATATTTAATTCCTCTGCAAGCTTATTGGCTTGTAAACCTAACTGTCTTCTAAAAGCCTTTATTTTTGGGCCTATTTTTAAATTTAATTGACTCATATTTTCTATTTGTAAATTTTGTAAATTTATATTTACAATAATTTTCCTTAATTTACAACCTTTTTATGCTTTTTTGTAGATTTTGTAAATTTTGTAAATTATAAGATTTACATGGACGAAAAATTAAAAAACTACGAAAATGAGGCTCAAATCATTAGTCATGAGGACTTAGCTCAGCATAATAGAAGAGGCACCTACATGAGAGACGATCATTGTGATTGGGGTTCAAGTGGAATGCAAGATTTAGTTGAGACTCCAAGAGAGTCAAACTAGTTTAATTTTTAACATCTCATTTTCAAAGCCTAATTTAGAAAGAGAGTAAATGAGTGCAGAGAATATATCATACGACCTAAAAAGATTTGCTGGAATAAAAAGGGATTATACACCCAAAGAAGTAGAGAGGTTACGAGGTTCGATTAAAATTGAATATTCATTGTGTAAACAACAATCTGTTAAATTATGGAATCTTTTAAATTCAGAGCCTTATGTTAACACTTTAGGATCTTTATCAGGAAATCATGCAGTTCAACATGCAAAAGCTGGACTTAAAGCAATCTATTTAAGTGGATGGCAGGTAGCAGCTGATGCAAATACTGCTGGTGAAATGTATCCAGATCAATCTTTATATCCTTATGACAGTGCACCAAAATTAGTTGAATCTATGAACAATGCTTTAATTAGAGCAGATCAAATTCAACATATGGAAATTAATGATGGTGATATGAAGAAAGAAAAAAGAACCGATTATATGCTTCCAATTATTGCTGATGGTGAGGCAGGTTTTGGTGGACCTTTAAATGTATTTGAGCTAGCTAAAAAATTTATCAAAGCTGGAGCTGCAGGTGTGCATTTTGAAGATCAACTTGCCAGCGAAAAAAAATGTGGACACATGGGTGGTAAAGTTCTTGTACCAACAGGCACAATGATTAAAAATTTAAAAGCCGCAAGGTTAGCTGCTGATATAGCAGATGTTCCATTAATAATTTTAGCTAGAACTGATGCTAATGCCGCAAAACTTATTACTAATGATTTTGACGACAATGATAAACCTTTCTTAACTGGAGAAAGATCACCAGAGGGCTTTTATTATGTAAAAGCGGGAATTGATCAAGCGATCTCTAGAGGATTGGCGTATGCACCTTATTCAGATTTAATATGGTGTGAAACTGCAACTCCTAACCTTAAAGAGGCGAAAAAATTTGCAGATGCTATCCATGAAAAATTTCCTGGAAAACTGTTAGCTTATAATTGTTCACCATCTTTTAATTGGAAAAAACATTTATCAGATAGCGAGATAGCAACTTTTCAAACTGAAATAAGTAAAATGGGATATAAATTCCAGTTTATTACTCTAGCAGGATTTCATACTCAAAATATAGCTATATTTGAATTAGCAGAAAAATATAAAAAAGAAGGAATGACCGCTTATTCTAAAATTCAACAACAAGAATTCGCTCGTGAAAAAGATGGGTACACCAGCGTAAAACATCAAAGAGAAGTCGGTACTTCATACTTTGACGCTGTATCAAATACAATTAGTAGCGGGAAAAGTGCTACTACCGCTATGAACGGCTCAACAGAGTCTGAGCAATTCTAATAAATAAATTCCTCTTATAAATTAGTTTTAACTGGCCCAGTGATGGGTCAGTTATGACTTAATGTTATAACCCTTCTTGAGTAATATTGAGACAGCAAACACACAAATTATTAGAAATAAAACCATCAATCCAACACTGATCAAAATATTAAAATCTGAAATACCATAAAAGGAAAATCTAAGACCATTTATTAAATAAACTACTGGATTAAAATAAGTAATCATTTGCCAAAATTCTGGCAGCATATCTAAAGAATAAAGACTTCCGCCTAAAAACACCATAGGTGTTATAACTAATGATGGCACTATAGACATCTGTTCAAAATCTTTACTCAAAATTCCAATTAAAAATCCAAATAAGGCAAAAGTAAAAGAGACCAAAATTAGTAAAAAGATCATTAACAACGGGAATTGAACCTCAACATCAACAAAAAATAAAGAGGTCATAAATATAACAGTTCCAACTATTAAGGTTTTTGTGGCACCCGCACTTACAAAAGCTAATACGATTTCAAAAGTTGAAATTGGGGCAGCCAAAATTTCATAAATAGTCCCATTAAATTTAGGAAAAAAAATACCAAAAGAGGTATTACTTATTGATTGGGTTAATAAGGTTAACATTAAGAGTCCAGGTACAATATATGATCCATAACTAATTCCATCGATTTTTTGAACGTAACCTCCTATAACTGAACCAAATACAATGAAATATAATGAGGTAGATATAACAGGAGATAAAAGTGACTGACCTAGTGTTCGCCTAAAACGATCCATTTCATGAAAATAAATTGCTTTAAAGCCATAAAAATTAATTTTCATTATTTTCCCTTACCAATGTTACAAATATTTTTTCTAGATTGCTCTGCTCAGTCTTTAAATCTTTCAATTTTAAACCAGAATCCCTAATATCTTGTAAAAGATTTGTAATACCTGTTTGTTTTTCACTGAGATTATAAGTGTAGTCTAGAGACATTCTATTATTTCCAATTTCCAATCTATATTTCTTTAAGGAAACCGGAATATTTTTTATTTCCTCTTGTAATTCAACTGTTAATGTTTTTTGTCCCATTTTTTTTAATAATTCATTTTTTTCCTCTACAATTATAATTTCTCCTTGATTAATTACACCCACACGATCCGCAATCGCCTCAGCTTCCTCTATATAATGAGTTGTAAGAATTATAGTAACACCTGTCTCTCTTAAAGACTTAACTACTTTCCACATTTCTTGTCTTAACTCAACATCTACGCCTGCAGTTGGCTCATCTAAAAATAAAATTTGAGGTTCATGTGATAGTGCTTTTGCAATTAAAACTCTTCTTTTCATTCCACCAGATAGCTGACGAAGTTTTAAATCTTTCTTGTCCCACAGTGTCAATTGTCTTAAAACTTTTTCTATATGTTTTGGATCGGGTTTTTTTCCATATAAACCTCTTGAATATGAAACATTATTAAAAACTGTCTCGAATTGTTCTAGAGTAAGCTCCTGTGGAACCAATCCAATTCTTGATCTAGTTTCCCTATAATCTTTAATTATATCAAAATTTTCGACAGTAATTTTTCCAGAAGTTGGTTTTACAATACCACAAATTATACTTATTAAAGATGTTTTGCCAGCTCCATTTGGGCCTAACATTGCAAAAATTTCTCCTTTATTAATTTGTAAATTAATATTATTTAAAGCCTTGAAGCCATTATCATAAACCTTTGAGAGATTTTTAATTTCGATTTGTTTTTCCAGCATTTGAAGTGTTATATAGCGATTAATTTAACTTATACAATCTTGTATTATCTAAACTTTGTTAACTTTAAAACTACTAGAGGTAAAAAGGTAGCTATCAGAAATGATACAAACAGCAATGATTGATTAATAAAAGGTGTAAATAGCTCCTTTGATAAAAGAAAACCAACTAATAAACTTTTAGAAAAATCTGGTGATGGAAACAATAGTAAGCCACCAATTAGCCCTATTATAATTGAAAAATATGCTGTTTTTTCATTAATTCTCTTATCAAAAAAACTATAAAAGATAGTAAAAACAAATGCACAACAAAATAAATCTGCCAATAAAAAAAGATACAAAATATCAAATCCTTTAGATGCTATAAAAAAAGAGATCAAAGATAAGAGTAAAATTACGTATTTTGAAAATTTAAGATAGTTTATTTTCTTTCTCTTTTTAAACTCAATTACTGCTTTACCATCAACTACAATTAAGCTTGAGATTGCATTGACCAATGTATCAACCGTTGAAATCGTTAAAGCAAGCCCAAGAATTATTACTATTAAAGATAACATAGTAGAGTTATTTTTAAGTAAGAGTGAAAAAAAACCAAGATCAGGTCTATTAACTGGATCAATAGAAAAAGCAACCATTCCAACAAAACCCGTATAAAAAACTATTGGAATAATAATAAAAAAAGAGAATATTAAACTTTTCTTTAAAGTCACCAAATTCTTAGCAGCATAAACTCGTTGCCAATTACCTTGATGAAACAAATTTGTAGCAGCTACTGCAATAAAAAAGGTTAATCCTGCAGTATAACCTGGAATATAAGATGCACTAATTAAATGAGGATTTTTTTCACCTATAAATTTAAATGAAAATTGATCTAAATTTAAATTTTTAATTATAAAAAAAGAAATAATCAAAAGAGCTATAACTAAGATCATTTGAATATTGTCTGTAAAAAGTGAAGCTCTTAAACCACCATAAAGAGTATAGGTTAATGTTGCTAATAATACTATAAAGGCAGTCAACCATAATGGAGTTCCTGAAATATAATTTATTAAAACAGAAATAGCGGTTACTTCTGCGCATAAAAATATAAACATATAAAAAATCATCATTAACAAAATAAGTTTAAATAAACTCTGTCCAAATTTTTTTCTTAAAAATTCAACTAAAGTTGATCCTTTTGGAAATTCTTTTCTAATTTTTTTTCCTAAAAAAATGAGAAAGAACATTGGAAATGCTGTTCCTAAAGAGTATCCTATAATTGACCCGATCCCTCCCCAGGTTGATGCAGATACTGGTCCAAACAAAATCCATGCTCCTAATGCTGATGCAGTTAAGCTGGTAGTAAGAGAGAACAATCCTACACTACGGTTTGCAGTTAAATAATTGCTCAAATCTTGGAATTTCCTCGAATAGTAAACTCCAAAAAAAGTGAAAAATAAGCAAGTGCAAATTACTAGAGCTAATGAAGTTGATTGGCTTATAAAATACTTATCCATTTTCCCTTTCTGAATTACCGGACAGGTTCTTAGGGTTTAATCTCAGTCTGTATAGACACCCCTTAATTCAATTACAATATATACGAAATTAAAATTTTACAAAATTATATTATCAATTTGTTTTTCAGCATCCTTTATTGATTTTTCATAATTTAGAGCCATTTGATCGGCATTGATTGTCTCTATTTTATCAATACCAAAAAAATTTAATATAAATTTCAACCAAGGTGTTAAAAAATCCTCTTTACTATTTAATTTAGTTCCGCCAGATGTAATAACTAAATAAGCTTTTTTGTTTTTTAATAAACCCTCTCTTCTTCCATTTGGCTTAAATTTAAAAGTTTCACCAACTCTTGCAGCTAAATCTGACCACGCTTTTAATGTAGCTGGTGGTCCGTAATTATAAATTGGAGCTGAAATTATAATAATATCACTTTCTTTAAGCTCTTTAACCAGTTGATCTGATAACTCAAACATTTTTCTATGATGATCAGTTTGATCTTTTTTTTCAATATTCATCCCTGACTCTGTTAACCCTGAGACGAAAACCATTTCCTCATTCAAATCTCTATAAATTATCTCATCCTCTGGACTTTTAATTTTATCTAATAACTTTTTAGCTAGAGCTCTTGAAGTTGATCCCTCTTTTCTGGCGCTTGAATCTATTTGATAAATTTTCATAACTTAATTATCCAAAATTTTGTAAAAAAGGAAATATTTTTAATAAATAATAACCAAAAGCTTGTAATTGATTTGTAATCATTAAAATACCAGTGATAAGTAGAATCGATCCACCTATTTTTGACACTTTATCAATATTTTTTTTAAAATTTTTTGAAAATATTAAAAATTTCTGTATCAAATATCCAGATAAAATGAACGGAACTGCCAATCCAATAGAATAAAAAGCCAAAAGTAAGATACCTTGTTTTAAACTTTCTTCTGTTGACGCTAAAACTAATATTGATCCAAGTATTGGACCAATACAAGGTGTCCATCCAAAAGCAAAAGCCATACCAATTAATATTGGACTAAAAAAATTTTTTTTTATATTAGTTTGTACTCTTTTTTCATAATTCAAGAATTTTATATTTATAATTCCAATTATGTGAAGAGATAGAATAATAATTATCACTCCTGCTATTATTCTTAACTCATAAGAATTTTGTAAAAGAACTTGTCCGAGTAATGTAGATGCTGCGCCAAAAAAGATAAATACGATTGAAAATCCAACTGCAAATAAAATAATAGGAAATAAATTTACATTTTTTTTTTCAATTAATTCATTAATTGAACTTCCAGATATGTAAGAAATATATCCTGGAATAAGCGGTAAAACGCATGGGGATAAAAAACTTATCAATCCAGCGCCTAAAGCAATAAATAGTTCCATTATTTAATTGTATTAATCTTTATAAGGAATGACTTTATGTTTTTGTTGACCTAGCTTGTCTATTCCCAAAACGACTTCTTCACCGCCTTTTAAGAAAACAGGTGGTTTCATGTTTTCACCAACACCAGGTGGAGTTCCCGTGCAACAAATGTCACCAGGATGTAAGCTCATACATGAGCTCATGTAAGATACTAAATTTTTGATATTAAAAATCATTTTACTTGTATTTCCGGTTTGCATCCTTTTCCCATTGACATCTAAAAACATATCTAAATTTTGATAGTCTGGTAATTCATCTTTAGTAACTACGAATGGTCCTATTGGACCAAATGTATCAAAACCTTTTCCTTTATCCCAAGTTAAACCTCTATTTTTTTGGAAATCTCTTTCACTCACATCATTTACAAGAAAAAAACCTAGAACATGATCTAAGGCGTTTTCAACACTGACATTGATAGCTTTTTTTCCTATTACAAAACCAATTTCAACTTCCCAGTCGGTATGATTAGATCCTTTTGGTACAACTATTGGATCATTTGGTCCTGTGATACAACTTGTAAACTTTGAGAAAATAATTGGCTCTTTTGGAATTGGTAAATTTTGTTCTTCAGCATGATCTTTGAAATTCAAACCAATGCCAATAAATTTTGATGGGTTAGAGACGCATGCACCTATTCTAGAACTTGAATCAAGCTTTGGTAAACTTGAAATATCAGTTTTTTTTATTTTCTCTAATGTATCAAAATTTAATGTGTCAGGGTTAAAATCATTAATTATTGATGACAAATCTCGGTAATTGTTTTCACTATCTATGATTGCTGGTTTTTCTTCTCCAACACTACCTATTCTACATAATTTCATATTTATCTTCCTAGACTTAAATAATTAGCTCCTTTTGTAGTAAATGAATTTTATTCACTAGTCAATAATTTGTGGTTCTTGCTAATCGAGCTGCGCCCCGAACACCGCTTGCATCACCAAATTTGGGTTTTAAAAAAGTCCCCTCAAATTCACCCCCTGCTACAAATTTTTTCATTTTTTGTTTAATTTCATCTAAAAAATTTATTTCGTTAGATACCCCGCCCCCGAAAACAAACACATCTGGATCAATAATATTAACAACAGTGGCTAAAGACATAGCGAGTTGATCTTTATATTTATCAATTAATTTTTCTGCATCTAAATCAAGTTTTCTATGCATCTCAAATATCTTTTGGGCAGATAAATCCTTTTTAAACTCGTTTTTGAACGCTTTAGAAATACCTATACCCGCAACAAAGTTTTCTATTTCTCCAGCTCTTAAATTGGTTTTTTTTATTTGAACACCTTCAATACAAGCGCTCGGTATTTGATTATGCCCCCATTCTCCAGTAATCCCATTAGGTCCATTGACAATTCGTTTATCTATAACTAAACCGCCCCCAACACCAGATCCAAGAATTACCCCAAAAACTATTTTGTAATGTTTTCCAGAACCATCTATTGCTTCTGATAAAGCAAAACAGTTTGCATCATTTTCACAATAAATTTCTTTACCAATCTCACTCCGTAAATCTCTTTGTAAAGGTTTGCCATTTATCCAAAAAGAATTAGGCGCATTTTTAACTAGTCCTGTTTGAATAGAATGAATCCCTGGATGACATACACCCACTGGTAATTCTTTACCAGCTTTACGCTCAAGTTCGATAACTATTTTTTTAATTATGGATAATGTATCTTTATAATTTTTTGGAACCTCAGTTCTTTCTCTATGATGCTCATTGCCAACATCATCTAATAACACATACTCTATCTTACTTGCCCCAAGATCAATACCAATCTGCATATTTTATCTCATTAATTTATTTATTTCTTTATTAATAAAAAGTTTTGGAATTTTACATGTTGTACTAAGTCTAATTGGTTTATTTGTTTTAGCAGATTGCATAGTTGATTGTATCAAGTCAAGAACATGCAAAGATACTTCTCCATTGCATCTATGTATCTTTTTTTTATCAATACAATAAGCCATTTCTGCAAGACCAACTCCTCTGTAATTTGCGTTAGTAGGTGACTCATTTGCTCTAGAACTTTGCGTTCTAATATTAATTTTTCCTAGTGGCATTTGATTTGTTTTAAATTCTCTCCATGGGCTTCCTAATTTTTTACATACATAAACTGAACCACCAAACATATTAGGATCTGGTACAATCATTGAACCTTTGGTTCCATAAAGTTCGATATGATTTCTTTGATGGGCTATAACATCAAAAGATAAAGTGAGTCTGATTATGCTTCCATTTTTAAATATGATTGTTGTAAAATATGTCGTCGGACAATCTACCTTAATTCTTTTTCCTTTTTTTGGACCAATACCAATTGTTCTAAATCTTGAACCTTTCATTAAACTTGCTGCTTTTACCTCTTTTGCTGGACCCAATAAATTTACTAATGCTGTGAGATAATAAGGTCCCATATCAATTACTGGACCACCTTCTTTTTTTGCAAACCATGGTTCTGGGTCTGGATGATAAGATTGAACTCCTGGAAAAGCAAAAATCGCATTACCTAAATTTACTTTGCCTAAACTTTTACTTTCTAATAATTCTTTTGATTTTTGATTGCCTCCTCCTAAAAAAGTATCTGGAGCATTTCCTAAATATAATTTCTTTTTTTTTGAGAGCTTTAGTAATTCTTTTCCGTCTTTTAAATTAATTGCTAATGGTTTTTCTGAGTATACATGTTTTCCATTTAACAAAGACTTTTTTGCAATTTGGTAATGAACTTTTGGAGGGGTTAGATTTAAAATTATTTCAACCTGTTTATCTTTAAATAAATTACTTACCGAAACTGCTTCAATTTTATTAATTTTAGCACATTTCTTAGCTGCTTTTTCTTTAACATCTGCACATTTAATGATTTTAAAATTTTTAAAATATTTGTGAGCTCTGAAATATGTTTCTGCGATATGACCACAACCAATTAAACCAACTTTAAATACTTTGCCCATTAGGGTTATACTCCCTGTCTTTGTTTTGCTTTACCTTCTTTGTGTAATTTTAGAGCTTTTTCATTTTCTTTGGTTTTGGGAATTTCTAAAGTTGGACTTTCCCAATAAGCTGATCCTTCAAGCCATTGATACGAATGAGTTTTGATTGAAATAACGTAAGTCACTTTTGATTTCTTCGCTCTTTTGAAAGCTTCCTCTAATTCACTGATAGAACTTACCTCTTCAGACTTTGCCCCCATACTTTCTGCATGTTTTGCAAAATTTACTTTTACTAAATTTGAAACATTTGAACTCTCAAACAAACAATTAAATTCTTTTCCACCTTTAAATAATTGAAGCCTATTAATGACAGCGTGACCACCATTATCACAGACAATTACAATTAGTTTATTATTAGTTATTACAGATGAATATATATCTGAATTATAAAGTAAATATGATCCATCACCTACAAATGTGATAACTTCTTTGTTTGGGTTGGCCATTTTAATTCCTAAAGCTCCAGAAATTTCATAACTCATACAACTAAAGCCCCACTCTGTTTCATGAGTATTAAGTTCTCTTGGTCTCCAAATTTGAACAACTTCACCTACCAAACCTCCAGCTGCAGTAACAGCGATATCACTTGGATCAGAGTTTCTATAAATTGCACCAACTGCATGTGCATAACTTGGAAGTTTTTGATTAGTTGGTCCACTTTCTTTATCAACATATTCATTCCAAGATTTAAGTTCATCTCTTGATTTTTTATGCCATTCCTCAGATGCTCTCCAATCACCTAAAGCTTGTGATAGTTCATTTAAAGAAACTTTTGCATCTCCAATAATTGATTGTGCCATATGTTTACTAGCATCAAATCTTGCAACATTAATTGATACTAATGAAAAATTTGGATTTTCAAAATTGGACCATGACCCAGTTGTGAAATCTCCTAACTTAGTTCCAATAGCAATTGCTAAATCAGTTTTTTTTGCAAAGTTGTTTGCTGCTTTTCCTCCTAGACCTCCAATAGGTCCTAAAAAATGAGAATGATCTCTTTTCATAGAAGAATAACCCATTACAGTTTGTGTTACAGGTATATTGTGTTTAACTGCAAATGTAGAAAGTTCCTCCATTGCATCTGAGTAAAAAACACCTCCACCAGAAATTATAATTGGATTTTTTGATTTTTTAATTTTTTCAGCTGCCTCTTTTATTTGAAAATCATCAGGTCTTGGTCTTCGTATATTATGGATTTTTTCTTTAAAAAAATCCTCAGGATAATCAAAAATTTCACCTTGTATATCCTGGCATAGAGATATGCATACTGGACCACAATCAGCTGGGTCTAGTAAAACTTGTACAGCTTGGGGAAATGTTTGTAAAATTTGTTCTGGTCTGGTTATTCTATCAAAATATTTTGTAACTGGTTTAAAAGCATCATTTTGAGTAATTCCTGGATTATTAAAATGTTCTACTTGTTGTAAAACTGGATCAGGCATCCTGTTTGCGTAAGTATCACCCGGAAGAAATAAAATTGGCAGTCTATTACTCATCGCAACTGCTGCAGCTGTTACCATATTTGTAGATCCAGGACCTACAGAACTTGTTGCTACAAATACTTGTTTTCTTCTTTTTGCTCTAGCGTAAGCAATTCCTGTTAAAGCCATATTTTGCTCATGATGACCTCTATAAGTTGGAAGTTTATCTTTATTTTCCTCTAAAGCTTGTCCTAAACAAGCTACATTACCATGACCAAATATTCCAAAAGCACCAGCGAATAAAGGTTCTTTTTTACCATCGATAAGAATTTTTTGAGAAGTCAGGAACTTTACAATTGCATGAGCACATGTAAGCTTTATTTTTTTCATAATTGTAGATATATTCTCTTAAAATTTCGCTTAATTAACCATAAAATAAAAATTATGTATAGTAAATTTGGGCAGTTCATTGATGGTAAGTGGCAACAAGCTGAAAAAAAAGAAACTTACGATGTTATAAATCCTGCTACGGAAGAAATTATTGGCCAAGCGTCTAAAGCGTCTTCAGCAGATGTTCAAAAAGCTCTTAAATCTGCAGAGAAAGGTTTGGAAGTTTGGAAAAACACTTTACCTTGGCAGAGATCATATATTATTAGAAAAATTGCTGATCTTTTAAGAAAAAAACAAGATGTTTTAGCAAAATGGTTAACGATTGAAGTTGGAAAACCTTTAGCTGAGGGAATTGGCGAAACTGGTGGGGCTGCTGATATTTTTGAGTGGAATGCTGAAGAAACAAAGAGAATTTATGGACAAACAGTCGAAAGTCGATTTCCAGATACGAGAGTTCATGTTTATTATCAGCCAGTTGGAGTTGTAGCAGCTTTAGTGCCATGGAATTTTCCTTTAATTCTAGCAGCGAGAAAAATTTCAACAGCATTAGCTGCCGGATGTTCAGTAATTTGTAAGCCTGATGTAATTACTCCAGGAACAGTAATGGAGTTAGTAGATATTTGTAAAGAAGCGGGAGTCCCTCCTGGAGTTGTAAACTTATTATCAGGAGATCCTGAAAGTATTTCAAATGAGTTGTTAGAGTCTGATATTATTAAAAAGGTTTCAATTACTGGATCAACAAGAGTAGGAAAATTAATCTTAAAAAAAGCCGCAGACAAAGTTCAAAGAGTAACAATGGAGCTTAGTGGACACTCACCTTTTATAGTTTTTGATGATGTTGATATAAATAAAGTTGCAGATATGGCAATTACTGCAAAATTTAGAAATAATGGTCAAGTTTGTATTTCACCTAACAGATTTTATATACAAGAAAATAGAAAAGATGAATTCATTAATGCGTTTATTGAAAGAACAAAAAAATTAAAAATAGGAAATGGTTTAGATGATGGAGTTCAATTAGGTCCTTTAACAACTGCAAAAAGATTAGGAGAAATCGAAGAATTAGTTGAAACAACTAAAAAGGAAGGAGCAAAAGTTTTATTGGGTGGAAAAAGACCTCAAGGTTTTAACAAAGGCTATTTTTATGAACCAACAGTTTTTGACAATGTAAAGGATAATTTTACAATAATGCAACAAGAACCATTTGGTCCATTAGTTCCAATGTTGTCATTTAAAACTTTTGATGAAGTAGTTGAGAGAGCTAATAATAATGACTTAGGATTATGTAGTTATATTTATACAAATTCTATGGATAAAGCTCACAGAGCTTCAGAATTAATGGAAACTGGTACTGTTGCAGTAAATACTCCTGCAGTTGCGATAGCTGAGGCACCTTTTGGTGGAATTAAACAAACTGGATATGGTCGTGAAGGTGGTTCAATGGCAATTAAAGATTATCTAAATATAAAGTACACTCACCTTGGTTTGAAATCTTAAATGAGGCCAAATAAAATAAAAAAGATGATGAGAGATGGTGAGCAAATAATTAATGGCTGGTTACAAATTCCTAGCTCTTTTTCAGCGGAAGTAATGTCTCATCAAGGTTGGGACTCGCTTACAATTGATATGCAACATGGTGTTATAGATTATCCAAATGCATTACAAATGCTGCAATCAATTTCATCTACGGATGTTACTCCTTTAGCAAGAGTAAACTGGAATGAACCAGGACAAATAATGAAAATTTTAGATGCAGGGTGCTACGGCGTAATTTGTCCAATGGTGAGCAACAAATTTGAAGCTGAAAAATTTGTTCAAGCATGCATGTATCCCCCTAAAGGGTATAGAAGTTTTGGACCAATTAGAGGATTAATTTATGGAGGTTCAGATTATGGAGATTTTGCAAATGATGAGATTTTAAAAATGGCAATGATAGAGACAAAAGAGGCCTTGGATAAATTAGATGAAATTATGAGTACACCTGGAATAGATGGAATTTATATTGGACCTGCTGATTTAAGTCTAGCCATAGGTCAAAAACCAGCTTTTGATAATCCTGAAGGAAGTCCAACTTATGAAAAGATTTTGAATATCTTGGAACATGCAAAAAAAAATAAAATTTTTGCAGGTATTCATATTGCTAGTCCAGAGTATGCAAAAAAAATGCTTAATTTAGGATTTAATTTGGTAACTATTGGATCTGATCAAAGGTATATGAGTGCAGGTGCAAAAGATGCTGTATCTAAATTAAAATCAATCAAATCAAAAGAAGACTCTAAAGCTTACTAAATTCAAGTGTCGGATAAAAAAAAAATTTTGATAATTCAACCTATTCATAACGCGGGGATAGATCTCATAAAGAATAACCCAAATTATGATTATGAGATTATTGAAAATATAGATAACAAAGATATTAAACAAAAAATTTTGGAGTGTGATGGTCTATCAATTAGAACAGCAAATTTATCTAGCGAATTAATCAATATATCAAAAAAACTTAAAATTATATCTCGCCACGGCGTTGGGTACGACAATATTGACCTCAAGTCTTCTAAAGAAAAAAATATCACCTTGGCAATTACGGCTACAGCAAATGCTGTTGCGGTGGCAGAACATGTTATGTTTATGTTGCTCAATATATCGAAGAGAAAAAACATGTATGATGAGACTGTTAAATCAGGAAATTTTTCTAACAGAAACAAACTTCCAAAAACAATTGAACTTTGGAAAAAAAATATTTTAATTGCTGGATTTGGAAGAATAGGTCAATCTTTAATAAGAAGATGTAAAGGATTTGAAATGAATGTTTTTGTTTATGATCCATTTGTTTCAAAAGATATTATTGAGGAATTGGGTGGAAAAAAAATTGAAGATCTTACAGAAGCAGTAAAATCTATGGATGCCATTTCTTTACATATGCCTCTTAATGAAAAAACGAAAAATATTATTAATTATGACTTACTTAAAACAATGAGGAAAAATTGTATAATTATTAATGCTGCAAGAGGTGGGATGATTAATGAGAATGACTTAGATAAAGCATTAAATGAAAGTCTCATATTTGGTGCAGGTTTAGATGTTTTTGAAACAGAACCACCTAAAGAGGATAATCCTTTGCTAAAAAACAATAAAGTTTTTTTAAGTCCTCATACCGCTGCATTTACTGAGGAATGCATGATAAGAATGGGAAAAGAAACAATACAAAATATAATTGATTTTTTTGAAAAAAAATTAGACAAATCAAAAATTATTAAACTTTAATTATGCGAATAAATTTCAAAAATTTTGGACTATTAGAAGCATTAGTGTTGTTGTCGTTAGTATATGTGGTTGGGATGTTGATTTGGACCGCAAGTACAAGGCCCGCAGTTGAAGCAAAAGCTAACTTAGTCAAAGAAAATCATAAGAAAGTAGTCGATTTTATCAATGGAGAAATAAATAATTGCGGGAATAATGATGAAGGTAAATTGACTGTTTGGGGTGATCCGTGTAATGGCGAGTGGTCCTCATCCAAAGTTGTGAATTATATAAACAAAAATCTTAATATAGAGAATCCTTTTTCAGAGGATACTAAAGTAAAAACTGATCCTGATCCTAGAATTAAAGCAGAAGGTAAGGCGGGGCAATCAGTTGAGATGGGTGTTATATTTGTGATGTCATCAAATTTTTTACCTGATCCTGGATCTGAATGGGTTGTGGGTACTTGTTTTAAATCTCCATGTGTTGCTGCCGGAAATAATGAACTAACTTCACTCTATAGATAATCAATTTTTATAAATTTCAATTTCAGATTTTTTTAATGTATCTGTAAGATAATTATAACCAATTTTTGCATACTCTAACGGATTTGCTTTTGCCGGATCCTGCTCTGCCTCAACTACCAACCATCCTGAATAATTATTATTTTTTAATACATTAAATAAAGGTTGATAATCAATACAACCATCTCCTGGTACTGTAAACGCACCTTCTAAGAAAGCACCTCTAAAACTTAAGTCCTCTTTTAAAGATTTTTCAAGAACTTGTTTTCTTATATCTTTACAGTGGACGTGCAAAATTCTTTCATAATAATTTTGTAATATGGATTTGGAGTCCCCTTTTGCAAATAACATATGTCCTGTATCTAATGTTAATTTTACACTTTCATGAGTATTTTCTATGAGTCTTTCAGTGTCTTTTTGAGTTTCAATTACTGTTCCCATATGATGATGATATGCCAAAGGCATCCCTTGATCCTCTAAATATTTTCCTAGTTCAGAAATTTTTTCACAAAACTTCTGCCATTCATCCCTTTCCATTTGAGGCCGAGTTGATAATTTTCTATTAGGATCTCCTTGTATAGAGCCAGAAACTTCTGCGAAAACTATACAAGGTGCATCACAATCTTTAAATAAATCTAGTTGTTCTTGAATGGATTTTTTTTCTTCCTCAACAGAATTTTTTCTTAGATTAGCGCCATACCATCCTGAGCAAAGTTTAAGATTAAATTGATCTAATTTTGGTATTAATTCCGAAGATTTCTTTGGAAATTTTCCACCAGACTCTATGCCTATGTAGCCTGCTTCATTGGCTTCTTTTAAACATTGTTCTAATGTAGTTTCACCACCTAACTCAGGCATGTCATCATTACTCCATGCGATAGGTGCAACTCCTAATTTTACTGACATAAGAAATTTTTTTAGTTAAGTTATTATTTTAATACAAATTTTAAATGATTGATATAGCTTTATTTGGACTTGGTAGAATTGGTATTATGCATGGAAAAAATTTAATGCGTAGTAAAGATTTTAATCTTAAATATATTTATGACATTGAACAAAAATTATCTAAAAAATATTCAAAAACATTAAAAACAAAAGCTATAAACAATCCATCTGTGGCTTATAAAGATAAAGATGTAAAAGCTATTTTTATTGCCTCAACAACATCGACACATATTAGATTTATTTTAGATGGTGTTAAAAATAGAAAAATTATCTTTTGTGAAAAACCACTGGATTTAAGTATTAAAAAAATTGAAACCTGTAAAAAAAAAATTAATAAATTAAATCCAAAAATACAATTAGGTTTTAATAGACGATATGATCCAACACACAATAGTTTGAGAAAACAATTACTTAGTGGAAAAATAGGTAAATTAGAAAAAATTATTATCACTAGTCGTGATCCTGCCCCACCAACTATGAAATATCTAAAAGAATCTGGTGGTATTTTTAGAGATATGATGATCCATGATTTTGATCTTGTTAGATTCTACCTTGGTAATGATGAGCCTATAAAAATAATAGCTTCTGGTAGCAACATATCAGACAAAAGATTTGATAAAATAAAAGATTTTGAATTAGCATCTACTATAATTAGATCTAGAGCTGGTGTTCAGTGCATAATAACTAATTCCAGACATTGTAGTTTCGGTTATGATCAAAGAATAGAATTATTTGGATCAAAAGGTATGTTAATTTCAGAAAATAAAAGACAAAACGAGACATCTTTATATTCTGCACAATCAACTTCGAACAAATCTCCTTTGCTTAATTTTTTTATTGAGAGGTATAAAGATGCTTATAAAAATCAATTAAAGGATTTTGCAAAATTTATTAGAAAGAAAATTCAACCTCTTGCAGGATTTGAGGAGGGAAGAAAAGCTCTGATAATTGCGAATGCAGCTCAAAAATCTTTAAGATCAAAAAAGTTTGAAAAACTTAATCTTTAATTGAATCAACCCTAAGTAGAATACAACCTGTCTGCTTTACAACTAAATGATATTTTGATTAGATTTTACTTTTAAAAGTTAACTTTAATGAAAGGGGAATAATGAAAACAATAAAAAACTTTATATTGGCTTTAGCTGCATGGACAATGATGTCTGTATCTGCTTTAGCTGTAGATATAATTGTTGTTTCTCATGGTCAAGCAAACGATCCTTTCTGGTCAGTTGCTAAAAATGGAGTTGATGCTGGATGTAAAGACATGGGAGTGTCTTGCAAATACACAGCACCAGCTACTTTTGACATGGTAGAAATGGCAAAATTAATTGATAATGCTGTATCACAAAAACCAAAAGGTATAGTGATCACATTACCAGATGCTGCAGCCTTAGGAAAATCAGTTAAAGCTGCAATTGCTGCTGGTATTCCTGTAATATCAATGAACTCTGGATCTGATGATTATGCATCTTTAGGAATTAGTGCACACGTTGGACAAACTGAGTTTGAAGCAGGTGTAGGTGGTGGACAAAAAATGAAAGCTGCTGGTGGAAAAAAAGCATTATGTGTTAACCATGAGGTAGGAAACGTTGCACTTGATAGAAGATGTGCTGGTTTCAAAAAAGGTTTTGGTGGATCTGTTGATATTTTAGGTACATCAAATGACCCAACAGAAATTCAAAAAGCTGTTGCTGCAAAATTAGGTGGTGGCTATGACACTATTCTAACTTTAGGTGCTGGATTGTCTGGTGAAGCAGCTTTGAAAGCACTCGAGTCTGCTGGAAAAGTTGGTTCTGTAAGATTAGGAACATTTGATATGTCTCCAAATATGTTAAAAGCTGCTGCTGCAGGAAAAGTAGAGTTTTTAATTGATCAACAGCAATATCTACAAGGATATTTACCAATAGCTATCTTTGGACAATATATGAGATGGGGAACAATGCCAGCAGGTGTAGTAATGACTGGACCTGGGTTTGTTACTCCTGACAATGCGTCTAAAGTAATTAAATGGGCAGCTCAAGGTTATAGATAAAAATATGAATTAAAGGCCTGACTAATATTAGTCAGGCCTTTTTTTTAATCATCTTTAAATTATAATTTTTATATGTCTGTAAAATCAGAGAGCATTCAATCTAAAAAAGATAGTGGACAAGATGAAAGACTTAAAAAAATTTCACCTCTTAGAGTTTTATTAAACAGACCAGAGCTTGGTGCTTTGGGTGGCTCAATTTTAGTTTTTATTTTTTTTGGAATAGTTGCTGGTGACACTGGAATGTTTAGCGCTTATGGAACATTAAATTTTTTAGATGTTTCGGCTAATTTAGGAATTATTGCTATTGCTGCTGCAATGTTAATGATCGGTGGAGAGTTTGATTTATCAATTGGATCAATGATTGGTTTTGCAGGAATCTGTATCGCTATACCTGCAATTTATTGGGGCTGGCCTTTATGGACGAGTATTATTTTTGCTTTTGCTATGGCAATACTGATTGGTTATTTCAATGGTATAATGGTGGTAAAAACTGGTCTTCCATCCTTCATAGTAACTCTAGCAATGTTGTTCATTTTAAGAGGGGCAACTTTGGCTATTACGAGATTAATTACAGGAAGAACTCAAGTACCAGGGTTAAGAGTTTTAATAGAGGATGATCCAATTGCTTGGTTGTTTGCAACAGATACTTTTCAATGGTTATTCACATGGCTAGGATCGATGAAATTAATTGCACTGAGAACTGACGGTACACCATTAGCTACAGGTATTCCACCATCAGTAATATGGTTTATTGCTCTTACATTATTTGCGACTTGGATACTTATGAAAACTAGATATGGAAATTGGATATTTGCATCAGGTGGAGATAAAGTTGGTGCTACAAATGTTGGTGTGCCTGTTGGAAGAGTAAAAATAAGTCTATTTATTGGAACAGCTGTAGCATCGACAATATTTGCTTGTATTCAAGTTTTAGATGCAGGTTCAGCAGATACTATGAGAGGAACTTTAAAAGAATTGGAAGCAATAGCAGCTGCCGTGGTTGGCGGTTGTCTTTTGACTGGAGGTTATGGCTCTGCCATCGGAGCAGCATTGGGCGCTATTATTTTTGGCACTGTATCAATGGGAATTTTTTATACAGATGTCGATACTGATTGGTTTAAGGTTTTTTTAGGCGCAATGATGTTAATTGCAGTAGTATTCAATAATTATATTAGAAAAAAAGTTACGGAGACTAAGTGATGTCTGAATATTTAGTTCAATTTAATAATATAAGTAAATTTTTTGGTAAAGTAATTGCTTTGAAAGACGTCACCATGAAACTAAAAAAAGGCGAAATAATGTGCTTACTTGGTGACAATGGAGCTGGAAAATCTACTTTGATAAAAACTTTAGCAGGCGTTCATAAGCCTGATGAAGGTGAAATTATTTTTGAAGACAAAAAAATAGTTTTTGACTCACCACGAGATGCTTTGGATATTGGGATAGGTACTGTTTATCAAGATCTAGCGTTGGTTTCCCTTATGAGTGTTACAAGAAATTTTTTTATGGGTAGAGAACCACAAAAAGGTTTGCCTTTTTTCAAAACTTTTGACATTGAAAAAGCAAACACCATAGCCGCTGAAAGAATGGGTCAAATAGGTATTGATGTTAGAGACCCATCACAAGCTGTAGGCACGATGTCTGGGGGTGAAAGACAATGTCTCGCAATTTCTAGAGCAATTTATTTTGGAGCAAAAGTTTTGGTATTAGATGAACCAACGTCAGCACTAGGTGTACATCAAGCTTCAATGGTCCTGAAATATATTGTTAAAGCAGCATCACAAGGTTTAGCTGTAATTTTAATAACACATAACGTTCATCATGCTTATCCTGTTGGGAATAGTTTTACAGTTTTAAATCGAGGAAAAAGTATGGGAACATATCAAAAAAAAGATATATCTAGAGAAAAACTTTTAAGCATGATGGCAGGTGGTGAGGAATTAGATAAGTTAGAAGTCGAACTTAAAGAAATGGACCGAATAGAAAATAATTAGACAAATATACCACTTCTACAGACATAAATTTTGCTATAATATTTTTTTAAAATAAGAAAGGAGTAACATATGAAAGCATATATAATGGGAAACTACACTGAAAAAGCTTTTCAAGGTTTTTTAAAAGATCCTAAAAGTGATAGAAAAGCAGTAGTTGAACAATTGACAAAAGCTATGGGTGGAACAATGCATAGTATGGATATAGTTAGAGGTCCATATGACTTTATTGTTGTTAATGAACTTACAACATTTGAAGACTTTGCAGCAGTAAAACTTGTAGTAGAAGCATCAGGAGCAGTTAAAAATTTAACAATGTTAGAAGCTATTGATTTTAATAAAGCTACTGTTAAAGCGAGTGAAGTTGCATCAAAAGCATACAAAGCGCCAGGACAATAAATAGATTTTTACTTCCAGTCCGCGGGCTGGAAGTAAATTTATTTACTTTTTCAATCTAGAGGAAAACTTAAGGTTTGTATTATCAAACTTTTCTTTATTGTTTTTAATATAATTATCCATAATTTCTAATTTATCTCCCTCGAATTCTGAGACTTTTCGATTATTCAAATCAACATATAATGCAAGGACTTCAATCGTTGATGCTAAATATTGCTTTTGCTTATGGATCATTTCCATCTTATATTGCAACCTTTTTTTATCGTGATCAAAAAAAACTAAATTTACGTTTACCTCATCATTCATCTTTAATTCTTGATTATATGTAATATGAGACTCAACAATCATTGTACTTTTTCCAGTAGTCCTTGCTGAATGCTCACCCATTTTGAAGGTGTCATTTAATATATCAGCCCCATATTTATCAAAGATCAAAAGATAATAAGAAACATTCATATGATTGTTATAATCAATCCAATCCTTCACAATTTTTTGTGAACTTAAAAAAATCGGCATTGTTAAATAAATTTAATGATTTGGATTATCGTTATCGACAACAAGACAAATTTCAGATTTTGTTAAGAATCTTCTTCCTGTGCCATTATCCAGTGAAAACATTCCACCAATACCTTTAACTGCATCTATTGTTAAATCGGTGTGTTTCCATTTTTCATATTGGTCTCCATTCATGTAAAACGGGACGCCTCCAATTTCACCTAATTTTATATCATTATCACCTAAAGGAAATTCACCTTCCTGAAAACACATAGGCGCACTTCCATCACAACATCCTCCGGATTGGTGAAACATCAATTTTTCACCATACTTTTCTTTTAATTCAGATAATAAGCTTAAAGCCGAACGTGTTGCAGATACTTTCATATTTTTTCTCTGGCCCATGATATCGAATCATGGGCCAGTATATATTATTTGTTTAAAAGAAGCCTAATTTTTTCTCAGCATAAGAAACGTGTAAGTTCTTATTCTGTCGGTAATGATTAAGCATCATTTTGTGAGTTTCTCTACCAACTCCAGATTGTTTGTAACCACCAAATGGAGAGTGAGCAGGATAAGCATGATAGCAATTAGTCCATACTATCCCTGCTTGTATTGCTCTTCCCATTCTGTGAGCTATATTTCCATTTCTAGTCCATACAGCTGCACCTAAACCATAAAGAGTATCATTAGCAATTTTTAATGCTTCTGCTTCATCTTTAAATTTAATCACAGATACAACAGGTCCAAAGATTTCCTCTTGTGATATACGCATGTCGTTTTTAGCTTCAAAAACAGTAGGTTGGATATAGTTTCCTTTCTCCAATCCACTATTTAATTTAGCAACGCTACCACCGGTCAGAACTTTAGCACCTTCTTTTTTACCAAGCTCTAGATAAGATTTTATCTTCTCCATTTGCTCTACTGATGCTTGAGCTCCAATCATTGTTTCCATTTTTAAAGGATTATCTTGAACAACAGCTTTAGTTCTAGCAATAGCTCTTTCCATGAATTTATCATAGATTGACTCTTGTATTAAAGCTCTACTTGGACAAGTACAAACTTCACCTTGGTTAAGATTGAACATGACAAAACCTTCGATACATTTATCAAAGAAGTCATCATCTTTTTCCATAACATCCTCAAAGAAAATATTCGGAGATTTTCCTCCTAATTCCAAAGTAATTGGAATTATGTTTTGTGCAGCATACTGCATAATCAATCTTCCAGTTGTTGTTTCACCAGTAAATGCAACTTTAGCAACTCTTTTAGAAGACGCTAAAGGTTTACCTGCTTCTAATCCAAAACCACTAACAATGTTAACTACTCCTGGAGGTAATAAATCTCCAATTAGTTCCATCATTACCATAATTGATGCTGGAGTTTGCTCAGCTGGTTTTAAAACTGAACAGTTTCCTGCAGCAAGTGCTGGTGCTAACTTCCATGTCGCCATTAATAATGGGAAATTCCACGGAACTATCTGACCAACTACTCCTAATGGTTCATGAAAATTGTATGAGTATTGGTTATTAGCAATCTCAGCGATAGATCCTTCTTCCGCTCTAATTACCCCAGCAAAATATCTCCAATGATCAATAACCAAAGGCAAATCTGCTGCCATACATTCTCTGATAGGTTTTCCATTATCTAAACATTCAGCTACAGCTAATAAGTTTAGATTTTTTTCTAAAACATCAGCAATTTTATACAAGATGTTTGATCTTGTAGTGATGTCTGTCTTTCCCCACTCAGGGAAAGCTGCGTGAGCTGCATCTAATGCCGCTTCAACGTCTTGCTCATTTGATCGCGCAACTGAACAGATTTTCTCATTAGAAATCGGACTAACATTATCAAAATATTTGCCTGATTTAGGTTCCACAAATTTTCCATTTATGTAGTTTCCATATTTGGCTTTAAATGGAAATTTAACCTTTAAATGAGAAGTATCCAATACAGATGACACTTTCATCGCTTCTGCACTCATTTTTACTCCTCTTGTTTTACGTTTTGTTGATTTTGACTTAAGAATTTTTTTAGGTTTTTTTACTGAAGAAAGTTTTTTTTGTCGTACCGCTTTAAGTTTTTTTCTTTTTTTAATCGACTTTTTTATTTTCTTTCTTTTTTTAATTACAGCTTTTTTCCTTTTTTTCTTAGCCATTTATATATTTATAATTAAAGACTTTTTTGATAATGTTGTAAATGGGTCAATAATGTTTTCAACCTTGGATTGTGCTAATCAACACTAATTTTACTCGCTTTATTATCAGCTCGTCTAACAAAATAAATACCAATAGAAACAGCGATTAAAGAGATCAAAACTTTAAAAGTAATTAACTCTTTTAAAAATATATAACTTAAAATTGTTCCAAAAATTGGAATTAAATAAGAAACTTGTGATTGGAAGATTAATCCATTTTTTACTAAAATTTTAAATCTTAGCAGCCATGCTATTCCTGTTGAGACAAAACCTAAATATATCACTGATATGGTAGAATCTAATCTAGGATTTATATTCCAAGGTTGTTCTACAAAACATACAATTGGTATCAAAATTATCACAGCCCAAATTAATATTGAACCTGTCACATTTTCATTTTTTTTTTTACTAATTTTAAGAGTTAAGACTCCACCAATTACATAGCAAGTCGATCCTAGAAGGATTAATAATGCAGATAGAATATTATTTTCGTTTATTAAAATGTTGTCTGAAAAGAGATATAGTATTCCAGAAAAACCTATTAAAATGCCAATTGTTTTAACAAAATTAAATTTTTCATTTTTAGTATAAAAATGACCTAGTATTGTAGAGCTTAATGGTGTTGTTGACATCAATATTGCTGCTAAATTACTTTGAACAGATTGCACACCATATGCAATTAAATAAAAAGGCACAACTAAATTTATTAAACCAATCATAGCAAACCAATACCAATCTTTGGAAAATGCTTCTAATTTTATTTTTTTGTAATAACAAAGCATTAGAACAGGTATTGCTCCAAAAAAAACTCTCAAAAATGCAATTGTAATAGGTCCGAATGAGTAAGTAGCAATTTTGATATTAAAAAAAGCAGATGCCCAAATTAGTGCTAAAAAAATTAGTAAAAGATAATCAAAAAAACTTGGTTGTTTCATTCTATTATATCTTCAATTACACCCTTTGTAATTTTTTTTAAATCTAAAAAGCTTATTTTGAATATGCAATTAGGATGTCCAGCTGCAGCAAACAAAAAGTCGAATCTTTCTAATGAGTTATCAATATAAATATCAACATTGTTCTTATGACCTACTGGAGAAACACCTCCAATAGTATATCCGGTTATATTTTTTACTTCATCAGCAGAAGCCATTGAAACATCAGAAAATTTGATATTTTTTTTTATCTTTTTTAAAGAAGCTCTTTTATCTCCAGCTACCAAGAATAAAGCATACTTATTGTCTGTCTTGAAAAGTAAGCTTTTGACGATTGCTCCAACATCACAATTTAAGGAAGTGGCTGCCTCTAAGGCTGTTCTTGCTGATGTTTTTAAGAGACTTATGTTTAATTTCTCGTCAAATTCCTTTATTATCTTCTCAACTCTTTTAACAGGCTCTTTATCCTTTGCAGTCATTTTCAACTTCTAATTGTTAGTTATTTATCTAATTTCATTATACACTTATGTTAAAAATGCATAGGTGTTATTAAGTAAAAGAGGATTATTTATCAATCTTTATTTGATATCACAACCCACAGAATTACGGAGGCTATAAATGAGTTCGAGCAATGTACTAAAAATTATAAAAGATAAAGAAATTGAATACGTAGATTTAAGATTCACTGATCCAAGAGGAAAACTTCAACACGTGACCATGGATGCTAAGATGGTTGATGAAGATATGTTGAAAGATGGAATTTTTTTTGATGGTTCATCTATAGCCGGTTGGAAAGCAATTAATGAGTCTGACATGATCTTAAAACCAGATAATTCTAGAGCAATTGTTGATCCATTTACATCTCATAACACTTTAAACCTTTTTTGCGATGTTTTAGATGCAATTAAAAAAGATCCTTACGAAAGAGATCCGAGAGGAACAGCAAAAAAAGCTGAGGCATACCTAAAAAGTTCAGGGATTGGAGATAAAGCGTTTTTTGGCCCTGAAGCTGAATTTTTTGTATTCGACGATGTAAGATTTAAAAATGACATGAATGAAACTGGATTTAAAATAGATAGTAAGGAAGGTCCTTACAATTCAGGCAAAGAATATGAAAATGGAAACATGGGTCACAGACCAGGAATTAAAGGCGGTTATTTCCCAGTTCCTCCTGTTGATAGTGAACAGGATATGAGAAGTGAATATTTAAAGGCAATGAAAGAAATGGGGATTAAAGTTGAAAAACACCACCACGAAGTTGCACCTAGCCAACATGAGCTTGGAATGTATTTTGGAACCCTTGTGGACCAAGCAGATAACCTACAACTTTATAAATATGCTGTTCACATGGTTTCTCACTCATTTGGTAAGACAGCCACATTTATGCCTAAACCTGTTAAAGGTGATAATGGTTCAGGAATGCATGTTCACCAATCGATTTGGAAAGGTGATACAGCATTATTTTCTGGTGATAAATATGCTGGTTTATCCGATACAGCTTTACACTATATAGGTGGAATTTTAAAACATGCAAAAGCTATAAATGCTTTTTCAAATGCTACAACAAATAGTTACAAAAGACTAATCCCAGGATTTGAAGCTCCAGTTTTATTAGCTTATTCGGCAAGAAACAGGTCAGCATCTTGCAGAATTCCTATCACTTTAAGTAAAAAAGCAGCTAGATGTGAAATTAGATTTGGTGATGCTGCTGGTAATCCATATTTAACATTCGCTTCAATGTTAATGGCTGGATTAGATGGAATTAAAAATAAAATTGATCCAGGTAAATCATTTGATAAAGATCTTTATGCTTTATCAGAAGATGAAGTTAAGAAAATTCCAACTGTTTGTGGATCTTTAAGAGAAGCAATGGAAAGTCTTGATAAAGATAGAGATTTCTTAAAACAAGGTAATGTATTTACTGATGATCAAATAGATGCTTACATTGCGTTAAAGTTTGAAGAAATACACAATTTTGAGCACACACCTCATCCTATAGAGTTTGAGATGTATTACAGTTGTTAATTTTATTGTCTAGTTTTAGCAATTTTGTTTTTGCCAGAACCTTTTTTAACAATGTAATCAAGTGTTCCATTTGCTCCAGTATCAACAGACTTTATAAGAGATCTTAAAAAAGTTTTTCTCTTCTCTTTTCTGTCCTCGCTGTTTTGCAAATTTCTTATTTCAAAGACATTCATAGATAGATATTATCAATCCATGCGTTTAATGCAACTCTGATATGTTTAAAATGGGACTATACTTTAAAAGACTCTCCACAGCCACAACGCTCAGTTTCATTGGGATTATTGAAGACAAATGACGATGAGAAATCTTCCTTTTTATAATCCATCTCAGTGCCTAAAAGATACATAATTGCCGCCGAATCAATGTAAACTTTTACTCCTTTATCTTCGATCAATTCATCATTAGGATTTACCTCTTTTGAGTATTCCATTACGTATGACATACCTGCACAACCACCTGATTTTACAGAAACTCTTACACCTATCGCATTTTTTTCAGCGTTAGACATTATTTCTTTAATCCTTAAAGCTGCGTTATCACTTAATTTAATAATAGGGTTCATTATAAGTTTAACTCCAATTTCGCTGCATCTGACATCATATCTTTATTCCAAGGAGGATCCCAAACCAATTCAAGATTTACATAATCTATTCCCTCTACTTGCATTGCACCCTCTTTTACTTCTTTTGGTAAACTTTCTGCAACAGGACAATTCGGTGTAGTTAATGTCATCTTAATTTCAGCTTTACGACCATTTACTTGTATATCATAAATTAAACCAAGTTCATATATGTTCACTGGTAATTCAGGATCATAAATTTTTTTAATTTCCTCAATTATTTTGTTTTTTACTTCCATAATTAATTTTCTGTAGTTATTTCTTTCCCATCATTTTCCATTGCAGATACCAAAGTGTGCCATGATAAGGTAGCACATTTAACTCTCATTGGATATTGTTTAACACCTGATAAACACATTAATTTTGTTTTATCGTCCTCTTTTAAAATATTATTTTTAAGTTTAGGATTTTCTTTTATCATTCCTAAAAAATCCTCTATTATTTCTTTAGCTTCATTATCACTTTTACCTTTAATCAAATCAGTCATTATAGAAGCTGATGCCATTGATATTGCACATCCACTTCCTTCAAAAGAAATATCCTCAACCTTTCTTTGGTCATTTAATTTTAGATATACATGTACATTATCTCCACATAATGGATTATTGCCTTTTGCATCTTTATTAAAATTTTCTGTTTTCCCTAAATTTCGGGGGTTCTTACCATGCTCTAAAATTATTTCTTGATATAATTCTTTTAAGTTCATTATAAATCAAAAATTTTTTTACAATTATTAATACCTTCATTTAGTTTATCTAAATCATCTTTAGTATTATAAACTCCTAATGATGCTCGCGCACTTGCGGGTATACCTAGTTTGTCATGAAGTATTTGACAACAATGATGACCCGCTCTAATAGCAACTCCAGTTTCATCTAGAATAGTTGCAATGTCATGAGGATGTACCCCTTCTACAGTAAAAGATAGAACTCCGCCTCGTTCTCTTGGATTTCCAATTAGCTTCACAGAATTATTTTTTTTTAAAATTTCTTGGCCGTATTCTATTAATTCTTTTTCATGTTTAATAATATTATCAATTCCAATACTTTCTAAAAATTTTATTGATTGGTCAAACGCGATGACTTGAGCTGTAGCCATTGTTCCAGCTTCATACTTATTTGGAAGCTCACCATAAGAAATTCTATCTTTTTTAACTTCATTTATCATTCCTCCACCCCCTTGGTATGGTGGAAGTTGCTCTAACCATTTCTTTTTTCCATACAAAACTCCAAGTCCTGTCGGGCCGTACATTTTATGACATGATATTGCGTAAAAATCGCAATCCAGGTCTTGCATATCTAATTTTAAATGTGGTCCTCCCTGACATCCATCTACTACAACAACTATGCCCTTTGAATGTGCTAATTGAGTTATCTCTTTGATTGGTAAAATTGCACCAGTGACATTGGATAAATGAGTTATTGCTATTACTTTAGTTTTATCTGTAATTTCTTTTTCTATATTTTCAATCGGAATATCTCCGTCTTCATTTATCTCTGCAAACTTTATTTTTATATTTTTGGATTTTCTTAAAAAATGCCATGGAACATAATTTGAGTGATGTTCTAGCTCCGTAATTAAAATTTCGTCATTTGGCTCCAAGATCGCTTGACCTAAGGTGTTAGCGACCAAATTTAAAGCTTCTGTAGCACCTTTAGTAAATACAATTTCATTTTTATCTTTCGCATTTATATATTTTTGTACAGAAGTTCTTGTATTTTCATACAAATTAGTGGCTGCAACAGCTAGATAATGTATGCTTCTGCCTACATTTGAAAACTGTTTAGAATAGAAATCATTAATTCTATCTAGAACTACCTTAGGTTTTTGAGATGAGTTGGCGCTATCTAGGTAAACTAAATCATTATTCTGAATTTTTTTATCAAAAATTGGAAACTCTTTTCTAATGTTATTTATATTCATTGTTTTAATTCAATAATATTTGTAATTAAGTTTTTTATTTCTATGTCTGTAATCTTTTCAACAACATCCATTAAAAAACCATTAATTAAAAGTTCTTTTGATTGTTGATAATTCAAACCACGAGACATTAAGTAAAAAATTGAATTTTCATCTAAACTACCAGATGCTGATCCGTGAGAACATTTTACATCATCAGCATAAATTTCTAATTCTGGCTTTGCATTAAACTCTGATGTTTCATCGAGCAGTATTGCTTTACTCAATTGATATCCATCAGTTTTTTGGGCTTTTGAATTTACAAATATTCTTCCTTGATATGCAGATTTTGAATTTTTTCCAAGAACACTTTTAATAAGCTGATAACTTTTTGTGTTTTCTACTAAATGATTGACTGTAGTTCTAATTTCGTGTTGTTGATTTTCCTTTAAGAAAAAAATACCGTTAATGAATGCTGATGAATACTCACCATTTAAATTACAATTAATATCATTTTTAAAATAATCTGAACCAGCAGATAATATAAATGTTTCTGAAACACTATTATTATCCTGATCAATATTGTTAAAAGAGTATTTTAAATTATTATTTCTAAATTTATCAATTTTATAGTTTTTCAGGATTGAGTCTTTTTCTAAATTGAAGTTATAAAAAATATTAATAAAGTTTTTCACTGTGGTGTTAGCAAAATAATCAATCAGTTTTAAACAACTATTTTCACCTAATTCAAAATCTAATCTCAAATTGATATTAGTGGACTTTATTTTATCATTTGTTAAATGATAAATCATCAAAGGTTTCTTCAGAGAATAATTTTTTTTAATTAAAATCTTAAAAATTTTATCTATAAATGCACTATTCAAATCAATTAATGAATTTTTATAATCAAATGATATATCATTTTTAGTTTCATCAATTATTTCAATTTTATTTTTGTCTTCGAGGTTAAAATCAATTTTTTCAATTTTTCCATTTATGAATATAATCTTATTATGTTCCAAACCATCAACTAAAACAGATGAATCAATTTTATTTGATTGTGAATAGTCATTGAAAAAACTTAAATCGCCAATATTCTTTTTTATAATCTGACTAATATCTAAAAACTTCCAATCTTCTTGCTTTCTATTTGGAAAACCGTTTTTAATAAAATTATTCAAAAAATTTTTTTTAAACTTAATTTCCTCACTAGAAAATTTTGAAGTTTTTACTAATTTATCAAAATCTGACTGTAATTGATCGCTCATTTAATGAAAACTTTCGTATCCTTTTTTTTCTAATTCAATTGCTAGTTCTGGGCCACCAGATCTAATTATTTTTCCATTCATTAAGACATGAACAAAGTCAGGTTTTATGTAATCTAGTAACCTTTGATAGTGAGTAATTATTAAAAAAGAATTATTCTTGTTTCTTAAAGTATTAACTCCATCGGCTACTATTTTTAAAGCATCTATGTCCAAACCTGAGTCTGTCTCATCTAAAATAGATAATTTTGGAGCTAACATAGACATTTGTAAAATTTCATTTTTCTTTTTTTCTCCACCTGAAAATCCAACATTTAATTGTCTGTTAAGTTTTTCCTCATCAAATTTTAATTCTTTAGCTTTTTGTTTAACAAGCTTTAAAAATTCAATTGCATCTAATTCTTTTTCTCCACGTGCTTTTCTAATTGCATTCAGTGATGTTTTTAAAAATATATTTGTATTTACTCCTGGAATTTCTAAAGGATATTGAAAAGCTAAAAATATTCCTTTATGCGCTCTTTCTTCTGTCTCAAAATCAAATAAATTTTTATTTTCAAATAAAATTTCACCTGATACTTCGTACCCTTTTTTTCCTGATAGAATATTAGATAATGTGCTTTTTCCTGACCCGTTAGGACCCATAATTGCATGAACTTCGCCAGGATTTATATTTAAAGAAAATTCCCTCAATATAGATTTATTTTCAACATTGGCATTTAAATTGTTTATTTTAAGCACTAACCAACACTCCCCTCTAAGCTAATACCTACAAGCTTCTGAGCTTCCACTGCAAACTCCATTGGTAATTGTTGTAGTACTTCCTTGCAAAAACCATTAACAATTAATCCAACAGCTTCCTCAGGATTAAGTCCTCTTTGTTGACAATAATGTAATTGTTCTTCGCTAATTTTTGATGTTGTGGCTTCATGTGCAATATTTGAATCAAAATTTTTATTTTTTATATAGGGTACTGTGTGCGCACCACACTTGTTACCCATTAATAAAGAATCACATTGTGTATAGTTACTAGAATTTTTGGCTTTTGAATTAATATCCACTAAACCTCTATAAGTCATGTCTGAGAATCCAGCGCTTATACCTTTGGAAATTATTTTACTTTTGGTATTTTTTCCTAGATGAATCATTTTTGTTCCAGTGTCTGCTTTTTGATGATTATTTGTAATTGCTATAGAATAAAATTCACCAATTGAATTATCACCCTTTAATATACAGCTTGGATATTTCCAAGTTATAGCTGAACCAGTTTCAACTTGTGTCCAAGAAATTTTAGAATTTTTTCCCTTACATAAGCCTCTTTTAGTTACAAAATTATAAATTCCTCCCTTGCCGTTTTCATCGCCTGGATACCAATTTTGTACTGTTGAATATTTTATTTCCGCATCGTCTAAGGCAATTAATTCTACATTCGCTGCATGTAATTGGTTTTCATCTCTCATTGGAGCAGTACATCCCTCGAGATAACTTACGTAACTGCCTTTATCAGCAATGATTAATGTTCTTTCGAACTGTCCTGTCTCTGATGCATTAATTCTAAAATAAGTCGATAGTTCCATTGGACACTTAACACCTTCAGGAATATAAACAAACGAACCATCTGTGAAAACAGCAGAATTTAGTGTAGCAAAGAAATGATCAGTGACTGGTATTACAGTACCTAAATATTTTTTTACTAGATCAGGATGTTTTTGAATAGCCTCTGACATTGAGCAAAAAATTATTCCATGTTTAGTCAATTCACCCTTAAAAGTAGTTGCTACTGAAACAGAGTCAAATACAGCATCGACAGCAATTCCATTTAGTCTAGCTTGTTCCTGTAATGGTATCCCAAGTTTTTTATAAGTCTCTAAAAGTTTAGGGTCAAGCTCGTCTAAACTTTTTGGTTTGTCCTTCATGCTTTTTGGTGCTGAGTAGTAATATAAGTCTTGATAATCAATTTTAGGATATTTTGGTTTTTGCCAATTAGGTTCTTTTAAAAGTTTTAATCGCTCAAAAGCTTTTAATCTAAAGTCTAACATCCACTGTGGTTCTTTTTTAATATTAGAAATAAACTTGATGACATCTTCATTTAAGCCTTTTGGAGCTTTAATGTTTTCTATATCAGTTGTAAAACCATACTTATAATCTTTTAACTTTTCTATATCTTTTTCTCTTGTATCCATTTTTAAACTCTTTTTTCAGTATTATCTTTAACAAGATCATCTAAACTTTTTTTTTCAAAAAAATTATTAATATGATTTTCAAGTTCATCCCATAAATTATGAGTTAAACACTTTGTTGATCTACCGTTACACCCTTTCTTTGACTCTTTTTTGCATTGTAAAGTTTTTACCTTTTCATCAACTGCATCAAGTATATTAGTAAGTTTTATTTCTTTGGCTTTTTTGCTAAGAACATAACCTCCTTGAGTACCTCTCACACTTTGAACAATTTCTTTTTTTCTGAGTTTAGAAAAAATTTGCTCTAAGTAATCAAGGGAAATTCCCTGTCTCAAAGAAATATCTCTAAGTGATACTGGGTTGAGGTTGTTAAATCTTGCAAGATCAACTAAAGCCATTACCGCATATCTACCTTTAGATGTTAGTTTCATAAATCCTTATTTTGCAAGGATATATATAAACCTGACTAATTTAGTCAAGTATATAGCCTTAAAAAAAAACTATCAATTTGTCACGTACTTGTGATATGTCTATTTTTTTTTTGAGAATAGTTATCATTAACAATTATGGATAATAAAATTTTAGAAATTTTTATTCCTGGTCCAGCTGGAAGACTCGAAGCTAAATATTTTAAAAGTAAAAAAAGTACCTCACCAATAGCATTGATTTTACAACCACATCCCCAGTATGGAGGAACAATGAATAACAAAGTTGTTGTGGAAACATTTCACTCTTTTATGGATAACAATTTCTCAGTTTGTCGTGTAAATTTTAGAGGTGTTGGAAAAAGTGATGGGGAGTTTGATAATGGACAAGGTGAACTTGCTGATGCAGCTGCTGCATTAGATTGGCTAGAAAGAGAAAATTTTGATAATTCACAATGTTGGGTTTCTGGCTTTTCTTTTGGCTCATTAATAGCGATGCAGTTATTAATGCGACGACCAGAAATAAATAGATTTATTGCAATATCACCTCAACCAAATGTTTATGATTTTTCTTTTTTATCTCCATGTCCTACTTCTGGATTAATGGTTTATGGAAGGAAAGATGAACTAGTTCCCGTTGAGTACATCAATGAATTAAATAAAAGATTAAGCAATCAAAAAGGTATCAAAGTTGAATTTCAATCTATTCAAGAGGCAAATCATTTTTTTTCAAAAAATGAAGCCGACTTAGTCAAAGTTTTAGATAAATATATAAAAAAAGAAACCACATTATATTAAAAATTCTGAATTATTTTGCCTCCAGAAATTGGCTTTTTGCATCCAGTGGTATTTGGAAAAGATATTGGTAAATTTAAAAAAGATCTGATTGCAAGATAACCAAAAGCTTGTGATTCTACAAAGTCACCATCAATACCATGTTCTTCTATAGGATAAAATTTTATTTTTTTTTTATCTTCAATTAAATCAAATGATCTTAAGATTGATTTCATTAAATATTCATTTTTTCTACCTCCGCCACAAACCAAAAATATTGTATTTTTTTTTGGGTCCTTAAAATATTTTAGAGCTTTTGAAATTTGTGATGATGTAAAATCTGCTAATGTCGATGTTCCATCTTCTAAAGAAAGACCTTTTGCAAAAGATATATCAAAATCTTTTATATCCAATGAATCTTTATAAGGTGGGCCAATATTAAAATTTTCTAAAGCTTGATTTAGAATTAGTTCATCTGTTTTACCAATACTTGCTAATTTTCCACCAATATCATATTTCTTTTTTGATTTTTTTCTAACCCACTCATCTATTAAACAATTTCCTGGAGCTATGTCACATGCTTTTATATAATTTTTTTTTTTATCTAATTCATCCCATTTAACTGTTTGTGTAATATTTGAAATTCCTCCAATATTAACAAAATTAACAGAATAAGATTTATCCAATTTTTCTTTTAAATATTTATTCGCAATTAAGTTATGAAAAATCGGTGTTAATGGAGCACCTTGACCCCCATTATTTAAATCGTTTTCTCTAAAATTATAAACTACCTTTTTTTTTGTTAATTGTGATAAGAGTTTTCCATCACCTAATTGTTTAGTAATTTTATTTTTACTATCGTGAAATATCGTTTGTCCATGAAAGCCTAATAGATCTACATCTATTTTATTATTGTTTATAATTTCTTTAACTACATTTGAATGGAAGAGTGTAATTTCTCTTTCTATATCTTTAATTTCGCCTTCATGTTTAATAAGGTGATCTGGAACTAAAATTTTTGCTCTAATATCAAGTATTTTTTGTCTTATTTTATCCCCATACTCAAAATACCTATCAAATAAAGCTGAATATACTCGATCACCATCAGACTTTATAATAGATGCATCTACTCCATCTATTGAAGTTCCACTCATTAATCCTAATGCTGTATATAACTTACCCATTATTATTTTTTTTTAAAAAAATTTGTATATTGTAAGACTATAAACTTATGAATAAATTTTTGAAAGAATTTAAAGAAAGAGGTTTTTTTTATCAATGTACTAGTGAGAAAGGGCTATCAGAGTTATTAGACAAAAAAAAAATTTCAGCATATATCGGTTTTGATTGCACTGCTGAAAGTCTTCATGTGGGTAGTTTACTTCAAATAATGTGTTTAAGGCTTCTCCAAAAGCATGGTCATAGACCAATAGTGTTATTAGGAGGGGGTACCACAAGAATTGGGGACCCATCTGGAAAAGATAAAACACGTAAATTGCTATCTGAAAAAGAGATTTTAAAAAATTCAAAAAATATTAAAAAAATATTAGAAAAATATTTAGATAAAAAAAATAAGAAAACTAAACCGATATTTGTGGATAATTATAAATGGTTAAAGAACCTTAACTATATTAATTTTTTAAGAAAAATTGGTAAACACTTTACTATAAATAAAATGCTATCATTTGATAGTGTTAAAACACGTTTGGAAAGAGAACAGTCATTGAGTTATATGGAGTTCAATTATATGATACTCCAGGCATATGATTTTTTAGAATTAAACAATAAAGAAAATTGCATATTGCAGATAGGTGGGTCAGACCAGTGGGGAAATATAATCAATGGTGTTGATTTAATCAAAAAATATTCTGATAAAGAAGCTTTTGGTTTAACCACGCCACTGATTACTTTAGCAAGTGGAGCTAAAATGGGTAAAACTGCTGATGGCGCGGTTTGGCTTGATAAAAAATTTCTTTCACCATACGACTATTGGCAATTTTGGCGAAATACAGATGATAGAGATGTAAAAAAATTCTTAAAATTTTTCACGGATATAGAAACTCAAGAGATTGAAAACCTTAGTGACCGAAATATAAATCAGTTAAAAATTTTACTCGCAAATAAAACAACTGAAATGCTTCATGGTGAAAAAGAGTCATTAAAATCAGAAAAAATCGCAAAAGAGGCATTTTCAGATAATTCTTCAGGTTCAAGTCTTCCATCGATTGAATTAAGTAAAAAAATATTGAATGAAAATATAAATATTCTTGATTTAGTGGTTTTAGCAAAATTTGAGCAATCAAAAAGTGAAGTAAGGAGATTGATTAAAGGGAAAGCAGTCAAAATAAATAATCAAATTATTGAGGATGAAAAGTTTATAATTTCAGATAAAATTTTTAAAGATAACTATGTAAAACTATCAATTGGAAAAAAAAGACATATTAGAATTCAATTGAGTTAGTTTTTTTTAATTTTTTCTAGAGTTCTTGTTATAAATCTGGGAGTTAAAGTTTTAATTGGGTTAACAGATGTCTCTAAATTTTTAGGTGGACCTTTAACCTTAAAACTTACACCAAAAACACCCTCCCCAGTCTTCGAGCCAACTAATATTTTCCCCAAAACAGGAATAGTACCTATTGCTTTATTAATTGTAGTTGCTGGAACCAATGTTCCTCTCAGGCTTATCAATTTATCTTTTTCGACGTATCCATTCATCAATACAGATATAGCAGGACCAATTGCATAGATTTCATTTATAGTCATTAACTTTTTTTTATTTTCAAACTTCATCTCAAATTCATCAAATCTTATTCCCTCACCAGACAAAATATCGGCAATACCTTGAAGAGAAGCAAGGGTTAATAATTTAGTTAAAGTAGGAAGTTCTTTTAACTTAAAATCATAGATTTTTAGTGTAGAATTAGAAACATCACCATCTTTAATACTGTAAAAATCTAAAATCCCATCATCAAACCCTTTAATAAATTTGTATTTTTTGACTATTGGTTTAGCAAAATCTAAAAATAAAGTAGTGATAGTTTTGTTATCTTTCGTAATAACTGTAAATTTCATTTCTTTTTGGTTTGTAAAATCTCCTTTAAGATTTCCTTCAAACAATTTTTGTTTTTTAAATTTTAAATTACCGGATAAATTTTTTAAATTAAACTCGTTATCTAAACGAACTTTTTTTATTTTCAAAATTAGCTCAAAATCTTCCTTAAAATAATCTTTATTCTCATCACCAACCAAAATATTTTCAAGTAAGCTATCCCCATTAAAACTACTACCCTGTAGTACATATTTATTATTAGTTTTTTTTATGTTAAAAATATTTTGTTGATCTTGGATGTCTACATAATCAGCATTAATATTGTTAATACTTTTTATCTTAAATTTAGAGGAAAGTTGGATATTTTTTGCCTCAATAATATTTTTATTTTCATCGAGCCTAATCGATTTTAGAAAAATTTTTTTTGTAGCATCCCTATATCCATTAAATTTAATTTTTGTTTCATAATTTTGATCTTTTTTAAAGTTTAAAAAATTTATGATGAAAGGATCTTTGTTTAATTTTATCAAACCCTCAAAATTTATGAATTGATTTTTTTTCTCAATTTTAAAATCAATATAATCTTTATTATCTTGCAGATAAATGTCACCTTTTCCTTCAATATAAAAATTACTTTTATTATATTCTATTTTTAAATTATTATTTTCAATGAAAACTTTATCATTAATTTTTGGAAAAATATTTTTTAATTTAAAATTATTTGTTATTTGAAATTTTTTAATATCAATATTAGAAAGTATATACTCATTTGAAATTTTAAAATTTTTATCTAAATTGAATAAAAATTCATTTTTTGAGCCAAAAATTATTTTTTCAACACTCAAATCTGGAATAAATCTTTCCTCCAATAAAGCAAAGTTTTTATTATTTAATTCAACAAGCTTATTATCGAGGTTTCCTTTCAAGGTATATCCTAGTTTATTTTTTTTTAAATTTACTGTATCTGATATAAAATTAATATCATTGAATACAAATTCAATATCTTGGATTTCTAAGTTATCCTTTTCAATTTTAAACACAAAATTTAAATCATGTAATTTATAATTTTTAAAAAAACTTAATTTTGCATCTTTTACATATCCTTTTGCAAAGTAATCATTTTTTATATTTCCTTTATTGTCGAAATTAATTTTTAAATCTGCTAAAATAAAACCATTAACCTGAATAAGTTTTTCAAAAATTATTAATTTTGGGTTGTTGTTAAAGGTTTTTGTAAATGATATTAAATCACTAATATCCATAGACTTAGTTGAAATATCAAGATTTTTAATCACAAATTCATCTTTGAAAAAAGAAATTAAAGATATTTTAGTTTTGATGCTTTCAGTTTCTAAGACTTCTTTTCTACTTTTAATTTTTGCTCCTAAGATTTTTACGTTTATTTTTAGTTCTAATGGGTTAAGCTTTAAATTTATTTGCTTTAATTCAAGATCGAGATTCTTATGTACACTTGTTAATTTACTTTTTATTTGATTATTAAGTTTATCTGTTTCAATTCCTACAAAACTAAAATAAGTTAAAAATATAATAGTAACTAGGGTAAATATTATTGTAATTTTTGAAATTATTTTCATATATCTTGATATAATGATTTCTCTAGAAACTGATCAATATCTCCATTTAACACTTTATCTGGATCTGTACTTTCATGATTTGACCTATTGTCCTTAACAAGTCTATAAGGTTGTAAAACATAAGATCTAATCTGATGACCCCATCCAATTTCTGATTTTGTAGATTCATGACTTTGATTTTCTTTTTCCTTTTTTTTTATTTCATAATCATAAAGTCTTGCTTTGAGCATATTTAAACATGTTTCTTTATTTTTATGTTGAGATCTCTCATTTTGGCACTGAACAACAATTTTTGTAGGTATATGAGTAATTCTTACAGCGCTATCTGTCGTATTAACATGTTGTCCGCCTGCTCCACTCGAACGATAAGTATCAATTCTTAAATCTTTATCCAAAATTTCTATGTTGATGTTTTCATCTACAACTGGATAAACCCAAACACTTGCGAAACTTGTATGTCTTCTAGCGCCAGAGTCGAACGGTGAAATTCTTACCAGTCTATGAATACCTGACTCTTTTTTTAACCATCCAAAAACATAATCTCCCTCAATTTTAATTGTAGATGATTTAATTCCTGCTTCGTCACCTTTATGTTCACTGATCAAACTTGACTTAAACTTTTTTTGAACAGACCATTTTAGATACATTCTTCTCAACATTTCTGCCCAATCCTGACTTTCTGTACCACCCGCACCTGCATGTATCTCTATATAGCAATCAAGAGAATCTGCTTCACTTGACAAAAAACATCTTATCTCATTTTTTTTTACTAATGCTCTCAAATCTTTAATATTTTTTAATAATTCATTTTGAAAATTTGTGTTTCTTTCTTCAATAGCCAATTTATTGAGTTCATCAAAGTCTTTTAAATTATTAATAGATTTTTCGTAAGAACTTACTAATTCTTCATACAATTTTTTTTCTTTAATAACTTTTTGAGAGATTGATTTATCTTTCCAAAAATTTACATCAAGTATCTTTTTATTGTGGCTTTCTAATTTTTTATAAATATCATTCTTTTCAAAGATACTCCTTCACTCTTTGATTAATCTTTTCAATATCTCTTTTAAAATCTAAGTATTTTGTATCCATTAATAAAACCTTAATATATTATTAGTATCTAATCTATTATTATTTAAATATAATATTTTTCCATCAATTACATTTTTGCTTTTATAGGCCTCTAAAATTGTGTTCTTTGATGTAAATTTAGCTTTTTGTCCAGTTAATTGATCAACTACCATCATTGTAATACCTTTTGATACTTTAAAAGGTCTCGCATCTGATTTTTTAATAGCTCTTTCAACAAATTTTTTAAATATAGGTAAAGCTGTTTTTGAACCAGTTTCAAACTTACCCAAGGGTTCAGGATTATCCATTCCTACATAAACACCTATAACCAAGTTTGATGTAAAACCAATAAACCATGTGTCAGTATTTTCGTTAGTTGTACCAGTTTTGCCTGCTAGATTTAAGTTAAGATCTCTTAATTTTTTTCCAGTTCCTCTTTTAACTACTCCCTCTAATAATGAAGTAACTTGATAAGCTGTCTGAGGCGAGAAAATTTGTTTATAAGTATCTTTAATTTCAGGATAAGCACTTCCGGTGAATGAAATCATATCACAATTACTACAGTTTCTTTTTTCATTATTTAAAATCGTATTTCCCTCACTATCTTGAATACGATCAATTAAAATTGGTGTTACTAACTTACCTCCATTAACGAAAGCAGAATAAGCAGAAGTAAGTTTCAATAGTGTTGTTTCTGCAGAACCTAAGGATATCGATAAAAGTTCGTCAGGTTCATCATATATACCAAGATTTTTAGAAAATTTAGCCAAATTTTTTATGCCTATTTTTTGTGCAATTCGAACAGTCATCAAATTTCTAGATTTTTCTAAGCCTATTCTTAAAGTAGAAGGACCATAAAATTTTTTTCCATAATTTTCAGGCTTCCACATCTTCAAATCTGATCCTTGATCTAAAACTAGAGGTGCATCTAAAACTAAAGACGAAGGGGTGAAATTATTTTCTAAAGCTAAAGCATATACAAAAGGTTTAAAAGCTGATCCTGGTTGTCTTAAAGCTTGTGAAGCTCTATTAAACTCACTATTTTTAAAACTAAAACCCCCTGAAATAGCAATTACTCTTCCAGTGTAGGGATCCATAACAACGATACCTCCATTAATTTTAGGAATTTGTTGAAGACTAAAATTATTTTCTGAAATTTGCTCAACATAAACAACGTCTCCAACTTTTAATAAATCATCAAATTCTTTTTTAGTCCAAGTTATATCTTGATATTTTATAACGCCTTTTAATTTATCTTTAGTTTCTATTTCAGCAGAAAATTTATTTATTTTTTTTATTATCGCTATTTTCCATTTTATCGACTTTTCTATTTCGTACTTATCAAGATCATTAAACCAATTTTTGTTCAATTTTTTATTCTTAATTGGTCCTCTCCAACCTTTTCTTTTATCATACTCAATTAATCCCTCTCTTAGTGATGTAGTAGCAATTTTTTGTAATTCTAGATTGATAGGTGTATTGATATTAAATCCTTGTTTGTAAACTTTCTCGTAAGTTAAGGTTTCAATTACATTTTTTCTCACATCCTCAATGTAATATTGAGCATCTTCAAGAAAAACTTTTTTCGCTTTTTTAAGTTGGATTTTTTGAGATTTAAAATTTTTATATTGATTTGAGTTAATAAAATTATTTTCTAATAAATTTTTTAATACCAAATCTCTTCTGAATTTAGCTAAGTCCAAATTGCGGTATGGGTTATATTTACTTGGTGCCTTAGGTAATGCTGCTAGCATCGCAGACTCAATATAATTAAGTTCTTTTATTGATTTATCAAAATATTCCAAACTAGCTGCTGCCACCCCATATGCACCACTTCCTAAATAAATTTGATTCAAGTATAACTCAAGTATCCTCTCCTTCGAAAGTGCTCTTTCAATTCTAAATGCGAGAATTGCCTCTTTAATTTTTCTATTTATACTTACTTCATTAGTTAATAAAAAATTCTTTGCTACTTGCTGAGTAATCGTAGATGCTCCCTCTAATCTTTTTGAAGTAAATATATTACCAATATTGTTAATAATTGCTCGAAGAACTCCTTTTGCATCTACACCAGGATGTGAAAAAAAATTTTTATCTTCGGCAGATAAAAAAGCATTAATAACTTTTTGTGGAATGGAACTATAAGGAACAAATATTCTTTTTTCTTTTGAGAAGTCAGATACTAATTCACCATTTCCTGAATACATTTTACTCGATACTGGTGGTTTATAGTTCTTTAAAAACTTATAGTCAGGGATATTATTTGAAAAATTCCACAAAATTACCGTTATCAATGTAAAGGTAATTAGCGAAATACCAATAATACCAATAAATATTTTTTTTAAAATTCTACTCATTTTAATTCCATTATATACGGGAATTTGTTAAAGATATGGCATAAAGAATACTCAAAATTTACAATGAATTACTCAATCAAAAAATCAACACAAACAATATGGATAAAAATTTATATATTGATGCTTCGCATCCAAATGAAACTAGAGTTGTACTTAAATCAAATGACAACATTGAGGATTACGAGTACGAAGGCTTAAAAAATAATTTAATTAAAAATAATATTTATCTAGGTAAGGTAAGTAGAATTGAACCGTCTTTACAAGCTGCTTTTGTAGACTTTGGCAGAGAAAGACATGGTTTTCTCTCTTTTAATGATATTCAATCAGACTACTATCAAATTCCTAGAAGTGATCTTGAAATAATCAAATTTGAAGAGGAAAAAGCTCGAGAAGAATTATCAAAAAAAGTTGAGGAAAAAGAAGAAGAACGAATTGCTGAAGGCAATTTAGAGTTGGAGGACCCTATAGATATAAAAAATCAAGATGAAAAAGAAAATGTTGAAATTTCGAAAGAAAAAAAAAATGACAATAAACCAAAATTTAAAAGATACAAAATACAGGAGGTCATTAAACCAAATCAAGTAATACTTGTTCAAGTTATTAAAGATGAAAGAGGTCAAAAAGGAGCTGCCTTAAGTACCTTTATATCCATTGCAGGTAAATATATAGTTTTAATGCCGAATACTGCCAAAGGTGGAGGAATTTCCAGAAAAATATTCAATCCGGCTGATAGAAAAAAAATTAGAACAATACTTAATGAAATTGAAATACCTAAAGAAATGGGTTTGATCGTCAGGACTGCTGGTAGTAATAAAACAAAAAACGAGATAGATCACGATTTAACAACATTAATAAATACTTGGAACCAAATAAAAGAAAATGCAATAAATTCTATTGCTCCATCTTTAATTCACCAAGAAAGTGAAATTATAAAAAGAACTTTAAGAGATATGTATGATGAAAATACTCAAAATATATTTGTAGAAGGAAACGAAGGATACAAAAAAGCACAAAATTTTATGAAAATGATGATGCCATCTCATGTAAAAAAAATAAAAAAATATAGAGGTAAAAATCCGTTATTTATTGAGGAAGGTATTGAGCAAAAGCTCAATCAAATATTTGAAACAGAGATAAAATTAAAATCTGGAGGATATTTGGTTATTAATCCTACAGAGGCTTTAGTTTCAATTGATATAAATTCAGGCAGTTCTATAAAACAAAAAAATGTTGAAAGCACCGCACTAGATACCAATCTTGAAGCAGCTGACGAAATTGCTAGACAAATTAAGATAAGGGATTTGTCAGGATTAATAATTATCGATTTTATAGACATGCTTAGTTATGGGAATAGAAAGCTTGTAGAGAGAAGATTAAAAGAAAAATGTAGAACTGATAGAGCGAGAATTCAAATTGGAAGAATAAGCAATTTTGGTTTGTTGGAAATGTCAAGACAAAGATTAAGGGAAAGTGCAGTTAAATGGAAGATTAACCTTACAGATGAGTCTTTTGCCTTGAAAATATTAAAATTAGTTGAACTTAAGACAGTCATAAATAAAGCAAAATTTGTAAATCTAAAAGTTTGTGAAAAAATTTCAAATTTTTTAAAAGAAAATTTTATTGAAGATTTAAAATATTTCGAAAAAAAAAATAAAATGAAGATAGATATAATAACAGATAATAATTTAATTATACCTGAATATATAATTGATTTAAAAAATAAATCAAAAAAAACTCTTGAATTAATAGAGTATTATGAAAAATTAAAAAATCTAGACACTGTAAAATTAAATGAGAATATAATTAAACTAAAAAATAAAAGAGTGTACAAAAAAAAAGTATTTAAAAAAAAAAGATTTTACAAAAAAGCTAAATAATTCCTTTTCGGGGTGATGATGCGCTACCCATGAGACTCATTTGAATTCTACCTGATAGATAAGATTGTCTTCCAGCTATAACTGCATTTTTAAATGCAAGCGCCATATCAAAAGGTTTTTTAGCTTTTGCAATTGCAGTGTTAACTAAAACACCATCACATCCAAGCTCCATCGCTACGGTAGCATCTGAGGCTTGTCCAAGGCCTGCATCAATTATTAGAGGTAGTTTTGTTTGTCCTCTAATTATTTTAATATTAGTGTGATTTTGTATGCCAAGACCAGAGCCAATTGGAGCAGCCAAAGGCATGATTGCACAAGCTCCTGCATTTTCTAACCTTTTAGCCATTAAAGGATCATCATTGCAATAAACCATAACTTTGAAACCTTCTTTAGATAAAACCTCAGTTGACTTAAGTGTTTCGATCATGTCTGGAAATAAATTTTTCTTATCACCCAAAACTTCAAGTTTTACCAACTTCCATCCTCCAATCTCTCTTGCTAATCTTAATGTTCTTAGAGCATCTTTTGAATTAAAACAACCTGCGGTGTTTGGCAAATAAGTGATTTTCTTTGGATCAATATAATCCATTAAAAGAGCTTTTTTTTTATCAGTTATATTAACTCTCCTTACAGCTACAGTAACTATACTTGCACCTGATAACTTTACTGCCTTAGCACATTGTGTCATACTTTTATATTTTCCTGTACCAACAATCAAACGGGATTTAAAATTTTTTCCAGCAATTATAAATTCATCTTTTTTCAAACTAACCGCCTCCAATAAAGTGAACTATTTCGATTTTATCATTATTTTTCAAAATTTGTTTATTTAGTTTTTTTTTATCTAGTATTTCTTGATTTAACTCTATAGCCACTTTTTTTAATGGTATTTTCAAAGTTTTTAAAAGATCAGATAAATTTGTATTGTCTTTTACAAACTTAAAACTACCGTTTATTTTAATTTTTATTTTTTTTATTTTTTTCATCGTATATAAAAGCTGAATGAATAATAAAATAATTATTATTAATGGTCCAAATCTTAATCTATTAGGTGAAAGAGAACAATCACAATATGGCTCAGTAACTTTCAAAGAACTAAAAGAAATCTGTACTAAAAAATCAGACGAATTAGCTTTAAAAGTAGAGATTGTTCAATCTAATATTGAAGGAGAATTGGTGGATATAATTCAAGAATCTAGAAAAAAATTTGATGGGATTATAATTAATGCTGCTGCTTTCACTCATACATCGGTTGCTATAAGGGATGCTTTGGATGTGTTTAAAAAACCTATTATAGAATTACATATATCAAATATTTATAAGAGAGAGGAATTTAGACAAAAATCGCTTATTAGTGATATAGTTACTGGTGGAATTTTTGGATTAGGTATAGACGGTTATATTTTAGCCATAATTTCTATGCAAAAGCTTTTGAAAAATGAAAATTGATAAAAAAATAATTAAAGAATTAACTGAATATTTAGATGAATTTAAACTCACTGAATTAGAATATACAGTTAAGGATACAAAAATTAAAGTTTCAAAAAACAGTATATCGGTTAATAGTCAATCATTTCAAAATCCAAGCCTTGTTTCATCATCAAGTCCAGATGTGAATATTTCTGATGATATTATTTCTGGTATAGAAATTAAATCTCCAATAATTGGAACTGCATATCATGCACCTGAACCTGGAGCTAAAAAGTTTGTTGAAGTTGGAAAAAAAATTAAAAAAGGTGATACTGTTATGATTGTTGAAGCAATGAAAACAATGAATCATGTTCCTTCAACTTCAAATGGTGTTGTAAAAAAAATTTTGGTAAATGATGGACAACCTGTTGAATTTGGCCAAGTCTTAATCATTCTAGAATAATGTTTAAAAAAATTTTAATTGCAAATCGTGGAGAAATTGCAGTTAGAGTAATAAGAGCATGTAAAGAATGGGGAATTTCCACTGTAGCTGTTCACTCAGATGTTGACAGAAATAGTATGCATGTGAAATTAGCTGATGAAAGTGTATGCATCGGCTCACATCAACCAGCAAGTAGTTATTTAAATATACCGGCTTTGTTATCCGCCGTAGATCTTACAGGAGCTGAAGCTGTACATCCAGGCTATGGTTTTCTATCTGAAAATGCAAACTTTGCTAGAATGCTAGAGGAAAATAAAATAAAATTTGTTGGCGCATCATCTAAACATATAGAAATGATGGGCGACAAAATTCAAGCTAAAAAAATTGCAAAAGAAAATGGTTTACCAGTTATTGAAGGATCAGAGGGCGGAGTTAATGACGTGATTGAAGCAAAAAAACTTTCTAAAAAAATTGGATTTCCAGTTTTAATAAAAGCTTCTGGCGGAGGTGGTGGAAAAGGAATGAAAATAGTTCATAATGAGAAGGATTTTGATTTATTATTTTCAACTGCTAGATCAGAAGCAAAAAAATATTTTGGTAATGAGGAGGTCTACATTGAAAAGTTTTTTCAAAATCCTAGACATATTGAAGTACAGATATTAGCTGGAAAAAATAGAACAGTTCATTTACATGAAAGAGATTGCTCTGTTCAAAGAAGACATCAAAAATTAATTGAGGAAACTCCAAGTCCAGTTTTAAACGATAAAATTAGAAAAGATCTTTTTGAAAGAACTGTCAGTATGGTAAGTAAAATTGGATACGAGGGAGCTGGAACAGTAGAATTTATATATGAAGATGGAAAATTTTACTTTTTAGAAATGAATACGAGAGTACAAGTAGAACATCCAGTTTCCGAAATGGTTACTGGCATAGATATTATAAAAGAGCAAATATGGATAGCACATACAGGAGAAACTGCTTTGCAACAATCAGACATTAACCCAAGAGGTCATGCTATAGAGTGTAGAATTAATGCAGAAGACCCAAGTAATAATTTTCAACCGTCTCCAGGAACTATTACGATGTGCAATCAACCATCAGGATTTAGAACTAGAGTAGACGGAGCAATTTTTCAAGGTTACAAAGTTACTCCATATTATGATAGCTTGATTTGTAAACTAATTTGCCATGGTAGAAATAGAACCGAGGCCATTCAAAGAATGAATAGATCTCTAGATGAATTTGTGATTGATGGAATTACAACAACAATACCCCTACATAAAAAATTACTCAATCATGAAAAGTTTATTAATTCTGATTTTAATGTAAGTTGGCTTGATAATGAAAAAATCGTTTAATAACATTTAACAAGCCATATGTCATAAACTGGATGATCAAATGGAGCTATCGATGGGCTCGAAGAAAACATCCAACTATTAAATACGAATACATCATCTTTATTTTTATTACTTAGGTCTTTTACTTGAATATATGCTGTGATTTCAGGATTATCATCAAACTCCGAATTTTTACATTTCATACTTTTTATAGAGAGGTCTTTATGTCGTGTTTCATCACCATTCTTAAGTTTCACTAATACATTTTTAGAGCTAATTTTATCCAATACTTTAATTTCAGTTACAGTGCCTTCCAAATCAGAATTTGAGCTCAAATTAGTATAGGGATTGAAAAGTAAAAATAAAACTAAGAATAAAACTATAAAATTAATTTTTCCAACTTTTATATTTTTTTTCATTTACGTCTTTATCTTTATTCGGATAATAGGCAGAGTCTGTTCCTGTTAAGTTAGGTTTGTGAGGTTTTTGCCATTTGTATTTGTTAAGTTTATGATTTTTTTCAATTTTATTCGATGTGAAGTGCATCCATGAATACCATTCTACAGGTATTTTGCTTGCATCAATTTCTCCAGCATAAATGACCCAACGCTTTCCTTTGTTACTCTCATAATATTTATTTCCAAAATCGTCTTTTCCAACAAGTTTTCCAAAAAAAATTGTTTTCAATCTTGTGCCAAATGTATCACGATTCCACCAAGTGAAAATTTTTTTTAAAACTGTCAACATATAAAATTAAAATATTTCAATTTAAAATTGTATAAATTAAATTAGACTAAAATCTGTTTTTGTATATAAAGAAATTAAATAATTATTCAATTATTTTTAAATTGAGGTTTTATGGCAAAATATTTAGTTGAAACTTATTATACTTGTACATTTAAGGTAAATCATCATTTAGATAGTATAAATGAAACTGAGTTAAAAAATTTAGAAAAAAGAGATGATGGGGAATTTGAAATATTAGATGTTAAACTAGATAATAGAAAAACGAAAAGTTTAGATCCAAACAACAAAAAAATTTTAAACAATACCGATGTGAATATTAAATCTAGTATCCAACAAAATGGTCCAAAAAGTCTAGAAAATATAATTAAAAAAACATCTAATAATACTGATGTAAATGGTAAAAGATTTAGTATGCCTGATAGAAGAAAAGGTTATATTCAAAAAGCAACTATAGGTGACCATAAAGTATATTTGCATACAGGAGAGTACGAGGATGGTAAAATTGGTGAAATTTTTATTGATACAAGTAAAGAAGGTGAATTAGTCAAAGCATTGATGAATAACTTTGCAATAGCTATATCACTTGGACTACAATATGGAGTTCCATTAGATGAATTTATTAATGCTTTTGTTGGAACAAAATTTGAGCCGTCTGGTAAAGTTTATGGAAATGATAGAATCTTAAGTGCATCTTCAATATTAGACTATATTTTTAGAGAATTGGCTATATCTTATCAAAATAGAGAAGATTTAGCTCACACCCCAGCAATAGGCAGTTATGAAAATACAAATTTGGATGAAAAAAATCCGGAGGAACAAAATCAACTATTAAAAATTGTTAAAGATATGACTAGCAAAGGCTTTGTAAGAAATAATTATAAAAAAAATCTAGTCGATTTATCTGATGTAAAAATAAGTCTCAAAGGTAAAAAATAGCTATTTTTTCGATTTTAAAGAAATATTTAATTCTTTTAATTGATCCTCGCTAATTTCTGATGGAGCATTCATCATCAAATCCTGGGCATTTTGGTTCATTGGAAACATTGTAACTTCTCTTATGTTTTTTTCATTTGCCAAAAGCATTACTATTCTATCTAAACCTGGAGCAATACCCCCGTGTGGTGGTGCACCATAATTCAATGCATTTATCATCCCACTAAACTTTCGATCAACTTGGCTTTTATCATATCCAGCTATAGAAAATAACTTATACATTAATTCAGGAATATGATTTCTAATAGCACCAGATGATAGCTCAATTCCATTACAAACAATGTCGTACTGATAAGCCAGAATTTCAAGAGGTTTATCAAAATTAATCTTATCTATATCTCCTTGGGGCATTGAAAAAGGATTATGACTAAAAATAATTTTTTTTGTCTCTTTGTCTCTCTCATACATTGGGTAGTCAACAATCCAACAAAATGCAAAAATATTTTCATCAATTAAATCTAAATCTTTTGCAATTTTATTTCTTGCTAGTGCGGTAATTGTTTCTAGCTCTTTTTGATTATTGCATGCAAAAAAGATACTATCACCTATACTGGCACCTGTTTTTTTCATTAATTCCACTAAGGCTTCTTTTGAAAAAAATTTTCCAACAGGTCCTTTTCCAAAGACTTCTTTATCTTTTTCAAAAGTGAAATAAGCCATACCAGATGCTCCTTGATCTTTTGCCCATTTATCAATCCCATCAAAAAAACTTCTAGGTTTGTTTTTTGTATTTTTTGTAATTATGCATCTTACCCTTGAACCAGATTTAACTAATTTTTTAAATATTTCAAAATTAACATCATCTCTAAAAAAGATTTCAGTTATATCGTCAATAATTAAAGGGTTCCTAAGATCAGGTTTGTCTGTTCCATATTTGATCATTGATTCCTTATAAGGAATTCTAGGAAATTTCTTTTGTAATAATTTTTTTTTTGAGAAATTTTTAAAAGTATTTACTAAAAGTGTTTCTACTACTTTGAAAATATCCTCCTGTTCAACAAAAGACATCTCTAAGTCTAATTGATAAAACTCACCTGGACTCCTATCTGCTCGAGCATCTTCGTCTCTAAAACAGGGTGCAATTTGAAAATATTTATCAAATCCTGAAACCATAATTAATTGTTTAAATTGTTGAGGAGCTTGAGGAAGTGCATAAAATTTTCCCGGATTTAATCTACTCGGAACAAGAAAATCTCTAGCTCCCTCAGGACTTGATGAAGTCAAAATTGGTGTCTGATATTCTAAAAAACCAAGATTATTCATCTCATTTCTTATAAAGGAAATTACCTTTGACCTTAGAATAATATTTTCATGTATCTTTTTTCTTCTCAAATCTAAAAATCTATATTTTAATCTAATCTCCTCCGAATATTCTTGATCGCTAAATACTGGCATTGGTAGTTCTTTGCATGTTCCTAGAATATTAAAATTTTTTATTACAACTTCTACCTCTCCTGTATTTATTTCTCTATTAATTGTCTCATCTGACCTGTTAACAACTTCTCCATCAATTTTTATAACTGTTTCAAGTTGTATTTTTTCAAGAATTGAAAAATTTTGATTTTCTTTATCAATTATACATTGCGTAATTCCATAATTATCTCTTAAATCAACAAATAAAAGATTGCCATGATCTCTTTTTTTATTTATCCAGCCAGAAAGTAATACTTTTTTGCCTACATCTTTTTTCCTTAATTCATCACAATTATGGCTTCTATAAATGTTCAATTATTCTCCTAAAATTTCCTTAACTAAATTTATATTAATAGATTCCTTTTTTTTTAAACTCATTTCGTCGATCTTATATATAAAATCAAATATTTTACTATATGATCTATGAATCCTTTTAACTATATAATCAACTATTTTTTTTTCTATTACTATCTGTCGATCTGATAAATTTTTAACTAAAAGTGCAAAAATTAACTCATCATCAGGTTGTTGAATATCTTGGATCAAAAAATTTCTAGCTCTTGATTTTAGATCATGTAATTTAAAATCAAACTCAGTTAAAGGTATGTATGAAGTAATAATAAGATATTTGTTATTTTGCTCAACAGCATTTATCAAAGTATAAATTAGTTTTTCATTTATATCTTTATTCAAATTTTCTAATATTATATTTTCGTGTATATCTAAGCTTGATAAAGTTTCATTATTAAATGTATCGGCATTAAAAATGACACCCTTAAATTTTTTTATAAAAATATTTATTAAATGACTTTTACCTGAAAAGTTTTCTCCACATATATTTACAAGATTTTTTTCCCAATTCGGCCAATTATTTAAAAAATCATGAACATGCTTATTACTTTTTGATACAAAAAAATCACTATCTTTTAAATTTTTTTCATGTTCAAATTTTATAATTTTTTGATCTATATTTCGCATATCACCTAATTGACCAAATTTTATTTTGTGTATTAAAAAAATAATTTTTTTCTTCCATTGTTTTTAAAAAAGTGCTCGGAGCTCCATTGAAAATTACTTGATAATAGGTAAAATTTCTATCAAATTTAGTTATAAAAAAATTATTTATTAAATCTAAGTCGTCTAAATCTTTTTCAAAATCAGATATAATATCATTATTTTTATTGCTAATTCTAATGTTCAACAAAAGCCTTATTGAAGTGTTGATTTGATTTATTTTTTTCCAATGATCTTCATAAACTATTTTTAATTCTTCAATTAATTTTTTAACTTGTTGTTTATCATTAATATCTTTTAAAAAAAAAGTCTTATTTTTTAAAACTACATCATCATTAAAAGTTATCCTTGACAAAACTCTTGTTCCATCTTTATCCTTAAAGATAAGGGATATAATTGAATCACTTAAACCATATTTTGAAACTACTTCATAAAAATCATATTGCTCAATGATTTCGTAATTTTTTTTTATTTGATTTAAATCTTCAAGATCCTCTGTCGGCAATAGATATTCTATTAAATGTGTTTTTTTCGTGTTTATATTCCAACTTTTAAATATTTCATTATCATTAAAGATCAAAAGATCCTTTTTATTTTCATCTATAATAATTGGAATAAATAAAAATTTTTTTTTAATCGGTACCGAAGGAAATATATTTTTTTCCTCTAGATAATTATAGATTTTCTTTTTGTTAAAAGATACTCCTAAACTTACATAATATATATCATTTACAAACTTTTCTTCTTGTATCGAAAAAGATTCTATCATCCCTTTAAGTTTATTTAATTTGATATTAGTAATTTTCTTTTTATCACTTGAGCTCACTATTAATGAAATTAATTCAAAAAAAGCACGCTCAAAACCCTCATTTATTACATCATTTTTATCAAAATTTATTTCAAATGGTCTAGATATATCTATATTTTCTACATCAAAGGATTTAGCAAAAATCTTATCTGTGGAAAAAAAAAATATATTTAAAGATAGTGAAATAAAAAAAATATATAAGGTTTTAAGTAAACTTTTTTTAATTTTAAATATCATAATATAAATTGATGAGTAAAAATATATTAACATATAAAAAAAGTGGTGTTGACATCAATACTGCTGATAAGTTTGTTAAATTCATATCTAATATTTCTACAAGAAAAAAAGGCAAAAAAAAGTTTAATAATATAGGTGGTTTTGGTTCAATTACTGATATTCCCAGAAATTTAAAAAATCCTAAAATTGTAGCTTGTACGGATGGAGTAGGAACAAAAATTGAAATTGCAAATCTGTTTAAAAAATTTAATACAATAGGGATAGATCTTGTTGCTATGAGCGTAAATGACCTGATAGTTCAAGGTGCAAAACCAATATTTTTTTTAGATTATATATCAATCAACAAAATTAATTTATCGAAGTTAAAGTCTATTATTAGCGGGATTATAAAAGGATGTAAAATTTCAGGCTGTAATTTAGTTGGTGGTGAAACAGCTGAGATGCCAGGAACATACGCAAAAAATAAATTTGACATTGCAGGTTTTGCTGTGGGAATTGTCGAAGAAAGAAAGATACTTAATAAAAAAAAAATCAAAAAAAACGATTTTATTCTAGCAATTCCATCTAGTGGATTACATTCTAATGGATATTCATTAGTTAGAAAATTAATAGAAATAAAAAAAATAAATATAAGTAAAAATAAATTTCTAAAAAAAGAATTAATTAAGCCAACCAAAATTTATGTAAAAGAAATATTAAGTCTAATTAACAACAACCTCCTCAGAGGTTGTGCAAATATAACTGGTGGTGGGATAGTTGACAATTTAAAAAGAATTTTACCGAATAATCTCAGTGCTGAAATAGATCTATCCAAAATTAATCCACTTAGAATTTTTCACTGGTTGAAAAGTCATAATATTAGTGATCGAGAAATGTTAAGAACATTTAATTGTGGTGTTGGTTTTTGTATAATTATAAATCCTAAGAATTTAAAAAAAATTAAAAAATTTTTTCCTAGAAATTATAAACCTTATATAATAGGAAAAATATGTCGTGGAAAAAAAGAAGTCAAATTAAATGGTAAAATTAACTGGGAATAAAAAAACAAGAACAGTAATTTTTATTTCTGGTAATGGAAGTAATATGAAAAATTTAATTAAATTTTCTAAAATGAAGAATTCTCCAATCGTAGTTGATTTAGTTTTATCAAGTAATAAAAAAGCTAGTGGAATAAAGTATTTAAAGAAAAAAAAAATTAATTTTAAAATTTTTAATTTCAAACAAAAAGAAAGGGATGAAAAAAAAATTTTAGAAATTCTGAAAAAAAGAAAAACTCAACTGATTTGTCTTGCAGGATTTATGAAAATTCTCTCAGGGGATTTTGTTAAAAAATTTAATGGTAAAATATTAAATATACATCCCTCATTGTTACCTAAATATAAAGGATTAAATACACACAAAAGAGTTTTAATTAACAAAGAAAATTTTTCAGGTTGCACTGTACATATAGTTAATTCAAAATTAGATTCTGGTAAAATAATTATGCAAAAAAGAGTCAGGGTAAGTAAAAAAGATGATCCGAAATCACTATCAGAAAAAATCTTAAAACAAGAACATTTATTATATCCAAAGGCTTTAAAAAAGTTACTTTCTAATCATTAAAAAAAAAGTCAATCTCTATTTTTGCATTCTCTGGACTATCAGAGCCATGAACTGAATTTTTATCAATTGATATCCCAAATTTTTTTCTTATTGTGCCCTCCCTGGCTTCTTTTGGATTTGTTGATCCCATTAATTCTCTGTTAGCTAAAACAGCGTTTACTTTTTCAAGAATCATTACAATTATTGGTCCAGAAGATAAATAATTACATAATTCATTATAAAAAGGCTTTGTTTCATGAACTTTGTAAAATTTCTCTGCCTCTAATTTTTCTATTTGAATTTTTTTTTCTTGGACAATTTTAAAACCATTATTTATGTACATCTCCTTTATTTGATCGTCTAAATTTCTCTCAACAGCATCAGGTTTAATTATCGATAATGTTTTTTCAACGTTACTCATAGTAATCTTCGATTAATTGATTTAGTAATCTTACTCCAAAACCAGTTGCCCCACTTGAATTTAGGGCCCCACCATATTTTGAAAAAGCCATACCTGCGATATCTAAATGTGCCCAAGGAGTTTTATTTAAAATAAATCTTTGTAAGAATTGAGCAGCTGTGGTTGAACCTGCACCTCCAACATAATTTATATTTTGCATATCAGCATTCTTAGAATTTATTAATTTATCAAAATTTTTATGTAACGGCATTCTCCATAATTTTTCCTCAACTTTCTCACCTGCTTCAATTAATTCCCTTGATAATTTGTCATTATTCGAAAAAAGACCTGCATATTCCGACCCTAAAGAAACTATGATCGCTCCTGTAAGGGTTGCTAAATCAATCATGAACTTAGGTTTAAATTTTTTTTCTGTAAATGTAATTGCATCCGCTAAAACTAGTCTACCCTCAGCATCTGTATTTAAAATTTCTATTGTTTTTCCACTATATGATTTTACTATATCACCTGGTCTTTGAGCATTTCCACTAACCATATTTTCTACAAGCCCTACAACACCAACTGCATTTATTTTTGCTTTTCTTAATGCAAGATTCTTCATTAATCCAACAACAGCTGCCGAACCAGCCATGTCATAAGTCATATCCTCCATAAACTTAGCAGGTTTTAAAGAATATCCACCTGTATCAAAACAAACTCCCTTTCCAATAAAAGCTAGAGGTTTTGAATTATTTTTAACACCTCGCCACTCCATAGTCACAAGATATGAACCTCTTATACTTCCTTGACCTACACCCAACAAAGCATTCATTCCTAGTTTTTTTAAATTTTTTTGGTTATATATATTTATTTTTAAACCATATTTTTTTAAAACTTTTATTCTTTTTGCATATTCATCTGGGTGTAATACATTGCCTGGTTCCGAAACTAGATCTCTTGCATAAAAAGTTCCCTCTTCAAGTGCTACAAACTTTATTCGATCTTTAGGTGTAATATTATTTTTTCTCCCAATAACATATACATTAATAAAATTTTTCTCTTTTTTTGATTTATATTTTTTAAAATCATATGATTTTAACTTTAGTCCGTGAAGAAAGTGCCCAATAAAATTTTTATAATTATGATGAAGACTTTCAGAATTAATAAAATATTCAGTTTTTTTTTTGTTAAAAATGATGCCGTAAAACTCTGCGCCTAAATTTTCAATATCATAATTTTTGATGTTCTTTTTAATTGAAATTAAAACTAGCTTTTTTTTTGAACTTAATTCAAAGACTAACAACTTTTTTTTTAAGTCTCTTATTTTCAATAAATCGGATATATAAAAAAATTCTGAGCTGGAAATATATTTCTTAATTGGCTTTAAGTTAAATTTTTCATCTACAAATAAGACTAAATTTGAGGTGGTTTTTGCTGAAATGCTTTTTTTAAAGCTTATTTTTATTGACATTTTTTATATATATGTACTTTAAGTTGTATATTAATTTTAAACAATAAGACGAATTATATAGGCACTATTTTGTTAGATTTCAATGGAAAAAATATTATTTAGAAAATTGTTAATTGATTGTTTAATCTTTTTTCTCATTACCCTTGTAAGCTCAAGTATCATAATCTGGGTATTTCAAGCAGTTAATTTTTTAGACATAATGATAGAAGATGGAAGAGATTATCTAGTATATATCAACTACTCATTACTTAACTTCCCAAAAATAGTCAGCAAAGTTTTACCTTTTGTATTTTTTTTTAGCTTTTTTTATGTCATTTCAAGATATGAATTAAATAATGAATTAATTATATTTTGGAATTTTGGTGTAAATAAGATTCAACTTATAAATTTTTTGTTAATCTTCTCGATTTTTTTGACGGTAATACAAATTTCTTTGGCAGCTTTCATAGTACCCACCTCACAGGATAAGGCCAGATCTTTTTTGAGGACATCTTCTGTTAATTTTTTAGAAAGTTTTATTAAACAGAAAAAATTTAATGACACAATTAAAAATGTTACAATCTATACTGATGGTAAAGATAAAAATGGTAATTTACTAAATATATATTTAAAAAAAGAAGAAAATATAGATAATTTTCAAATTACTTATGCAAAAAAAGGTAATTTTATAAATAAAAAAGATGCTAAAATATTAGTATTGTATGAAGGAGAAACAATAAATGTTGTAAAAGATAAAATTACAAATTTTAGATTTTCAAAATCAGATTTTAACTTAAAAAATTTAGAAACTAACACAACAACATATATAAAGACTCAGGAGGTATCTACCTTTAAATTGTTAAAATGTTATTTAAAACTTAATAATTTAAATTTTTTAAATATAGACACAAAAGATGTGATTATAGAAAATTGTGTACCAGAGAATTTAAATAATGTAATTAAAGAGTTGTTTAAAAGATTCATTATACCTTTTTATATTCCTAGTTTAATGCTAATAATTTTATTTTTGATACTTAAATCAAAAGAAAATGTAAATTATTTTAATTATAGAATATTTATTTTTTTATTGGGTCTGTTGATAATTATTTCATCTGAAATGAGTTTGAGATTTATAAAAAACGATATTTTCGAAAATGTCAAAATTTTCATTATTCCAATAATTATTATGATTTTAATATATTCTGTAATTTATTTTAATTTAAACTCTTTTAAGGAAAAAAAATGAAGACTTATATAAAATTTTTAGGTAAAACTTTTTTAAGCTCTTTTTTTTATGTTTCTCTCATAATGTTTAGTTTAATTTTTATATTGAATTTATTGAGTGAATTAGACTTTTTCAAAGATATTAATGTTAATAGCTATTATCCAGTTTATCTATCTCTTCTCAACTCACCTACTTTTATATTTGAGATGTTTCCTTTTATTTTTCTTATTTCTACACAACTTTTTTTCATCACATTATTTAATAATGATCAATTTAGTATTTTTAAGTACTCTGGTCTTAAAAATTCAAAAATTTTATCTATTATAAGCATTACAAGTTTTATTTTAGGTATATTAATTATAACTTTCTTCTATAGTTTTTCCTCAAATTTAAAAAATTTTTATTTAGACTTAAAAACCAATTATACTTCTGACGGAAAATATCTTGCAGTAATTACTAAAAATGGACTTTGGATAAAAGACGTCGTTGATGACAAAATATTAATAATAAACTCTGTTAAAATAGATAAAAATTATCTTATAGATGCATATATTTCTGAATTTAACAAAGACTTTGAAATTAAAAGAAATATTGTAAGCCCAAAAATTAATATATCTAATAAAAATTGGATAATTTTTGATGCGGAAGTTTTTAACAAAAATGAAAAACAGAAAATTAAAAATTTAGAGATGAATACTAATTTTGATTATCTGATTATCCAAAACTTATTCTCTAACTTATCTTCTCTATCAATATTAGAGCTTTTTGAATTGAGAAGAAATTATAAATCACTAAACTATTCTTTGATAGAAATAGATATTCAGCTTTTGAAGCTCTTATCTTTGCCGATTTATTTGATGCTAATGACTATATTTTCCAGTATTATAATGTTAAGCACTAAGGAGATAAAAAGTTCAATCCTTAAAATTTCAATTGGTTTGTTCTTTTCAGTTGTAATATACTACTTATTTAACTTTTTTAATGTTTTGGGAAAAACAGAAAAAATTAATCTATTCAGCTCAGTTTTAATACCTATAATTTTATTAATAACTGTAAATTCTTTTATGATTAGAAGGTTTAATGAAAAATAAATTTTTAATAACATTAATATTTTGTTTTAATTTTTTCTTAATCGGATTTTCTTATGCAATAGACCAATTTAGCTTTGACGTCACTGAAATTGAGATTTTAGAAAATGGAAATAAGATTATAGGTTCAAATAGAGGTGAAATCTCAACTAGCGATGGTATTTTAATTGAGGCTGACAATTTTATATACAGAAAAATAGAAAACGTTCTAAAGGCTAATGGTAATGTTATAATGAATGATACAATTAATAACTACAAAATATACTCAGATAATATCACATATGAAAAAAAAGGTGAGAGAATATTTAGCAAAGGAAAAACAAAGAGTGAAATCAAATCAAGATTTATCATTGACTCAGTAGATATTATTTTTTTAAGAGATAAAAAAATACTGAGTTCAGATAAGAATACTTCAATACTAGACAATGATGAGCAAACATTTATTGAATTAAAAGAATTTAGTTTTTCTATTGATGATAAATTATTAAAAGGTAAAAAAGTTTTAGTAAATTTAGACTTTAATTTACCTCAAAATGACAAATTTTTTTTTGAAAATGGAATTTTTGATTTTAAGAAAAAAAGTTTTTTAGCAAAAGATGTAAAAATTAATTTAAAAAAAAATATATTTGATAATATAAAAAATGATCCTAGACTAAAAGGTGTATCAGCTCAAAGTGAAAATAACATCACAACGATTAAAAAGGGAGTTTTCACAAGTTGTGATGATGACACTGATTGTCCACCTTGGGTGGTCACAGCTAGCGAGATTAAACACGATAAAAACAAAAAACAACTTATCTATGACAATGCATTATTAAAGATTTATAATATCCCAGTTTTATATTTTCCAAAGTTTTTTCACCCTGACCCAACAGTAGAAAGACAATCAGGTTTTTTAAAGCCTAGTTTTAATAATTCGAATATTTTGGGTTCGTCTTTAAATTTACCTTATTATCATGTGATCTCTCAAAATAAGGATTTTACATTCAGGCCTACTATATTTGACAGTGATATAATGATGTTTCAAAATGAATTCAGAATAAAAAATAAAAATTCATCAGCAATAGTAGATTTTGCTTATGTAGACGGATATCAATCATCGCTTTCAAATAAGAAAAACAGCTTAAGTCATATTTTTGCTAAATTTGATGCAGATTTAGCATGGGAAAATTTTAATCAAAGTGATTTATTCTTATCTATTAAAAAAGTGTCAAATGATACATATTTAAAAATTTTTGATGGAAATATATTTAAAAATAAAACTACTCCTAAAGATTATAATGTCTTAAATTCTGAGGCTAAGTTGATAGTAAATAATAATGATTTCAATTTTATTACTGGATTTCAATCATTTGAGGATCTAAATCTGTCAAGCTCAGATAGGTTTCAATTTATATTACCCTATTATAACTTTGACAAACAATTGTTTAGTAATTATGGGAACGGATCAATCAACTTTAGCTCTAGCGGAAGTAATGATTTAAATAATACTAATAATTTAAGGACAAAAATGATAAATAATTTAAATTTTCAAAGTCTAGATATTATTACCGACCATGGATTCAAGAATGCATATAATTTTTATTTAAAAAATCTCAACACTGTAGGAAAAAACGATAGCTCGTATAAATCAAGCCCACAAATGGAATTAATGAGTATTTTTGAAGTTAATACAAGTTTGCCAATGATAAATCAGACAGAGAATAATATAAATTATTTTACTCCAAAAGCTTCCATAAGGTTTAACCCGAGTGATATGAAAAATTATTCATCTAGTGATAGATCGATTAATGTTGATGGTATTTTTGATATTAATAGACTTGCCATAGATGACTCTTTTGAAGAAGGAAAATCACTTACTTTAGGTTTAGAATATAAAAAAAATAAACTAAATGATATTAATAATTTTTTTGAGGCAAAAATTGCTACGGTTTACAGAGATAAAAATGAGAAATTTATACCTCGATCAAGTGGTATAGACAGTAAAAATTCCAATATTTTTGGATCTATATCAAATAACCAATTTAATTTTATAGATATTTCATATGATTTTATTTTAGATAATGACTTTAAAACTTTGGAGTATAACTCATTAAATACATCAATTAATTATAAAAATTTTAAAACTTCATTTAATTTTATAGAGGAAGATGGAGCAATTGGTGACACAAATACAATAGAGAACAAAACATCTGTTAAATTTAATAATGAAAATTATTTAACATTCAATACTAGACGAAATAGAAAAATAGATTTAACAGAATATTATAATTTAATTTATGAGTACAAAAATGATTGCTTGATAGCAGGAATTAAATATAACAAATCATATTATGAAGATAGAGATTTAAAACCTTCAGAAAATTTATTATTTAGTATTACTTTAACTCCTTTGACAAGTTTTGAGCAAAAAATTGATCAATGATAAAGATTCTATGAAGCTTGCAATATCTATTTTGGTAGTTTTTTTTTCAATTGTAGTAAAATTTTCGCTATTAGCTAGTGAAAATAGAATTTTATTAAAAGTAAACAATGAACTTATTACGACAATAGATATTCTAAATGAAATTAGTTACTTAAAATCAATTAATAAAAATATTAATAATTTAGAAGAAAAGAAAGTTATTGAGATTGCAAGAAATTCATTGATAAAAGATAAAATTAAAAAAATTGCACTTGTACCAATTGTTGAAAAAATTGAAATTAATGATGATGATTTTAAAAGAGTCTTGATTTCAAATTATTCAAATACAGGATTAACTAAAATTGAGGAAATATCTGAGCATCTTAAGAAGTATGACGTTAAAGCTCAATTAGTTCGAGAAAAGATTACTATTAATGCAATATGGAGTCAGTTTATTTATGAAAAATACTCAAAGAATATTAAAATTGATATAGAAAAATTAAAACAAGACATCCAAACAAGTGAAAATCAAACTGAATATCTTCTTTCTGAAATTGTGTTTGATTTAAAAGAAAAACAAACACTGAATGAAAAATTAAATATTATTGAAAATGCAATACAAAAAAACGGTTTTGAAAATACGGCTTTAATTTATAGTATTTCAGAGACTGCAAATTCTAGTGGATATATTGGTTGGGTTAATGAAAATTCCATGGATAAAAAAATTTTAGATGAAATTACAAAAACTAGTATCAATGATATTACTAAACCTTTGGTGATCCCTGGTGGATATTTAATTCTTAAACTCAAGGAGAAAAGAACTTTAAAAAAAGATATAGATATTGAAGATGAATTAAAAAGAATTATCCAAATTAAAACCAATGAACAGTTGAATCAATTTTCGAACATTTTTTTGAATAAAATAAAAAAGGATATTGTTATCAATGAGTTATAAGCCAATACTAATAGTTGCGGGAGAACCTAATAGTATTTTTTTTGAAATTTTGTTCAAAGTAATTAAGACTAAAAAAATTAAAAGCCCCTTAATTTTGATAGCATCATACAAAGTTCTTTCTCTTCAAATGAAAAAGCTTAATTGTAATAAAAATGTAAAACATTTAAATTTAAAAAAAATTAAAAATTACAAATTAAATAATAAATCAATTAATCTCATCAATGTTGAATACAATCAAAAAAAAGCTTTTGAAAAAATTAGTGACAAATCAAATGTCTATATAAGAAAATGTTTTGAAATAGCTATAGATTTAGTTAAATCAGATTTCTCTAATAAATTAATTAATGGTCCAATTTCTAAAAAAAATTTTTTGAAAAATAAGTTTTTAGGTATCACTGAGTTTTTCGCAAAAAAATTTAAAAAAAGAAAGATTGCTATGTTAATATTTAATAATAATCTTTCAGTCAGTCCTGTTACAACTCATCTGCCTTTAAAAAGAGTTTCTAAAACTATAAACAAAAAACTAATTACTGAAAAAGTTTTGTTAATAGATGATTTTTATAGAACGTATATTGGTTATAAACCTAAAATTGGTATTACTGGCCTAAATCCTCACTGTGAAAGTATTAGCAAATTTAATGAAGATGATAAAATTATAAGACCTACAATCAAAAATTTATTGAAAAATAAATTGAAAGTGTCCGGACCGTATGCTGCGGATACAATTTTTTTAAAAAAAAATAGAAGAAAATTTGATGTAATTTTAGGCATGTATCACGACCAAGTTTTAACACCAATCAAAACTCTCTTTGAGTATGATGCTATTAACATTACATTAGGCTTACCTTTTCTAAGAGTTTCACCAGATCATGGGCCAAATGAAAAAATGATGGGTAAAAATTTATCAAGTCCTCTAAGTTTGTATAAAGCTATTTCTTTTCTTGAGAAACTAAAGTGATAAAAGCAAAAAAAAGTTTAGGTCAAAACTTTTTAATAGATGACAATATCTTAAAAAAAATTGTAGACATAACAGATATTAAAGATAAGACTGTGCTTGAAGTTGGTCCTGGAACTGGAAATTTAACCTCGTTCATATTGAAGAAAAAACCAAAAAAATTTTTTGTAGTGGAAAAAGATAATAGTCTTATCTTAGGTTTACAAAAAAAATTTCAAGATCAAATAGAAATAATAAATGACGATATTCTTAATATAAATGAAAAAAAATTTTCTCAAGATAAGCTAATTGTTTATGGAAATTTGCCATATAATATTTCTACTGAGATACTATGTAAATGGATAATAAACTTGAATAATAATAATTTTTGGTTTCAAAACTTAATATTAATGTTTCAAAAGGAAGTTGCTGAAAGAATTATAGCAAATGTTAATACGTCAAATTATGGAAGACTGACAATATTGGCAAAATGGAAATTGGAAATCAAAAAAATCTGTGACATTAAACCATGCTCATTTTCTCCTAAACCGAAAGTTGAAAGTTCCTTATTGTTTTTTACACCTAAAACAAAATTTTTTAAAATTAATGACCCACAAAATATTGAATTAATAACAAGACTTTTTTTCAATCATAGGAGAAAAATGATCAAAAAACCTTTTAATCAGTTATTCAAAGGAAATATGCAAATCCAAAAAAAATTAGAACTAAATTTGAATTTAAGGCCACAAAATTTAGATTTGGTTACTTATTATAGCTTGGCTAAAGAATATGAAAAATTAAGAAGTTAATTTTTCTACATGCTTTCTTATGAAATCTTTGTTGTAATCTTTTGATCTATTATTCAATTCTGCATCAATTAAGTTAAGAATTTTTAAAAAGCAATTATTTAATGTGTCATTAATTACAACGTAATCATAATTAATCCAATGTAAAACATCATGGTTAAATTGGTTCATCCTCTCTTTAACCATATTCTTGTCACTCATATGTCGATTGGATAACCTCTGAAATAAAACCTCTTTACTTGGTGGTAAAATAAAAAAAGTTAAAAGTTTATAATCTAGTTTTTTATTTTTTATTTGATCAGCACCTTGCCAATCAATGTCAAACAAAACATTTTTTCCTTTGTCTAATCTTTCAATTACTGGGGTTCGAGTTGTTCCATACAAATTATTAAAAACTTTAGCATATTCTAGGAATTCCTCGTTTTCTATTAACCTTTTAAATTCGTTTTCATTTACAAAATAATAATCTTTATTTTGTACTTCATTTTTTCTAGGTTTTCTTGTGGTGTGTGATATTGAAACTTCAAAATTTGTTTTTTGAGATAACAATCCGACCAGTGTTGTCTTCCCTGCTCCAGAGGGAGAAGAAAGAATTATCATTACCCCATCTTTATTTGTGGGCATTAATTGTTAGTTAGCTTTTCCTTCTATAAATTTTACAGCATCTCCAACTGTTAAAATTTTTTCAGCCTCACTATCAGAAATTTCTGAACCAAATTCTTCCTCGAAAGCCATGACTAGCTCTACAGTATCTAAACTGTCTGCACCTAAATCATCTATAAAACTTGACTCTTCTGTAACTTTGGCCTCATCAATACCTAAGTGATCTGCAACTATTTTTTTAACTTTGCTTGAAACATCTTCTGACATTTTGATCCTTTTTTGTTTTAAATTCTTATTAGTTTAAATACCTGTTTTGTCAAGCCATATACATGCCTCCATTAACATGTAAAGTTTCACCATTAATATAATCAGACTTATTAGAGGCTAAAAAAAGAACAGCATTTGCTACATCCTCAGGCTCTCCTAATCTTGCTGATGGAATTTTTGATATAATTATATCCTTGTATTTTGAATCAATCATTTCGGTCATATTAGTTTTTATAAAGCCAGGTGATATACAATTAACATTTATATTTTTCTTCGCATACTCAATAGCTAATGTTTTTGACATAGCAACTAGTCCAGCTTTTGCTGCTGTATAATTAGCTTGTCCAAGATTACCAGTGTGTCCAACTACAGAAGTAATATTAATAACTTTTCCATTTTTATTTTTTAACATCTTTTTAATTGCTGCTTTACTCAATAAGAATGTTGAAGTCAGATTTGTATCAATAACATTTTTCCATTCTTCAAAACTCATCCTAATCGCTAAATTATCCTTAGCTATACCAGCATTGTTGACTATACAATTTAAGTCACCTCCCAATTCTTTTGTCGCATTATCAATAAATTCATCAATTTGTTTATGTTGTGAAATATCAAAACTTAAAATTTTTATGTTTTTAAATTTAGATTTTAGATCCTCTAATTTTTCTTTTTTTGTCCCTGTCGCAAGTATATTGGCTTCATTTTCATAAAGTTCTTTAACAATTGCATTTCCTATTCCACCTGAAGCTCCTGTTACAATGATATTTTTTTGTTTTAATCCATTCATATATTCAAATCTTTTATATCACTCTCATTATTAATTGTATTGATTTTTACATTCTTATTAATTCTTTTTACTAAACCAGACAAAACTTTACCAGGACCAATTTCAATAAAATGGTTTACACCTTTATCTATCATATTTATCACACTTTCTCTCCATTTAACTCTACTTTCAATTTGATAGATTAATAATTTTTTTAACTCATTTTTATCTGGAATTTCTTCGGCAGTAACATTAGATATCAATTTATTTTTAGAGTCCTTAAAATATAATTTATCTATTTCCTTTCTCATAATTTCAGTAGCTTTACTCATTAATCTACAATGGAAAGGGGCACTAACTGGTAACTTTAAGTTTTTAATTCTTTTAGATTTAAGAATTTTTATTAATATATCTAGATCGAAGTTTCTTCCGCTTAATACAAGTTGACCTTCTGAATTATCATTAGCAATTTCAATATTCGTATTCATATTGTTTTCACTTAATATTTTTTCTATTTCTAGAACTGTTGATCCCAGAACTGCCACCATGCCTCCTTCTCCATTAGGAACAGAATTTTGCATTGCGTCACCTCTAATTCTTAAAAGTTTTAATGTATCTGAAAAATCGAGATAACCAGCAGCTGATAATGCTGAATATTCTCCCAAAGAGTGGCCTGCAAAATATTTTGCTTTTGTTAAATCTTTTTTGAATTCTTGTGTAATTAATTTATATATTGAAAAGCTAATTAAAAATATTGCGGGCTGAGTATTAACAGTTAAATCTAATTTTTCTTTTGGACCTTCTAAAATTATTTTTGATATATCAAAGCCTAAAGCATTATCAGCTTCTTTAAACAATCGTTTAACCAAATCATATTTTTCAAAAAATTCTTTTCCCATTCCTACTAATTGTGATCCTTGGCCCGGGAAAATTACAGAAAACATAAAAAAAACCTATTTTTCAAACTTTTTAACTATTGTAATTGAAGATTTATAATAGTATATCCTCATTTTTTTTGAAACTTTAATGAATTTATACGAACATACGATTATAGCAAGACAAGACGCTTCACCCAGCGATATTAAACAATTAATTGAGAAATATTCCAAAATTATAAATAAAAATGAGGGAGAGATAGTAAAAACTGAAAATTGGGGATTGTTGAATCTTTCCTATTTGATTAAAAAAAATAAAAAAGGTAGTTATATTCATTTTAAAATTAAATGTAATGGTAGAGTTATAAATGAGTTGGAAAAAAGTGAATCAATCGATAAGAAACTTTTAAGATATCTAACAGTTAGAGTTAAAAAATTTGATTTAAAAACTGATTATTTTAATAAAAAGGAAGATTTAGAAAAAGAAAGTAAAAAATAAAAAGACTTATTATGCCAAAAAAACAATTAGGAAATAAAAAAAATAGACAAAGCAATTTTGCAAAACTAAGTATATTTCAACCAAATAAATATAAATTCAAAAAAAATTGTCCACTTTCAATAAAAGGTGCCCCAATTATTGATTATAAAAATATAAGATTGTTAAAAAAATATACTTCAGAAAATGGAAAAATACTTCCGTCAAGAATTACTAATGTTAGTCAGAAAAAACAAAGAGAACTATCATTATCTATCAAAAGAGCGAGAAATTTAGCATTAATCTAGTATGAAAGTAATCTTGCTAGAAAATTTAAAAAAAATAGGCTCTATTGGGGAAATCATAGATGTCAAACGAGGATTTGCTAGAAATTTCTTAATTGCAAATAAAAAAGCCTTATACGCATCGAAAGAAAATATTACAAAAGTAGAAAAAATAAAAACTGAACTTTCAAAAAAAGATAATGAAAAAAAACAAGAGGCAAAAAAAATTTCTGAAAAAATCAATAAAAAAGAATATAAAATTGAGAAATTATGTACTGAAAATAACGAGTTATACGGTTCAGTAAAACCTACAGAAATTTCAAAGTTTATAAAAGAAATAGACAATCAAGAAATTAAACCTTCAATGATACAGCCAATTAAAGATATCAAATCAATTGGAAAATTCAGAGTAAAAATCAGTTTACACTCAGAAGTTGATGCAGAAATAGTTGTTAATGTCATCTCATCAGAGACAATTCAATAATTATACAATTTTCTCCCCAACAAATTTTAGAAATAAAGATATTAAAATTTTTTGTTATATTATTGTGATGGAAAAAAATCTAAGTATCCTTAGAGATAGTTTTAAAGAGTTACCAAACAACATTGAAGCAGAACAATCTGTAATAGGATCAATTCTAGTTTCTAATGAAATTTTTGATGATTTGAGTTTGATTATTTCAAGTGCTAATTTTTATGATCCTATGCACCAGAAAATTTTTGGAGCCATAGAAGGATTGATTTATAAAGGATTATTAGCTAATCCAATCACTCTTAAAAATCATTTTGAAAATGAGAAAGATGATTTAAATATTCCTGAATATTTAGTCAAAATCACGAAATTTTCAACTTCGTTGAGACAGGCTATTGAGTATTCTAAAATTATATACGACATGTTTGTAAGAAGAGAGCTTATTAAAATATCAGAACAAACTATTGATAATGCAAAATTAAGTGATCTCAATATAAATGGACAGTCTATAATTGAAGACTCGGAAAAAGAATTATTTAAATTAGCAGAAAGGGGATCATTTAATTCATCCATAATAAAATTTGATAAAGCATTGAAAGAGACAATTGATATGGCATCTGCAGCTTATAAAAACGAGGAAGGTATCGTAGGTGTCCCTACAGGACTAAGAGATTTAGATGATAGACTTGGCGGTTTGCATAAGTCTGATTTAATTATTATTGCAGGACGACCAGGAATGGGGAAAACAGCTCTAGCAACTAATATTGCTTTTAATGCATCTAAAAAATTACAAGAAAGTGGTAGAAAATCGAGTATTATATTTTTTTCTTTGGAGATGTCATCTGAGCAATTATCAACAAGAATTTTAGCAGAACAATCCAGAATAAAATCAAATGATATTAGACGTGGAAGAATTTCTGATGAGCAATTTGATAAATTTATTGAGACCTCAAAAAATATTTCTGAACTACCCCTATATATAGATGAGACACCCGCAATTACTATTGCTGCTATGAGCAATAGAGCTAGACGAATTAAGAGAATTCATGGACTTGACATGATTATTGTTGATTACATTCAGCTGATGAGAGGAACTTTAAACTATAAAGAGGGACGTGTTCAAGAAGTGTCAGAGATTACTCAAGGATTAAAAGCAATAGCTAAAGAATTATCTGTACCAGTTGTGGCCCTTTCACAACTGTCAAGACAAGTAGAGCAAAGAGATAATAAAAAACCTCAATTATCTGATTTAAGAGAATCAGGTTCAATAGAGCAAGATGCTGATGTTGTTATGTTTGTTTATAGAGAGTCATATTATCTTGAAAATAAAGAACCAAAACCAGCAACAGTGGAACATGCAGAATGGCAGGCCAAAATGAATGAAGTTTCTAATCTTGCTGAATTAATTATTGGTAAACAAAGACATGGTCCTACTGGGAATGTATTTCTTGAATTTGAGGCAATGTTTACTAAATTTAAAGATACTCAAAATACTTAAATTCCAATATAAATAGGGTTAATGTTCACCCATTTTTATCAAAATTTTGTATTAAAAAAACCTAAGTTTATATTACTAATTCTAATTATAGCTTTGTGTGGTTTTGGCTATCATTCAAAAGATTTTAGGTTAGATGCTTCTTCTGAAACTTTATTAATAGATGGTGATCCTGACCTTAAATACCTTCAAGAGTTAAATAATCGTTATGGGTCAAAAGAATTTTTAGTTCTTACTTATACACCTAATGAAGGAATGATTACAGATACCTCAATAAACAATCTTTTAAGTCTGAAATATAAAATTCAAAGTTTAGACTGGGTACATAGCGTAGTTACTTTACTAGATATTCCTTTATTAAATAATTCAGAGGCTCCGCTACAAGAAAGATTAGAAAATTTCAAAACACTTAAAGATGAAAATGTAAATAAAGATAGAGGGTTTAAAGAAATAATTAGTAGTCCAGTTTTTAGAAATTTTGTTATAAGTGAAGATGGTAAAACCAGTGGAATAATCGTTTATTTAAAAAAAAATAAACCTTTAAATAATATTCAAAATAAATCAAAAGAGGAAATTGAATCTTACAAAGATCAGATAAAAAAACAAAATCATAAGAATATTATTGAAATTAGAGATGTAATTAAAAGTTACGAGGATATAGGTAAAATTCATTTAGGCGGAATACCGATGATTGCTGATGATATGATGACATTCATTAAAAACGATATTGTTGTTTTTGGATTAGGTGTTCTTTTATTTATAATTGCAACACTGTGGTATATTTTTAGAAAATTAATATGGATATTGGTTCCTATAAGCAGTTGTTTTTTTTCAGTAATTATAATGAGTGGCTTACTTGGTTTATTAGGATGGAAGGTAACAGTGATTTCATCGAATTTTATTGCTCTCATGTTAATTTTAACTATGGCAATGAATATTCATATGAGCACACGTTTTTTACAAATTAAAGAAAATTTTCCAAATAAAAATTTTTTAGATCTCATAATTCTTACAACAAAAAAAATGTTTTGGCCGATTTTATACACTGTGCTCACAACAATTATTGCTTTCTTATCTTTAATCTTTAGTGAAATAAAACCTATAATAGATTTTGGTTGGATGATGACAATGGGATTAATTACATCATTCATAATCACGTTTACTTTGCTACCAACACTTATTAGTTTTGTTCCGGAAAAAGAAGCTTCTCATATTAAATATGAAAAATCTAAAATAACATCCTTTTTTTCAAAACTTTCACAAGAGTATCAAAAATTAATTTTTATTTTGACTGGAGTAATTATTTTATTAAGTATAATTGGTATTAGCCGTCTTGAGGTTGAAAACAGTTTTATAAATTACTTTAGTAAAAAAACTGAAATATATAAAGGTATGAAACTAATTGATGAAAAATTAGGAGGTACTACACCGCTAGAAGTAATTATAAAGTTTCCAAAGAGTAAAGTTGAAACTAACGATGATGAATTTGAAGATTGGGATAATGAAAATGATAGTGAAGAAGAGGAAAAATATTGGTTTACAAAAGATAAAATTGATAAAATTACATCCGTTCATAATTATTTAGATAGTCTTCCAGAAATCGGTAAGGTTCTATCTTTTTCCTCAATTATCGATGTCGCAACTTTACTTAACAATAACAAACCGTTAGGAACTTTGGAAATGGGAGTTCTTTATTCAAAAATTCCAGATAGCATAAAAGAAGAAATTATTGATCCTTATATTTCTATAAAAGATAATGAAGCTAGGATAAATCTTAGAATAATAGACTCAAAAAAAGACTTAAGAAGAAATGATTTGATCAATAAAATAGAATATGATTTACAGGACAAACTAGGTTTTGAAAAAAAAGAATTTAAGCTAGCTGGAGTTTTAATTTTATTTAACAATTTACTTCAAAGTCTATTTAAATCTCAAATTTTAACATTAGGACTTGTTATGATGGGTATTTTTGCAATGTTTATTGTTCTTTTTAAAAATATCAAACTTTCTTTAATTGGCGTAGTTCCAAATTTTATAGCGGCCTTTTTTATATTGGGAATCATTGGTCTACTTGGTATTCCCTTAGATATGATGACAATTACTATAGCTGCTATAACTATAGGTATAGCTGTGGACAATAGTATTCACTACATTTATCGTTTTCAAGAAGAATTTAGTTATATAAAAAATTATAATAAAACAGTTAAAGTTTGTCATTCAACTGTTGGTAAAGCGATTTTAAACACATCAATTACAATTGTTTTTGGTTTTTCAATCTTAGTTTTATCTAATTTTATTCCTACAATTTATTTTGGTATTTTTACAGGAATTGCTATGTTGCTTGCAATGGTATCTGTTTTAACGCTTTTGCCTTCATTGATCTTGTTGATCAAACCTTTTGATAAATAAAATTTAGAATGGAAATTTTAAAAGAGTTTTACAATCTAATATCAGTTTTAGATTTAGTTTATTTAATAATAACGATATTATCTTTAATCAAATGCTATATTAAAGGATTTGTACTAAGTGTAGTTGCTATGGCTAAATGGTTGTTAGCATATATCTTAACTTTAATTATTTTTCCTCAAATTAAACCATATGTTAAAGATG
>CABZCX010000004.1 GCA_902524345.1 uncultured Pelagibacteraceae bacterium | reverse complement strand
GAATACTTTGGGTTGTTCAATGTTAAAACTTGCCTTATATGCTGAGCAAAAGTAGAGATTTATAGCTAATTATGAAAAATATCAAATAGCCCTTTAAAATAGGGGCTTTTTTCTGATTGCGGTAGTGAAAATTTCAAAAATTAGGGTAGTCTAAAAGCATTGACATGGTTGAATAGTAGAGCGATGCACTAATTGAATATACCATTTAAACGCCCGTAGAGGGGTCTATTTTAGGTATAGGCTAATATATGGTACAACTAAAGGGTGAATTATGTTATTTAGAAGGAAATCACGTAAAAAGTTAAAAAAAGGTTGATTTTACTTAATTTTTTAACCTAAAAAAGGTCTAAAATAGTGCTAAATAGATACTTTTTCAGATCTAAGTAATTTGAGCTTTTGCCTGATCCCACCTTTTCCAGAATAACCTCCAAGATCTCCATCAGATCTAATCACTCTATGACAGGGTATTTTTGGAGCATATGGGTTTTTAGCACAAGCATTTGCGACTGCACGAGCTGCTTTAGGGTTTTTAATGGCAATTGCTACTTGTTTATATGTTTTCACGCTACCTTTAGGGATAGTAATCAAATATTTCCAAACTTTTAACTGAAATTTTGTGCCAAGTAGGGGTTTCATAAAAAAAAAACCCTGATTCTTTACACTTTTTACAGTGCAAAGATCAGAATTTTATGGCTCGTCGTTTTATGCGCTACCGCCGAACCGACCACCCTGTATGTTTAGCGCTGCTTTACAGGGTTTTCTGCCCTCCAGACTTAAACCTCTCGGCCTTTCTCTGGCTGGCCAGTTAAGAGTTGCCTCTTAAGTTAAAATTATAATACCAGACTGAAATTTAAATTGTTATCACTAAATAGTTGTTTTTCATAATTAAATGATTTTATTGTGAATTTCGGGGATAACTTCTACTTTGTAAGTAATATCAAGTAACTGGCAAAGAATATAATCGCCATACTTGATAGAAATATCGTGTTTATACTTTTACCAGTATTTTTATACTGAATAGCACTTAAAATAATAAATCCAATTGAACTTATTAAAAACCATACCGCAGGAATTTCTCCATCAATTGAACCCATAAATATTTAATTTAAACTATTGACATTAAAAATCACTTGATATATTACTAATGATAATTAATTGTTATCAATAGTAATTATATGAATGAACTAACAACAGACTTAAAATCGCTTCATGAAGCAACTTTAAACAACCTCAAAAGCTCTAAAGCAAATAACACTTTAAGAGCATATAAATCAGACTTTAAAGACTTTGGAGCTTTTTGTGCTAAACATGATCTAAATTCGCTGCCATCAGAGCCAAAAATTGTGTCTTTATACCTAACCCATCTTTCTAAAAGTTCAAAAATTAGCACTTTAAGAAGAAGATTAGTATCCATTAGCATGGTGCATAAACTCAAAGGGCATTATTTAGATATAAAACACCCAATTATTGTTGAGAATCTAATGGGAATAAAAAGGGTAAAAGGAAGCATTCAAAAAGGTAAAAAACCTATATTAATCAATCATTTAAAATTAATTATTAATATAATAGATGAACAAAAAATTGAGGAAATTAAAAAATTAAGAGACAAATCAATTATTTTAATTGGTTTTAGTGGAGGATTTAGACGAACCGAATTAATTTCAATTGATTGTGAGGATTTAGATTTTGTTAATGAAGGTCTTAAAATCAACATTAGAAGATCAAAAACAGATCAATTTGGCGAAGGAATGATCAAAGGACTACCCTACTTTACTAATGAAAAATATTGCCCTGTAGTCAATCTTAAAAAATGGTTAGAAATTTCTAAAATTAAATCTGGACCTATTTTTAGAAGATTTTCTAAGGGATCATCATTAACTGAAAAAAGATTAACCGACCAATCAGTAGTTTTATTAATGAAAGAATATTTAAACCTAGCAGGGATTGAAAATAAAAATTATGCAGGTCACAGTTTAAGATCTGGTTTCGCAACTGTTGCTGCAGAATCTGGTGCTGATGAACGTAGTATTATGGCAATGACTGGCCACAAAACCACACAAATGGTCAGAAGATATATTAGGGAAGCTAATATATTTAAGAATAATGCATTAAATAAAATAAAGATCTAATAAAAAACTTTAGAAAACAATTTCTTTATTGAATTAATAAAAGACTTTTGTTTTTTATTTGGATGATAATATTTCTTAGACGCTTCTTTTTTAACGAAAACTATATTTTGGTAAAAATGAACATATTTTATCATACCATCAAATTTATTTTTTTCATAAAAAGGACGATCATTTTGTTCATAATTTATACAATCTGTAAGTCTTTTTAGAAAATTCATTGAAGTGTTAAACTTATTTAATTTTAATCTACTACCTCCATATCTTGGTATATAAGAGGTTTGTAGATCTTCCACTATATAAAGACCGTTATTGTTTAAATAAGGATAAAGATAATTAAAACTCGAAATTATATGTTTTGAAATATGGCTCCCATCATCAATTATGATATCGAATGAATTAAATTTATCAATTATAGTCTTTAAAAAAATTTCATCTGATTGATCACCAAAAAAAAAATCTACACCATCAATCTTAAAATCTTTTTTGACAATATCAACACCACAAATTTTAGCATTTGGAAAATAATCGCGCCAAATTCTTAAACTGTCTCCTTTATCTATACCAATTTCTAAAATATTTATTTTATCATTTCTTATATCATTAAAATATTTTTCGTAGATTTGAATAAATCCAAATCTATTTTTATTAGAGGGATATTTTTTACCTATTTCAATCAAATTATTCATATCGAGATCCAGTTATTTGGCCAAAAATCTAGATTATTTGAAGGACTCAAATTTTTAGGTCTGACACATATTTTATCATCAAAATTTGATAACCATGCTCCCCACCAATGAAAGGTTGATGGTCCGACAATAAAATATCGACATTGTGTAAGTAAAAAAAAATCAGTTAAAATTTTGTCTGTATTGTTTATTACAAAAATAAATTTATTAGTATCAAAGAACTTGTCTAGATTATTAAAATCATTGCTCCAAATCAAGTATTTTGGATTATCAATTCTTTTATTAAAGTATTCAATTGCTTTATTTATATAATCTATCGTTTTTTCAACGAACAAAAGAGATTTATCTATATTTGAAGAGGAGTACTTATTTTCAATTCTTTCAGAAAATCTATTTTGCCTTACACAAATCGAAACTACATTGTTTTTTTTAATAATGTCCAGGTATTTATTGTCAAAAAATTTTTCTTTATCTTTAATATCAAATTCGTTTAATAAATCATCACGGTAATTATGAAAATATTTTTCAGACTCAAAATTACCATCAATAAAAAAATAATCGTAAGCTTTGGATAAATCTAAAGGAAAATATTCTGAAGTTTTATTATTATTTTTTTTTTCGAAAAAAAATTTCTTATCTACACTAAATTTATCAAGAAAAATCAAAACTTTTCTAAATAAATTTTTATAGGGATTTTCAAATAAGAATTCTTTAGATGCTTTTTTGGCTGATATATAAAATCTATCTAATATAAAATCGTGTATATGCTTTTTCTGATAATATCCACTTAAACTATCTATATAATGGTCAAAATTATTTTTTTTACATAAAGAATAAGAATTAGCGTACATAAAAAGTTGATTACCAAGACCTTCAGATATTTTACAAATAATTTTTTTTTTCATAAAATTAAAAAAAGTTAAAATAAATCATATTTTTTACCTAAAGATATATCAATTATATATTTAGATATTCTTTTTTCGTTAAAAAGTTGGAAATATTTTTTTTTACCATTTTTTGCAATTTTAATTCTCAATTTATCATTGTTTGCATAAAATTTAATTTTTTCGGATAAGTCATAGATATTGTCATAAAAAATTATTTCTTTATTCGAGAAAAAATGATTCATCTTAACTTTATTATCAATAAAAGTTAAAAGACCATTTCCCATAATTGAAGCTATTCTATTACTAGAATAATACTTAGTTGGTTTTCCTCGGCTTAAATTTAAAGCCATTTTAGAATTGATAAGCGTTCTAAAGAAATTATTTCCCCAAATAGGCTGTTTGTTAGCAAAACCATAAAAATCATATTTGATGTTTGGAATTTTTTTAACCAATTTATCTAAAAAAAGAATTCTGTCATCTTCTATTCCTTCCTTCAAGACAGCTCTATTAACACCATGGCTCATTGCATAAAAAAGATCTTTTTGAGGATTTAGCTTATAAACATCAAAAAATTCAATGTTCCTATCTACTGGTACGAAAAAAAAATGTATATTTTTAAAATTTTTATCTTGCTTAATTAGTTCATCTGGATGAGTAGTTATGAAAGTATGGTCTACAAGATTAGAATATCTTTTAATATTTAAAATATTATCTTTAGAGTACTTTAAGCTTGGCATCACAGGGTCCTCATTCCATTGAGAAACAATAAGATTTCTATTAATATTTTTAAAACTATCTATTGTTTCATGATCAATATTTTTTGTATGTCCAAAAAGAAGTAAATCGGGGTTATAATTTTTAAATGTTTCTAATAGATATTTTTGAAAAGTATTTTTTTTTGAGAGAAAATTTAAAGATCTATTTTTCCTAATATAATCCCTATCACTTATCTCTAATACATCATGACCATTTCTAATAAATCCATTAGATAATTTTTTCCCAATTGAAATGTTATAAAGTCTGTGATTAAGTTTTTGACCTTGATTATATATATTTAAAATCTTTATTTTTTTTTTGATAAAATTGAAATTACTGTATGGGAGACTTTCTATTCTTAATTTATCAATAATTTTTACATTTGATGTAATGATGTGTTGAACGTTTTTTTGTGAATTTTTTTGGATTTTTTTTCTTTTTTTTGTATTTTTTATTAGATAGCGTATTTGTTTATATAAAGTTTCTTCATTTAAATTTTTTAACATTATTGCTTGATTTGTTGTTTCGGGTAATCCACCTTTATTCGATATTATGGTTGCACAACCTCTTGATGAAGCTTCTAAAGCTGTTCTACCAAATGGTTCCTCCCATCTAGAGGGAACTACTGATATTGATGTTTTATCTAAAAGTTCCAAAACATCTTTATGTTTGAGAAATCCTAGTTCATGATGATTTTTGTGTTTTATATAAATATCTCTTCTTTCTTCATCGCCAAGTGAATATGCTTCCCACATTGGAAATTCGTCAAGTATTCTCACTATGACTTTTGCAAAAAGATCATATCCTTTAGATCTATTCAATTTTCCAATAAATGTTATAAATTTTTCTTTTTTAGATATTTTTTTTTTGTAATTTACACTAGGGTAAACTACTTCAGTTTTGGTTTTTAACTTATCATCTATGTCGATAAAAAATCTTTTTTGAGTCCATTCACTCACAAAAATAACTTTTTCAACTTTAGAAATTATATTCAATCTTTGGTTAATTGACTTAGATCCATTCATTGATAATGGATCGTTATGGAAATACATTATGTATCTACTTTTTATTTTTTTGGTTAATTCATTTAAAATTACAGGCCTATTATGTATTTCAATTAAATCATATTTTTGATATTTAAATTTTTTTATTAGTTTATTTATATACTCATTTGTAGCGCTTCTAAATTTTGATTTAATATTACTTAATTCAATATTAAAATAGTTTTTCGTTAAATAGTCTTTATTTTTAGTATGACCATAAATGTGATTAGTTTGATTGAATTTTGATTTTTTATAGAATTCAGAAACCCACAAAGATGCTGCTGATGCTTTAGCAAAAGTATAATTTTCTTTATAGGGTAATATTGTTGCTATTTTAATTTTTCTTTTTATTGAAGTCATTTATTAATCTTAATCTTTTAAATCTATCTTTTTTCAATGCATACTCATATGAAAGAGCTTTAGATTTATTAAAAAAATTTTTTTTATAAACGAGTTCCCATTTATAACCTTTTGTAGCTTTTGCCCCTTTTCCAGTATTATGTTGTATTAATCTACTTTTTATATTATTTGTAAATCCAACATAAGACTTATTTTTAAATTCTTTTGTGGTTTTTATTAGATACACGTAATAAATCATTAATGTATTGATAGCAATATTGGCGGTCCCTAGGGGAATCGAACCCCTCTTTCGAGGATGAAAACCACGTGTCCTAACCGATAGACGAAGGGACCAAAAAACTGTTTTTTATTGTATAAAAAGTTATTTATCAAGTCTTTAAAATATATGATCATCAAATAAATTGTTCTGTTTTGAATATTTTTTTCAAGCCCGAGGATTTATGAGTTATTAGAGTTTCAGATAGAAATTTATTTTCTTTTATTTCAATTCCTGACACAATATCTCCAGATGTTATTCCAGTTGCACAAAAGATAGAGTCACCAGAAACTATCTCATTTAACTCGTATTTTTTTTTGAGATCAGTTATTCCCATTTTATTAGCACGATGTTTATCTTTATCTGTATCAAATATAAATCTACCCTGAAAATGACAATTATACGCATCAAGAGCTGCAGCAGCCAAAACACCCTCCGGACCACCCCCAATACCAAGAAAAATATCTACAGAGTATTTTTTATCTATTACCATAAGGGCACCTGCTACATCTCCGTCTGAGATCAATTTTAATTTTACATTTAGATTCTTTAATTCATCTATAATTTTTTTATGCCTAGGTCTATTCAATATACAGGCAGTTAAACTTTCTGGTTTCTTATTTTTAAATTCAGCTAAATTATAAATATTTTTTTTTATTGAGTAGTCTAAATCAACAACATTAGGTTCAGAACAATTAGCAGATATCTTATTCATGTATGTTTCTGGAGCGTTAAATAGATTTGATTTATTCGTAACAGCTATAACTGATAGAGCACCAGGTAAATTATTTGCTACAAAGTTAGTACCCTCAAGTGGGTCAACAGCAATATCTAGTAAAGGTCCATTTTTAGTACCAACCTTTTCACCTATATACAACATAGGTGCTTCATCAAGTTCACCCTCACCTATTACAATTCTACCATTCATATTGATTTTGTTTAATTCTTTTCTCATAGCATCAACAGCAGCTTTATCTGCTGCAATTTTATCTTTTTTCCCAATTAAAAATGCTGATGCTAAAGCAGCACGACGTGTAACATTAAAAAAAAGATTTTCAAATTCTTTATCTAAAACCATTATCTAACAGTCTCTAATGAAGCGTTTTTTTCTAATTTAGCTTCGAATTCTCTTAATCTTTTCCAAACAGAAATTAACTCGACAATGATTGGCCAACTTCTTACTAAATATTGTAGTGATGTTTCCACTCTTCCAAAAGCTCTGATTATTTGTTGAACAAAACCTAGTGTTATAGCACCAGTGACAATTGTGGGAGCCAAAGCTAAATAAGGAACTATGACCATACCTTGTAAATAACTCCATTTCACAGCATTAAAATATAAATAATGAAAATACATTTTATAATGAATTTTTCTTACACCTCCATATAGATCAGTTATTTTTTCAGGTTTTGCACTTTCTTTAAAATCTTCACCTAAAACTAATTCCTTTCTGTAAGCAGCTTCTTCTTTTTGAATGTCATATTCAATCCCTGGAAGTTTTATTCCAACACTTGCTAATAATATTGTCCCCCCTAAAGCAGATAGTATTGCCACCCAAACTAATGCGTGATCGACTTCCCCGATCCAAGGTAAAACAGTTATACTTTTAGATAGCCCCCATAAAATTGGAGTAAAAGCTATTAAGGTCATTAAGCTTCTTAACAATTCTGCTCCAAGACCCTCCATAATTCTTGCAAATTTAAGAGTATCTTCTTGAACTCGTTGAGATGCTCCCTCTATAGATGACGCTTGATTCCATTTATCATGATAAAAATCTGCCATAGCTGTTCTCCACCTGAAAGTCCAATGACTAGTGAAATAGTCGCTAAAAATAACAACAAGAATATAAACAGCTGCTATTTTTGCAAATGTGAAAAGATAAGAAATAAATTCTTTTTCAGAAACAGAATTTGGTTCTGTTAAAGCTTTTTGTAAGGTGTCATAAAATTCTCCAAACCATTCATTAATTCTAACATCTAGTTGTACCTGATACCATGTAGCCAATAGAATTAATATAGTTCCCCCTATACTCCATGAAAACCATTTCCTTTGTGTAAAAAATTTAAACATTTATTTTAAGAAATTGTTAGCATAAGATTTTTTTATAATTTTCCTTTTTTTTGGCTCAATAATTTCGTAATCGATTTTTTTCTTTTTTGCATAACTAACAGCTTTGTCCTTAGATGAAAATTCTAATCTTAATTCACTCAAAGTATCGTCTGAACTTTCCCAGCCCATTAAAGGATTTTGAGTTGGATTTTTTGTTTCAAATTCTAGTATCCATTTATTTGATTTCCCAAGCCCAGATTGCATGGCACTTTTGTTTGGTATATATATTTTTGCTTTTTTCATAATATGATGGTCGGAGTGGCAGGATTCGAACCTGCGACCCTCTGGTCCCAAACCAGATGCGCTACCAGGCTGCGCTACACTCCGAATGATGTACTAATACAGTAGTTATCAGTTTTTTCAAAGGGATAAAGCTACCAAATTTAAAGAATTTTAATAAAAATCTGTTATATACAGACACATGATAATTTCTTGCCCCTCTTGTAAAAAAAGCTTTCAAATTGATGAAAATTTAATTCCAGTAGAAGGTCGTAATTTACAATGTGGGTCATGCAGTCACGTTTGGTTCTTTAAAAATGAAACGAGTAATTTAGAATTAAAAAAAGAAATATTTTTAAATAATGAAATAGAAAGTGACAAAAAGGTAGAAAAAAATAAAATAGATATAAGAAAAAAAGATTCACCAAATAAGATTATAAACAATACAGATAAAGCTTTGATTAAGTACGACGAAGGTCCAAAAGTAACATTAACTAATTTACTCGGTTATATAGTTGTTTCTATTTTGTCTTTTATTGCTTTAATAATTCTATTGGATACGTTTCAAACACAATTATCATCTACTTTTCCTAATCTTGAATTATTCTTATATAATCTATATGAAATACTTAAGGATATGTCTTTGTTCATAAAAGATTTAATTAAATAATATGATTAATTATATTTCAAAACCCTTTAAATGGTTTTTTAAGCTAGAAGCAGCTAGTGGGTTAGTTCTTTTATTTGCAGCTGTGATAGCATTAATTATAAGTAACTCGAATTTGTCTGAATTATATTTTTCTACTTTAGATAAATACATTTTTATAGGTATAAATAAATTTGGTATCAAATTAAGTGTTCTACACTGGATTAATGATGCTTTAATGGCAATATTTTTCTTTTTTGTAACTCTTGAAATAAAAAGAGAATTTTTACAAGGAGAACTATCAAATATTAAACAAGCGTTACTACCAATAATTGCGGCAGTTGGTGGAATGCTTATTCCTGCTTTATTTTATATTTTCATAAATTTTGGTGATAGCGAAACACTTAATGGATGGGCAATCCCATCTGCAACAGATATAGCTTTTTCTTTAGGAGTTCTATCTTTGTTAGGAAAAAGAGTCCCATTGTCTTTAAAAGTTTTTTTAACAGCTTTAGCAATAATTGATGATTTAGGTGCAATTTTAATAATTGCGTTATTTTACTCTAGCGATTTGAATATAAATTATTTATCATTGATGTTACTTGCCTTTATTCTTTTACTGGTAATTAACAAATTTGATATTAAGAAATTTTTACCATATTTAGTTATAGGTATTTTTCTTTGGGATTTCACTCACAATTCAGGAATTCATGCAACGATCGCTGGAGTTCTTTTGGCTATGACAATTCCACACAGAAAAAAAGAAAAAGATTTTTCTTTATTAATTAAAGTTGAACATGCCATTAGTCCATATGTAGCTTTTGGTATTATGCCCTTATTTGCATTTGCTAATGCTGGAGTATCACTTGAAGGTTTGTCTTTAAACTCTCTTTTAGATAAAGTTCCACTTGGTATCGTATTGGGATTATTTGTTGGGAAACAATTGGGTGTATTTCTATTTTCTTATATATCAATCAAGACAAAAATAGCTCAAATGCCAAACAATTCAAATTGGTATAATTTTTATGGAGTGGGTGTATTGACAGGTATTGGTTTTACTATGAGTTTATTCGTTGGTAATTTAGCTTTTGTAGACAACATGCAATATATGGATGGTGTAAAAATAGGTGTGCTAACTGGGTCACTTTTATCCACTTTATTTGGATACTTTTTAATATTACTTACACCTAACAAATGAAAAAAAAATTTATCTTATGTTTGGGAATAATAATGTTTTTTTTTAATAATTCAGGTTCAGCAAATTATGAAAAAAATTTTTTTGATTTAAATATTGAGGGAATTTCAGGAGAAACCATTAACTTCAGAGATTTTAAAAATAAAGTAGTTCTAGTTGTAAACACGGCAAGTTATTGCGGTTTTACTAAACAATATGAAGACCTTCAAAATCTTTGGGTTAAATATAATAAAAAGGGATTGATTGTTCTTGGAGTTCCATCAAATTCGTTTAATCAAGAAAAGAAAAAAAATTCTGAAGTTAAAGAATTTTGTGAAGTAAATTTTAATATAACTTTTCCACTCACTGTTATTACTGAAGTAAAAGGAAAAAACGCACATGAGCTGTTTAAATGGGCTAAAGCTAATCATGGCAATTCTGCTGTACCAAAATGGAACTTTCATAAAATTTTAATCAATAAAGAAGGTAAAATAGAAGAAACCTTTAGTTCTTTTACCAAGCCACTATCAAATAAAATAGTTAATAAGATAAATAGTATCTTATAAGTTTAAAGTAAGACCATCAAATGCAGGTATTGTATTTTTTGGCACAAGTCTTTTAAGATCCTTATAATCTAAAACTGGTGATAAATTTGTTAAAATAGCCTTTTTAGGTTTAAATTTTCTAATCATAGAAAGAGAAGTCTCCAAATTAAAATGTGATGGATGATAATCATACCAAAGACAATCAATTACCAAAAATTTTAAATTTTTAAAATATTTAAAATCTTTACTGTATATTTTACTCACATCACTTATATAAGCTAGCTTCTTATCGATTATAAAGCAATTAGATTTTACTCTACCATGTTTTACTTTAATTGATCTAATTGTAACATTTTTTTTGTAGTTTGATATATTGAATATTTTTTTTAATCTATGAAGTTTCAATGTGGCAGGATACTCTTTGGAAAAACTTTTAAAAATGTATGAAAAACTTTTTTTTAAGTAATCTGATGTAAAATTATCAGCATAAACATCAACTTGATTTTTACTACTTATATAAAATGGTCTTAAATCATTAATTCCATGAGTTTGATCACCATGCATATGTGAATAAAGGACTTTATTTATTTTCTTTATTTTATGTCTCAATAATTGTTGACGTAGATCTGGCGATGTATCAAATAAGATATTTTGATCAGAGGTTTTTAATAAAGCTGAACACCGTGTTCTATAATTTTTCTTATTTTTTGGATCACAATTTCCAAAAAAACCGTCAGGTCTTGGTACACCCATTGAACTTCCACAACCTAGTATTATAAATTTCATATTTAATTAAAAAAAAGATTATCAAAGTTGTCTGTGGTAATTTTGATAAGTTCCGATTTTGTAATACCTTTAATTTCTGCAAGTTTTGAAGCAGTAAAATCTATAAAGGCTGGTTCATTTTTTTTCCCCCGATTAGGGACTGGTGCAAGAAAAGGACTATCAGTTTCAATTAAAATCTTATTTAAAGGAAGAAATTTAAATGTATTTTGTAACTCAATAGATTTTTTAAAAGTTATAATGCCACTTGCTGAAAAATAAGCATTTAGCTTTAAAAGTTTTTCAGCAAAATGCTGTGAGCCAGTAAAGCAATGCATTAAAATTTTGAGTTTTTTGTCTTTATAGTCATCTAATATCTCAAAGGTTTTTTCTTCAGCATTTCTTGAATGAATAATTAAAGGTATGTTAGCTTTTAAAGCAGCTTCTATATGAAGTTTAAAACTTTTTATTTGTTTATTTCTATCTGAATTGTCGTAATAAAAATCAAGACCTGTCTCGCCTACTCCAATAATTTTTTTATGCAAATCCAAATTTTTAATAATAAATTCTATATCTATTTCATTCTTGTCTGCTTCATGAGGGTGTATACCAATAGTACCAAATATTATGTCATCTTTTTTTACAATATCTTTTACTCTTGAGAAACTTTCCACAGATGTTGAAATGGTCAATAATTTCTTAATACCAATTTCTTTTGATCTTTTGATAACATTATTCAAGTCACTATATAATGGCTCATGATCTAAATGGCAGTGTGAATCAATCATTTTTTCTCTCTATTTTATTAAACAATATATCAATTTTATTTATATCACCGCCTTTTTTTAGAAACTCATTGTCTTTGATTGTGTCAAAAATAATGTCTTTTTCCTTAAGATTAAAAAGATCTAAAGCTTTTAACGATGAATGAGGAATAATTGGATATAACAAATAAGTAATTTTTCTTACAATTTCAAGAGTAGTGTAAACAATAGTATTAAGTCTAATTATATCATCTTTTTTTTTCCATGGTTCTTGATCATTAAAATATTTATTCGCATCAAATAATCGGTTAACAATATAATCAATATAGTAATTGATATTTTGACTATCTATTTCAGATCTTATTTTATCTAGATTCCGAGTGTATTCATTTAAAATTTTTAAATCATCATTCTGAAATTGGATCTTTTCTGGAATCTTACTATCACAATTTCTAATGGCAAAAGCACAAACACGTTGGCATAAATTACCAAAATTATTTGCCAAATCACTATTGATACAATCTTCTAATCTTTCCTGAGAAATATTTCCATCATTGCCAAAGGATACTTCTTTTATTAGATAATATCTCAAGGGATCAAGTCCATATTGTTTTATAATTTCTAATGGATCTAGGATATTACCTTTTGATTTAGACATCTTTTCTTCGTTAGAAAGTATCCATCCATGTCCATATACTTTTTTTGGAGGATCTATTTCTGCAGCCAAAAGAAAAGCTGGCCAATATACTGCATGAAATCTTAATATGTCTTTTCCAATTAAATGAATTGAGGCAGGCCAGAATTTTTTATATAAATCATTATTTTTGTCAGGATAATTTAATGCACTAATATAATTTGTTAAAGCATCTAACCATACATATATCACGTGCTTTTCATCATTTGGAACTTTAATGCCCCAGGAGAAGCTCTTTCTGCTAACTGATAAATCTTTTAGTCCGCTTTTTACAAAACTAATTACCTCATTTTTTCTTGAGGCAGGTAAAATAAAATTTGGATTTTTTTCATAAAAATCTAAAAGTGGCTTTTCCCATTTAGATAATCTAAAAAAATATGATTCTTCATCAACCCATTCAACAGGTGATTTTGATGAAATGGCAATTTTTTTATTATCTATTTCTTCAATTTCGTTCTCGTCATAAAAGGCTTCATCCGATACAGAATACCATCCGGAATATTTTGATAAATAAATATCATCATTTTTTAATAATTCCTCCCATAAATATTGAACAGATTTTTTGTGACGTATTTCTGTTGTTCTTATAAAATCATTATTTGTTAGGTTTAATGTCTTAGATAAATCCTTAAATGTTTGGCTTATTTCATCGCAAAATTTTAATGGATCTACTTTCTTTTTTTCAGCAGCTCTTTGAATTTTTAGACCGTGTTCATCAGTACCAGTGAGAAAGAACACTTCGTAACCATCTATTCTTTTAAATCTAGCAAAAAAATCAGCTATTATGCTTGAGTAAGCATGTCCCATATGAGGTTTTGCCGAAGGGTAATAAATTGGAGTAGTGATATAAAATGTTTTACCCATTTAATATTTTATCACTTAATTCAATAAATAGCGATTCCTCATCGAGATTATATTTATTAATTATATTTATTTTTTTAATAAAATAATTGTAATGATCTAAGTCCAATGATTTTGTTTTTTGTTTTAATAAATTTTCCAAGACTTCATAAAAAAGATATTTAAGATTTGAGTCTTTCTTAAAGTGATTATTGTTTATCAAAATATTAATAAAATCTATAAGTTTTATATCTTTAAAATCTATATTATTATCGTTACAAAAATCTATCATCTTATAAATATTACCTGGTGAAAAATAATAATTAATAAATTCATTATTAACCAAATTATGAATATTATCATTTATTAATTTATTTATTGTATACAATGATTCATTATTACTTAAATGGATGTTAAATTTCACAAATCTAGAGGTTAATGTATTTAATAATTTTTTTTGATTTTGAATGAGTATAAAATAAACACCAATATTTGGTTCTTCAATATCTTTTAATAAGGCATTTATGCTATTCTTGTTCAAAAATTCACTATTATCAATTAAAACAAATTTAGGTTTTTCATTAAAGGAGGACTTATTTAAATCTTTTATTAATCCTCTTATTTGATCTATGTTCACAACTTTTTTATCTATTTTAACGTCAACTAAAGAAAAGTTTGGACTTGAACCATTTTTAATTAATTTAAAAGATTTATTTCTCTCATCAATTTTGAAATCTGTAAAATTATACGCAAAATCCTCATTTTCAGAAAGAATAGAATTGATTAAATGATAAGCCAAAGTGCATTTACCTATCCCCTTTCGGCCGTTTAATAAAATCTTATTTGGAAGTTTATTTTCTTTATATAAAGATATAAATTTTTTTAATTCTTTTCCGTGAATAAATAATTCTAATTGATTTGAAGGATTTAATTTCATTTAATAAGATCATTAATCTTTCTAATTATAATTTCTTTATTTCTTTTTAATTCTAGATTTGAATCAACAATTAAGTATTTATTTTTCCTATTTCTTGCAATTTTTAAATAACCTTTTTGTACCTTTTCATAAAATTTGCTACTAAATTTATCATATCTATTCAATTTATCTCTTTTTTTTAATCTTGATAACATGTTTTTGTTATTTACAATATTTAAAAAAGTAAAATCAATTTTAAAATCATTTAGTATCACACTATGAATTTTATTTATTAGATTTAAGTCAACACCTAACCCGAAATGTTGATAAGCTACAGTGGAGTCAGTAAATCTATCTATGAGTATAATTTTTTTTTTATGAAATCTTTTTAATTTTTGAATATTTTCACTTCTTGAGGCGGAATATAAAAATAAATCAGTATTTCGATTAAAATTTGATTTTTTATTAAGAATTAATTTTCTAATAATTTCTGAATTTCTACTACCACCAGGTTCTCTTAAACATATATATGGAATCTTTTTTTTTTTTAAAAAATTACATACATTCCTGATATGAAGAGATTTTCCACTACATTCAATACCTTCAAAAACAATAACAGGCTTATTAGACATCACCCCAAATCAAATAATTAATAGACTTCATAAGTCTTGAAAACATGTTAACTTTTTTAACATCATTAGCTGCTAGCAAATCATATTCTCCGATTATGTTTTCATTATAAGAAATATTTAATTTTCCAATGATTTGATTTTTTTTAATTGGCGCTTCTACTGGTCCCTTATAATTAATTGATACTTTTAATAATCTTTTTTGTGCTTTTTTTATAGTTTTATATATGTCGTCATTAACATATACGCTTACTTGTTTTTCTTTTCCTAACCAAACATCAACTTTGTCTAAAGATTTTTTTGCCTTAGCTATTTCGATGAGATCAAAATTTGTAATGCCATAGGTTAATAACTTAGTACTTTCTCTAGACCTACTATTTTTAGTTTCAAATCCACTTCCAACAGCTATTAATCTTCGTCCATTTTTTTCTAATGATGAGGCTAGAGAATATTTTTCGACTGCTAAGTAACCAGTTTTGATACCATCCGCTCCAAGGTTTTTATAAAGAAGTGGATTACGATTCCCCTGAGTTATGGGGTCACCACCTGTCCTATCCCAAGTAAACTCTTTCTCACTAAATAATTGATAATATTCGGGATGTTCTTTAATAAGGTAATTAGACATTATAAGAATATCCCTAACAGTCGAGTAATTATCTGGATCATTAATTCCTGATGAATTAGTAAAATTTGTATTTTCCATACCTAATTCTTTGGCCTTCATAGTCATCAGAATTGCAAATTCCTCTTCGGTCCCCGCAATACCTTCTGCTAAAGCAATACAGGCATCATTTCCAGAAGCAACAATAATTCCTCTAAGTAAATTTTCTACAGTAACCTCATCCCCAACCATTATAAACATTGAGGAGTAACCAGCGGTAGATAATCTCCATGCTTTTTCTGATATTATAAATTTATCCTCTAAATTTAAATCACCAGACTTAATTAAATCAAAAGCGATTATAGATGTCATAATTTTAGTCATCGAAGCTGGGTAAATTGATCTATCAGGATCTTTTTCATAAAGTATCTCTCCAGACAAAAAATCTTGTAAGATAGCAGTTCTAGCCTTTATTTGAATATTTGCATTCAAGTAACTTGAAAGAAATAATATTGTTAAATTAATTATAAAAATCTTCTTAAACATTATTCAGTATTTCTAAATTTTCAAAATTCATTGGCCTAAGTTTTTCGTAGGACTCTTTTAAACTTTTTATATCATTAAAGGGGCCTATTAGTACTCTAAATTTTGTTTTAGAAAGTTGTTGTATTCTAGAATTTTTAATATTTGTTTCATTTTTAATTCGTAAAATCATAGTCTTTGCTGAATTTTTATAATAAAAATCAGCTAGTTTTATCGAATAGGAAAATTTAAGTTTTTTATTTTTCTTTTTCTTCTTAGGTGTTGAATTTAGATCTTTTATTTGAATACCATCAACTGGTGCTTTTTCAGCAACTTTTTTTTCTTCTTCGAATGTCTTACTTTTTTTTGCAATAAAAGCAGAATTTCTTGAGACTAATGTTATTCTTATTAGTGGTTCATTAAAATCAAGATCCAAATCTTCAGCTATTCTTTTAGATATAACAGAATTATAAAAATCTGAAAACTTTTGATTATTAGATTTCACTTCTGCAATCAAAGACTTGCCATTTTTTGGATTTGTAATCTTGACAGTTGATTTTCTTTTTAGTGATTTGTGATAAATTATTAATGATCTATCATCTAATTTCTTTATTTTATCTAAACTTTCGTGAAAAATTAAGGCAAATCCACTATTAGCATATTTTTTTTCTAATTTTATTTCGGTCTTATCAAATTGTTTGGGGACTTGGACACAACCTATCAAAAAAAAGGAGAGTAATATAAGTAAAATTTTATAGCTCATTTTTAAATTTATCCTTTAAGGTACAAACAGCTAAAGCAAATCTTAGAGATCTATTCCATTGAAGAATTATTTCATAGTTGTCAAACACAATATAAGCAGGATTTAAAGTATCTGCACCTGGAATAATATCTTTGTCAGGAGTGATTATTGCAACATTGTAGTACGATTTTAAAAAACTTAATTCATCATAATTTTTTATATATTTTTTAAAGAAACTTAATCTTTTTTTATTATGAAGTTTTTTAGCAGAAACATTTAAATATTTTTTTGGTGTGTTTTCTTTTAGATCTATCTGGTAAAAACAAGGGGAATTTTTTTTCCAACCAATCTTTTTAAGATAATTTGCAGCAGATGCATAAGCATCATGAGAATTTTTTAAATCTATGTAATTATCAGCATTAAAATCAATAGCGTAATTTTTTATAGTTGAGGGCATAAACTGAAAAAAACCAAATGCTCCTGCCCATGAACCATATAAAGATTTATAATCTATTTGATTTTCATCTATTAATTTAAGTAAAATAAGAAGTTCTTTAGTAAAAAATTCAGATCTTCGTTTATCATAACTTAATGTCGCTAGTGAAGAAAGAATATCCATCTTACCAACATAGGTTCCATAATTAGTTTCAATTCCCATTAATGATAATAAAAGTTCTTTCTCAATATCAAACTTATTTTCTACAGTATTAATCAATTTTTTGTTACTTGAATAAAAGTTAGTGCCTTTACTCAATTTTTTTGAGGATGCTCTTTTTGAAATATAAGTCTTAGTATCCTCATAAAATTCAGGTTGATATCTATCATATTTTATTACATTAGATAGAAACTTAGTATCAGCCATTACAAGATCAAAAGTTTTCTCAGAAATATTATATGCTAGAGCTCTTTGTTTAAAATTTTTTTTCCAATTTTCAAAGCTTTGAATTTCATTAGCAAAGGAACTAGACTGAAAAAAAAATATAATTAAAAAAAAAATTTTAATTTTGTTCATATAAATCGTTTAAATATATAATTACAGCAATCCAAATGATAATAAAACTTAGAAATTTCACTAATGAAAAATCCTCTCCATAATAAAAATAACCTAAAATGAACTGTAAAGTTGGCGTAATATAAAATATCATTCCAGTTGGACCTAAACCAATTAACTCAACTCCTCTTACATAAAGGAACAAAGGAATCACTGTCATTGGACCAGCTAAAAGCAAATACAGACTTAGTCCTGGGTTATTCAAACTAAAATCATTAAAGTTGTTATTTGCAATAATATAAAATGCAACAAGAGCGAACGGAAAAATATACAAGCTTTCAATTAATAATCCAATGTCAGTATCTATTTTAATTTTTTTTCTTACTAAGTTGTAAAATGCCCAACTAAAAGCTACGACAAGACCAACCCAAGGTAAGGATTTAAGATTAAATAAAATTAATATTATAATTGATATCAAAACTAAAAGGATTGAAAAAATTCTTTTTTTATTAAGTTTTTCTCTAAAAAAAATATATCCTAAAAGCACACTGATAATTGGCATAATAAAATATCCGAAACTTGCATCTATAATTCTTTCGGTAGCTACAGCATAAATCCATATAGACCAATTAACAAAAATTAAAAAACCAGATACAAATAATGCGATTAATTTTTTTCTATCTTTTATTTCTTTTAGGAACATTTGCCATTTAGACAAAAAAGTTGTGGTAAAAACTAACATGATTGCAGTCCATAAACATCTATGCACGACTAATTCAGTATGACCGATAAAAGATACGGACTCAAAATATATAACCCCAATAAATCCCCACCAAAATGAACCCAGTGAAGTTAAAATCAAACCTTTATTAAAATTATTTTTCATATTAATTAAATGAACAAAATATCAAGACTAATTAGACTATTTTATTGTTGAATTAAATATTTTTAATTATAAAAGCTTCTACACGGAGAGATGGCTGAGCGGTTGAAAGCACCGGTCTTGAAAACCGGCAAAGGGGCAACTCTTTCCTGGGTTCGAATCCCAGTCTCTCCGCCATCAAAAATTATAAATATTTAAAATTTTTAAATAGGTTGTTAATTTTATTGTTTTCAAATTCCAAATCAGTTTTTAAACCATTATAAAAATTATAAAGATTGTTATCATCTACTTCCAAGAGCTTTAATAATTCATTTAAGTCACTTAAATCTAATTCATTTAAGTATTTATTGGTGAAAGCTCCCAATAGTTTATCCATTTCTTTAGTGCCACGATAATTTGATCTGTAAATTATTTTTTTTTTTATTTGTTCTGTATCAGTGGTCATAATAAGAATATAATATTAGTTTATGGATATTAAAAGAAATTATGAATATTTATTATCTGATCTAAGTTCTCTAAAAGGTGTAGGAGCAAAGACATCAAATTTATTAAAAAAGAAAAAAATTAATACTATTTTCGATCTATTATGGAAATTACCAAAATCCTATACAGATCGAAGTTTATCTTCGAAAATTAAAGATTTAAAAATAGATGAAGTACAAACTATAACGATAATCCCTCAAAAATATTCATTTCCTAGGGTAAGAAACTTACCAAATCGAGTTTTATGTAAAGATGAAACTGGTAATATAGATTGTGTTTTTTTTAACAGCTACGAGGGATATATAAAAAAGGTACTACCCATTGGAAAAGAAGTAACAATCAGTGGGAAAATTAAACATTTTAGGAACAAATACCAATTAACAAATCCAAAATATGTTTCAGAAGACTCCTCAATTATAAAACAAAAACATAATAGTTATTCATTGACTGATGGTATTAGTGAAAAAGTTTATAATAAAATAATGTTACAAATAATTAAAAATTTACCTAAAATTGATGAATGGCACTCTAAAAACATATTAAAAAATTTTGACAATATTGGATGGAATGACTCAATCAAAAAGCTGCATGAACCTGAAAATATTGGTAAATTTAAAGAAAACTTTTATCAAAGACTTGCTTTTGATGAAATTTTTTCAACTTTTTTGGTAAATTCAGAAATTAGAAAAAAGATTAAAAAAATAAAAAAAACAAAGAAAAAATTTGATACTAAAAAACAAAGTGAAATAATATCCAAGTTAGATTTTTCCTTAACTAGTGATCAAACTAAAACATTAAATGAGATTAACGATGATTTGTGCTCAGATAAAAAGATGTTTAGATTACTTCAGGGTGATGTTGGTAGTGGCAAAACAATAGTAGCGTTATTATCTGCATTCAATACCATCAGTTCTGACTTTCAAGTAGCAGTAATGGCTCCTACCGAAATATTAGCAAGACAGCATTTTTTATTAGCAAAAAAAATATTTCCCAAAATTATTAAAATAGAGTTACTCTCTGGAAAATCATCATACAAAGATAAAAAAAAAATTTTAGATAAACTTATTAAAAAAGAAATTGATATTGTTTTTGGAACACATGTCTTATTTCAAAAAAAAGTAGAATTCAAAAAACTAGGTTTAATAATAATTGATGAACAGCATAAATTTGGGGTTAGTCAAAGAAAAAAACTATCTGATAAAGCTGGGAAAGATTGTGATGTTCTTTTAATGACAGCAACACCAATACCACGCACTTTAACAATGACTATCTACGGCGATATGGATCTTTCAATTATACGAAAAAAACCGAATAGCCGAAAACCTGTTAAAACTTATAGTAAAATTGAGAGTAAGATTGAGGATGTTATTAAATTCATAAAGAAAGAAATACGACTTGGAAATCAAATTTTTTGGGTATGCCCTCTTATAGAAGAGTCTAAAAAAATTGATCATTCTTCAGCAGTTAAAAAATCTGAATATTTAAAAAAGATATTTCCTAATGAGGTTTATTTACTCCATGGAAAAACAACGATTGAGGAGAAAGAAAAAATCCTAAACAAATTTTTAAAAAATGAATTTAAGATTTTAGTTTCAACTACAATCATTGAAGTTGGTATAGATTTTCCTAATGCAAATGTAATTATTATAGAAAACGCAAATAAATTTGGTTTGTCTCAATTACATCAACTTAGAGGTAGAGTTGGAAGAGGCAATAAAGAATCCTCATGTATATTAATGTTTAAATCAAATCTAAGCGAAAATGCAAAAAAAAGAATTAAAATATTAAAAGCCTCAAATGACGGATTTGTAATATCTGAGGAGGATATGAAGTTAAGAGGTTTTGGAGATATTCTTGGTTTTAAACAAAGTGGTATCAAAAACTTTAAGTTAGCAGATCCAATACGTAATCATGACCTTTTTATTTTAGCGGAGAAAGAAATTAAAAGAATAGAAAATGAAAAAGAAGACATAGGGAAATTTAAAGCATTAATAAAATTATATGATCGAGCAGATATAATAAATGATATTGCCTAATTTTTACCTGAAGATGTTCCAGCAGAAACAATAAATTTAGATGCTTCTTCAAAAGACATATCTAGATAGATTACGTCCTCTATTGGAAACATTAATAAAAATCCACTTGTTGGGTTCGGAGTTGTCGGTACAAAAACATTAATCAATTTTTTATTAGTTTTTTTTGCCATTTCACCAGTATTTTCTTTTGTTGCAAAACCTACAGCCCACACACCTTTTCTAGGATATTCAATCAAAACTACACTTTTTTTATCGTTATCTTTTTTTGAAAATGTTTCAGTCATCTGAACTATGGCAGAATAAATAGTTCTTAAAAATGGAATTCTTTTAAAAAGATCATCGATAAGTTTTAAAATTCTTTTTCCTAAAAACGATAAAGACAAACCTCCAACAATAGTTATAAATATAAGTGAAATTAAAATTTCTATACCTGGAATTTCGTATGGTAAATAACTATTTGGGTTAATATTTTCAGGCAAAATTTTAGAAGAAAGACCAATTAGAACTTTACTAAGGTATAAGGTAAATCCTATCGGAATAAGAACAACTACTCCCGTAATGAAATAGTTTCTCAAAAGTAAAGTTATTGATTTTTTCTTTTTATTTTTTGACATAATTAATTAAAACTTGAATAAATAACAAAAACAATTGCAATTATAAATAACACTAATAAAATTTTGTTATTTAGATTCATGCATAAATATAATATCAATGTTAAAGAAAAATGAATAGAAGAAAATTTTTATCATATGTTGGCTGTAGTTGTGGCGGTTTTATTCTCAATTCCTGTGCATCGGCACCTATTACTGAAAGAAAACAGTTAAGTATAATTCCTGAAGCAAAACTAAATGCCCAAGCAGCAAAAATCTATGAAAAAGTTAAAAAAAAAGAAAAATTAAGTAAAGACACTAAAACACTCAATTTAATAAAAGATATTGGACAAAAGATGGAAGATTCAATTAGTGAATATTTTTATCAGTCTAAATTAGATGATCCTACAAAATATTTTGATTGGGAATATATATTAATTGATAATAAGAAAATTAGAAACGCATGGTGTATGCCAGGTGGAAAAATTGCAGTTTACACAGGTATATTAGATGTTACAAAAAATACTAATGGTCTGGCTGCAGTAATGGGACACGAAATAGCTCACGCAGTAGCAAAGCATTCTGTAGAAAGAGCAAGCAGAGGAACATTATTAAATGTTGGTACAAAAATTATCGATATTGCAAGTGGAGGCGTTTTATCTGATATCAATAGAACCACAGGTATGGATACAGTAGGATTATTATCTCAATTAGGAATAATGAACCCTTTTAATAGAAAACAAGAGAGTGAAGCAGATTATCTCGGCATGATATTTTCCTCTTTATCTGGTTATGATATCAGAGAAACCCCAAAAATTTGGGAAAGAATGAAAGAATATAACAAAGGTCAAACACCTCCAGAATTTATGAGTACACATCCCTCTGCTGAGAATAGAATTAAAAAAATTAACGAGTGGACAAATCAAATACTTTTAGAGTACCCACCACTTAAGATATCTTAAGATATGGTGAGCCGTGATGGACTCGAACCATCGACCCATTCCTTAAAAGGGAATTGCTCTACCAACTGAGCTAACGGCCCAAATAAAATATTGATTGAGACTGTATATACATAATTATTAGAATAATTCAAATGGCAATTTGTGAGACAAAAAAGTTAATTAACTACAACTTATCTACATATTTATCATGAAATTCCTTAAATGTGCCATTGCGGATATTTTTTCTTATTAACGACATCAATTCTTGATAGAAGTTAATATTATGTAAAGTTAATAACATTGAACCAAGAATTTCATTTGTATTAAACAAATGATTTAAATAGCTTTTAGAATATTTATTTAAATCAAGATTTTTTACCCTTGGATCAAGAGGAGAATCATCATTTTGATATTTGCTATTTCTAATATTAACTCTTCCATTCCATGTAAAAGCTAAACCAGTTCTTCCAGATCTTGTTGGTAAAACACAATCAAACATATCAATACCTCTCATCACAGCTCCTAGGATATCTGATGGAGTACCAACACCCATTAAATAATGAGGTTTTTCATGTGGAAGAACATCTTTTAGACTATCTAATACCCCAAACATTTCTTTTTGTGTCTCGCCTACAGCTAATCCACCAACAGCATATCCATCAAATTCTATGTTTACTAGTTCTTTCAAAGATTGTTTTCTTAAATCCTCAAATAATCCACCTTGGATAATTCCAAATAATGCTTTGTGTGGATTTAATCCAAAAGCTTTCTTGGATCTCTCAGCCCAATACAAAGATAAATTCATAGAATTATTTATTAAATCATAATCTTTCGTATTTTTTGGACATTCATCCATTATCATACAAATATCTGAATTAAGACCCAATTGAATTTCAATACTTCTTTCTGGACTTAAAACAAATTTTTTTCCATCAATATGTGAATTAAAAATTGCACCCTTTTCCTTATCAATTTTGTTTAATTTTGAGAGAGACATAACCTGAAAACCTCCTGAATCTGTAAGTATAGGTAGGTCGCAGTTCATAAATTTGTGTAATCCGCCTACTCTTTCAATTCTTTCCACACCAGGTCTAATCATTAAGTGATATGTATTACAAAGAATTATTTCTGAATTAGTTTTCTTGATATCATTAATTGTGCAAGCTTTAACTGTCGCCTGTGTACCAACGGGCATAAAAGCTGGGGTATGTATATCACCTCTATGGGTTCTTATTACGCCCTCTCTAGCATAATTATCAGTTTTGGAGACCTCAAAGACAAATTTTTTGATATCCATTTAAAATTTATGACTATTTAAAACTTATAATCTTATCTGGATCACTTACTGCCCCATTATTATTTTCATCTCCTCTTTTAATTTTGTCTACAAATTCCATACCTTCAATAACTTTTCCAAAAACTGTATATTGGTTATCTAGAAACGGTGCAGGTTTAAAACATATAAAAAACTGACTATTAGCACTATTTGGGTTTGAGGACCTAGCCATCGATAAAGTTCCTCTGTCATGTGGAAGATTACTAAATTCTTGGTTAAGGTCAGGTAAATCTGATCCACCCATTCCAGCCCTACTTAAATTAAAATCTTTAGAATTTGAGTTTCCAAACTTTACATCACCTGTTTGTGCCATAAATCCGTCTATTACTCTATGAAAGACAACCCCATCATATTTACCAGCTGATGCTAATTCTTTAATTCGTTTTACATGATTTGGGGCCACATCATCAAATAATTCTATTTTGACATCACCATCTTTAAGTTTTAAGATCATTATATTTTCCTCCGATATTGATTGATTAATTAATACAAAAAATAAAAAAAATAATTTTAAGATTATCTTAAACATATTTTCTTTCTAAAGCTTTTATAGTGCTTTTAGTTGTAAATTTTTTAATATTACCTTTTAATTTTACAATTTCTTTTACAAATTTTGATGAAATAATTTGATTTTCAACATCGGACATTAAAAAAACAGTTTCTATAGTATTATTAAGCTTCCTATTCATTCCAGCAAGTTGGAACTCATATTCAAAATCTGAAGCTGCTCTAAGCCCTCTTAGTATAATACCAGCTTTATTTTTTTTACATAAATCTGTTGTTAGAGTATTAAAAGCGATTACATTAATTTTATTCTTATTAAGCTTTAAATCAAAAAAAAGTGCCTTTTTAACAATCTCTATTCTTTCATCGATATCAAATAGATAATTCTTATTATCAACATCAGAAACAGCAACTATAATTTTATTAAATAATTTTAATCCTTTTTTAATAACGTCTATATGACCATAGGTAATTGGATCAAAGGTCCCTGGATAAATTGCAATTTTATTCATCAAATTAAATTATCATCAATTTTATTTGCTGAAACTACTTTTTCTTCACCTGATAATTTAATTATTCTTACACCTTGTGTATTTCTTCCAGCGGTTCTAATTTCTTTCACAGCTACTCTTATAACTCTACCTTTGTTTGTTGATATAAGAATTTCATCTCCTTCAAATACAGGAAAAGATGATGAAATATCACCATTTCTTGGTGAATTAACAATTCCTATTATACCCTTACCACCTCTATTCGTAACTCTGTAATCAGTATGCAATGTTTTTTTTCCAAACCCATTTTGTGTAATCGATAAAATAAATTTTTCTTTTGCTTTAATTTCAGATTTTTCATCTTTGCTCTTTTTTCCATTTTTACTATATTTGTCGTTATCAATGATAGATAATGATACAATTTGATCATTTGGTGATAAAACAATACCCTTAATCCCTTTTGAAGATCTACCTTTAAAAACTCTCAATTTTTTTGATTCAAATCTAATGCACTTTCCAAATTTGGTGCTTAGTATTATGTCTTGATCTTCTTTGCAAATCTTTACTCCAACAATTTTATCATTGTTGTCCAATTTCATCGCAATTTTACCTGCCGTATTTATTGAAGAAAAATCCTCTAAACTATTTTTTCTTATCTTTCCATTAGCCGTGGCAAATACTATCTGGTAATTCTTTAACTCAGAATCCTCAGGAAATGGCATTATAGAGCTTATAGATTGATGACTTTTGAGAGGTAAAATGTTGAATAAAGATTTTCCTTTAGAGGATGAAGATCCAACCGGTATTTTCCAAGCTTTAATTCTGTAAACAAGACCTTCGGTTGAAAAAAACAAAACAGATGTATGGGTGTTAACCGATAGTGTTTGGACAACAGAGTCTTCATTTCTCGTTGTAATACCAGTTTTTCCTTTTCCTCCTCTTTTTTGTTGTTTTATATTATTTAAAGATCCTCTTTTAATATAGCCTTGAAGAGTAACAGTAATTATTACAGACTCTTTTTGAATAGTTTCCTCAATATCATAATTTAAAACAGCATCGATAATATCTGTTCTTCTTTTAACCGAAAATTTTTCTTTTATATCATTTAACTCATTGCTAATTACATTTAACAATTCTTTTTTTGAAGAAATAATCTTTTTATATTTTTTTATCAATTCAGAAAGTTTTTTTATTTCAATTTCTATTTCATTGATACCCAGTGCAGTTAGTTTTTGTAATCTTAATTCTAAAATTGAATTAACTTGAATTTCAGATAAAGAATACATTCCTTTAGAAGTTTTGTTTTCAATTAAATTTATCATCTTTAATGATTTATTTATTTTCCATTTAATTTTAAGAAGTGAGCTTTTTGCTTCTTCAGGATTTTTTGATGATCTTATAATTTTTATAACTTTATCTAAATTTTCAACTGACACAGATAAACCAATCAATATATGTGCTCTTTCTTCAGCTTTATTCAAATCAAATTTTGTTTTTTTGATTACTACACTTTCTCTAAAATTTAAAAAATGGGATAAAAAATCTTTTAAATTACATGTAATAGGTTTTCCCTCAACTATTGCTAAAGTATTAAAACCAAAAGAGCTTTCTATTTGAGTATTTTTATATAATTGTCTTTTGACTGTCTCCGGTTCAACACCAGTTCTTAAATCTATAGATACTCTTATCCCTTCCCTGTTGGACTCATCTCTTATATCTCTTATGCCTTCTATTTTTTTTTCTCTTACCAATTGAGCTATTCTCTCATTTAAAACCGACTTATTAACTTGATACGGAATAGAAGTTATTACTAATCTCTCCCTACCATTCTTCACTTGTTCAATAGAAATTTGACCACGGACTTTAAAAGACCCTCTTCCTTTAGTGTAACCCTCTTTAATCATATCTTTTCCTATGATTACTCCACCCGTTGGAAAATCAGGACCAGGTATAAATTTCATTAATTGCTTAACAGTAATGTCCTTATTTTCAATTAATGCTAAAGTTCCATCTATTATTTCTCCCAAATTATGAGGTGGAATACTTGTTGCCATTCCAACTGCTATACCGCCGGCACCATTAACTAAAAGATTTGGATATTGAGCAGGAAGAACGCTTGGTTCTTTTTCCGTTTCATCATAATTACTTTTAAAATCAATAGTGTTCTTTTCAATATCATCTATAAGAAACTGAGATACTTTTGAGAGTCTTGTCTCAGTATATCTCATTGCCGCTGCTGGATCTCCGTCTATAGAACCAAAATTTCCTTGCCCTTCAATCAAAGGTAAACTCATTGAAAAATCTTGAACCATCCGAACTAATGCGTCATATACAGATTGATCTCCATGGGGGTGATATTTACCAATTACATCACCGACTATTCTAGCTGATTTTCTAAATTGTTTTGACCAGTCATAACCTCCTTTGTACATTGCATATAAAATTCTTCTATGAACAGGTTTTAATCCATCTCTGATATCTGGTAGAGCACGGCTGACGATAACACTCATTGCATAAGATAGATATGACGAGCTCATCTCGTCATGCATAGATATCAACTTAATATTCTTATCGTTTTGATTTTCAGAATTTTGCATAATTGCTAGAATGGAATTTCGTCATCCATTTCGTTGGAAATCTGAGACATATCATCATTATTATTCAATGATTTATTATTGTCATTTGCAATACCACCACCAGAGTTGCCTCCACCCAACATTGTAAGTGAAGAATTATATCCTTGAATAATAATCTCAGTAGAAAATTTATCTTGGCCTGATTGTTCGTCTTTCCATTTTCTTGTAGATAGTTGTCCCTCAACATATATTTGAGCTCCCTTTTTAAGATATTGTTGAACAACATTTACAAGACCCTCATTAAATACAACTACACGGTGCCATTCAGTTTTTTCTTTTTTTTCTCCAGAATTTTTATCTTTCCAGGATTGACTTGTAGCAAGACTAAGTCTTGCAACGTTTTTTCCATTTACCATTTGCTTAATTTCAGGGTCTGCGCCCAAACGACCAATTAAAAGTACTTTATTTAAACTTCCAGCCATAATATTTTAATATTTGTATTATTAATTAATTAGATTTATATCACAATTTACTCTGAATATTAATTTTATTAAGTCAAAGCAATAAGAATTATGATGAAAAAGATACTTATTAAGGGGGCTAAAGAGCATAATTTAAAAAATATTTCATTAGAAATACCTAAAGACAAATTTGTAGTTATAACAGGTCTATCTGGCTCTGGAAAATCTTCGCTAGCATTTGATACCGTTTATGCAGAAGGTCAAAGAAGGTACGTTGAAAGTTTATCAGCTTATGCACGTCAATTCTTAGACAAAATGAAAAAACCAAATGTTGATTTAATTGAAGGTTTGAGCCCTGCTATTTCGATAGAGCAAAAGAATACTTCAAAAAATCCAAGATCTACTGTCGCAACAGTTACTGAAATCTATGATTATATGAGAGTTCTCTATGCAAGAGCAGGAATTCCCTATTCACCTTTCACCGGTAAACCAATAGTATCTCAAACGATTACTCAAATTGTAGATAAGATTAAAGAATTACCAAAAAAATCAACAATTTATTTATTTGCTCCGGTAGTAAGAGGACGTAAAGGCGAATACAAAAAAGAAATATTGGGCTTTAAAAAGCGTGGATTTAGAAAAATTAAAATAGATGATAAACTTTATGATATAGATAATGTTCCTGAACTTAATAAAAAGATAAAGCACGATATATATGTCTTAGTTGATAGGATTATACTTAATTCATCTTTAGGTAATCGGTTAGCAGAAGGAATTGAAACATCAATAAATTTAGCAAATGGTCTGGTTTTCGTTGAATATGAAAATGAAACTTTACCTAAAAAGTTTAGAAAATTAGAGAGATTAATCTTCTCAACTAAATTTGCTTGTCCAGAAAGTGGATTTACTATTGAGGAAATTGAACCAAGATTATTTTCTTTTAATAGTCCGTTTGGTGCATGTGAAGAATGTGAGGGTATAGGTGTAAAACTTAATGTAGACCCTAACTTGGTTATACCAAATGAAAAAAAAACTATCATTGATGGTGCAATTGAACCATGGGCTAAAACCACTACTTTATATTATGCACAAACACTCTCTTCTCTAGCAAAACACTACAATTTTTCTCTAAATGAAAGATGGAATAAACTACCAAAAAAAATAAGAGATATAATACTTTATGGTTCTGATGATGAAGAAATAAAATTTACTTACGATGATGGATATGAAAAATATTCACATAAGAAATCGTTTGAAGGCGTCATAAATAATCTTGAACGTCGTTATTTAGAAACTGATAGTGATTGGAAAAGAGAGGAAATTTCACAGTATCAATCAGACACTAAATGTGAAAGATGTAATGGTCATAGACTTAAAGATGAAGCCTTATGTGTAAAAATAGACGGTTTACATATCAGTGAAGTAACTGAAAAATCAATTTTAGAAGCCTCAAAATGGTTTAAGGAACTTCAGACAAACCTTAATAAAAAACAATTTAAAATTGCTGAACATATCTTAAAAGAGATAAATGAGAGATTAGATTTTTTGTTAAATGTTGGTCTTGATTATTTGACCCTATCAAGAGAGTCAGGCACATTATCCGGCGGCGAATCTCAAAGAATACGGCTTGCTTCGCAAATAGGTTCAGGGTTAACAGGTGTGCTCTATGTTTTAGATGAACCTTCTATAGGACTTCACCAAAAAGATAATGTTAAATTAATTAATGCTTTAAAAAGGTTAAGAGATTTAGGAAACACCGTCATTGTTGTTGAACATGATACAGAAACTATGGAAAACGCTGATCACATCATTGATCTTGGTCCCGAAGCCGGTAATAAAGGTGGTCAAGTTGTAGCGCAAGGAACTTTTGAAGAAATTGGTCAAAACAAAGATAGCATTACTGGAAAATATTTATCAAATAAATTTAAAATCATAGTACCTCCAAAAAGAAGATTAGCTAAGAATGGAAGGTTTTTAGAAATTACGGGTGCCTCAGGAAATAATTTAGATAATGTAAATTTAAAAATACCTTTAGGAAGTTTGACATGTGTAACTGGCGTATCAGGTAGTGGAAAGTCTACTTTAGTTTTGCAAACACTTTATAATGCTCTGAATCTTACCTTAAATAATAACAAATCTAGAAAAATTCCAAAACCATTTAAAAATTTTAAAGGTACGGAATTAATAGATAAAGTAATTGATATAGATCAATCACCTATTGGCCGTACTCCAAGATCAAATCCAGCAACATATACTGGTGCTTTTGGACCAATAAGAGACTGGTTTACATCATTGCCTGAATCTAAATCCCGAGGTTACAAACCTGGTAGATTTTCTTTCAATGTTAAAGGTGGAAGATGTGAAGCTTGCGAAGGTGATGGAGTTATAACATATGAAATGCACTTTCTCCCAGATGTGTATATCCAATGTGATGAGTGTAAAGGTACAAGATATAATCGTGAGACTTTAGAGATAAAATTTAAAGATAAAAGTATTGCTGATGTTTTAAATATGACTGTTGATGAGGGATGTGAATATTTTGAAAATATTACAAATATAAAGACTAAATTACTTACTCTGAAAAAAGTTGGATTAGGTTATATAAAAATTGGACAACAAGCTACCACACTCTCTGGTGGAGAAGCACAAAGAATAAAACTTGCAAAAGAATTATCAAAAAGATCAACTGGTCGTACAATGTATATACTTGATGAGCCAACTACTGGTTTACATCAGCACGACATAAAAAAGCTATTAGAAATTTTGCATACATTTGTCGCTCTTGGAAATACTGTCGTTGTGATCGAACATAATCTTGATGTAATAAAAACTGCTGATTATATTGTTGATATGGGCCCAGAGGGTGGAGTAAAAGGAGGTAAAATCATCGCAGAGGGTAAACCCGAGGAAATTTGTAAGGTAGACAGTAGTTATACAGGAAAATTTTTAAAGCCACTTTTAAACTAGAAAAAATATTAGTAAATTTAAGTTGAATTTGATATAAATAATTTATTGTGATTAATTTACTATCATCATTATCTAAAACGATTCATACGTCAATCGCTATAGCTATAATTTTATTTCTTGGTTTATTTTACTTAAATGGAGGATTTAGCTTTGACACTCTTTTTTGGAGTTGGATTGCTCGATATACGCACGTTTTAGTTGGAATTATGTGGATTGGTTTATTGTGGTACTTTAACTTTGTTCAAATTCCCAATATGGGAAAAATACCTGATGAACAGAAACCGGCTATTGGAAAAGTTATTGCTCCCGCAGCATTATTTTACTTTAGATGGGCTGCTGCATTTACTGTAATCTCTGGATTAATCCTAGCAGGACTTAATGGGTATTTACATGATGCCATGACCTTAAGTATTGGATCAGGTGTTCCAAAACATACAGCTATAGGTATTGGTATGTGGCTTGGTTTGATAATGGCATTTAATGTTTGGTTTGTTATCTGGCCCAATCAAAAAAGAGCTCTGGGTATTGTTGAAGCTGATCCAGACTTAAAAGCTAAATCAGCTAAGACTGCAATGTTGTTTTCTAGAACAAACACTTTATTGTCTATACCAATGTTACTAACGATGGTTATAGCACAAAATTTATATTAATTTTTTTCCTCATCTTTTAGAATAGTTTTTTGAGAAACATTTAGTCTCACCAGAATTGTATTCGCTATATAAATTGAGGAATAAGTTCCAAAAATAACACCAAAGATCATCGCTAACGAGAAACCTTTTAAAATTTCTCCACCAAAAATAAAAATTGAGACTAATGCTAAGAGTGTAGTTATTGATGTTATTAAAGTTCTGGATAAAGTTTCATTGATTGAGATATTTGTTAATTCAAATATCTTAATGTCAGCATATTTTCTTAAATTTTCACGAACACGATCAAAAATTACAACAGTATCATTCATCGAGTAACCTACTATTGTTAAAACAGCAGCAATTATTGATAAATTAATTTCCAAACCTAATAGTGAAAATAAGCCAAGTGTAACAATTACATCATGAAATAATGCACAAATAGCACCAAGACTAAATTGCCATTCAAATCTTATCCAAATATATATTAGCATTAAAGCTAAAGCCACTGAAATGGCAATAATACCAGACTTTAATAATTCAGCACTAACCTTAGGGCCAACATTTTCTACTCTTCTAAAATCTATATTATTTCCAAATGAACCAATTAAATCTTTTTTAATATCTTCAATAATATTTTTTTTACTATCTTTGTTTTCAAATTTTATTAAATAATCGGTATCATTGCCAAATTTTTTTACTGAAATATCACCTAAGTTCATTTGATTAAATTTATCTCTTAATGAAGATACATTTACTTTTGAGTCTGATGATCTAAGTTCAATTAAAGTACCACCTTTAAAATCAATTCCAAAATTTAAACCTTTGAATATCAAAAATAATAATGAAATGACTACCAATGAAACTGATAGAATATTGAATTGATTATAATATTTGTTAAAAGCTATCATTTATATTGCGATCTCTTTTTCTTTATTTTTTGAAATATATAGAACAGTTAAAAGTCTTGCGATAAAATATACAGAAAAAAGAGTTGTGAAAATACCAACACCTAAAGTTATAGAAAATCCTTTAATTGGGCCTGAGCCCATAAAAAATAATATAAATGCTGCTAATAAAGTAGTAATATTAGCATCGAGGATTGCAGTTTTTGATTTAGTGTATCCACTGTCAAATGCTATTAAATTATTTTTTTCATTTTTAAGCTCTTCTTTTATTCGTTCAAAGATTAATACATTCGCATCTACAGCCATTCCTACAGTTAAAATTATACCTGCTATACCTGGTAATGTTAAAGTTGCTTCAAATAGTGTAAGAACCCCCACTAAAAGAAGTAAGTTAATAACTAGAGCTATATTAGTGATTATTCCAAAAATTTTATATTTAATAATTATGAAGCCAATAACTAAAACAAAACCTATTATTAGAGCTATTATACCAGCATCAATAGAGTCCTGACCTAAATCAGGACCTACAGTTCTTTCTTCTATAATGTTTAAAGGAGCTGGTAACGCTCCAGATCTTAATAATAAAGCTAGATCAGTGGCAGATTGAAATGTAAATCCTCCACTTATTTGTCCTGAACCACTTGCAATTGTATCTCTAATTACTGGAGCGCTAATAATTTTTCCATCTAAAATGATTGCTAGTTGTCTTCCTATGCCTGTAGAGGTAGCCTTACCAAATCTTTTTGCACCTACTCTATCTAAAGTGAATGTTACAACTGTTTCATTTGACTCACTGTCCATTCTTGGCTGTGCATCAAGTAAATTATCACCACTAAGTATTATTCTTTTACTTACGAATTCTGATCCTTCCTCATCCTCATAATTCAATTGCTCATTACCAAAAGTGTCTTCATCATTATTAGAAACAAACCTAAAAGTTAAATTTGCAGTTTTACCAAGTAGTGATTTAATTCTCATAGGGTCGTCAAGCCCTGGTAGCTCAACTAATACCCTATCATTACCTCTTTTAAGAATATTTGGTTCATTTGTTCCAATTTCATCTATCCTTCTTCTTACTATTTCAAGAGCTTGTTCTTGAGAAGATGTTTTAAGTTTTACTAATCCTTGTTTTGAAAAGTTTACTACAAGAAAACTATCTATCTCATTAATTTCTAACTGATGAGATTTAAATCTTGGGTAGTAAGGATTGATCTCACTCTTTTCATCATTAAATATCTCGAATACTTTCTGCTTATCATTTTCATTAACATTAAAAAAAATTTTATCTTCTTGAAGTTTAAAGTTGACCAATTTTATATTCTTTCCTTTAAAATAACTTCTTAAAGTAATTGTTAAATTTTGAAGTTTTTGATTAATAACTGGCTTATTATCAATTTCTAATAAAAGATATGAACCACCTTGAAGATCTAAACCAAGATTAATATTTTTTTTTAAAAGAATATTTTCAAACTTAAATAAATTTGATGATGCAATTAATATAAAAAATAATGATATTAACGTTATGAAAGTAATCTTTAATTTAGAGAAATATAACACTTTATAAAATTAGATCTATTTCTTTGTATCTTGTGAATTCATTAAACTTTGAATTCCCGTGCCTCTAATTACTTCTACTGTTACATTTTCAGCAATTTCCACTTCTACTTTGTCATTATCCACTACCCTGGTAATAATCCCAGTTATACCTCCTGATGTAACTACTTTGTCTCCTTTTTTTAAATTTTCAACCATAGTCCTGTGTTCTTTTACTTTCTTTTGTTGCGGTCTAATAAGGAAAAAATAAAATATAACAAAAATTAATATCAACGGTATAAACTGACCAAATCCTGAACTATCCATAAAACTCCTAATTTAAAATGAATATTTATACTATCTAAAGAATTAAAACAACTTTATTTGGATGAAATTTTTTCTAAATTATTCATATAAGAACGTAACACTTTTGGGATTAGAATAGAGCCATCTTTTTGTTGATAGTTTTCTAAAATTGCGATCAAAGTTCTTCCTATTGCTAGACCACTACCATTTAACGTACCGAGATACTTTGTATCTTTGCTTTGAGTTTTATACCTTGCTTTCATTCTGCTCGCTTGGAATGTTGAACACGAGGAACAAGAGGATATTTCACGGTATCTGTTTTCTGATGGTAACCATACTTCTAAATCATAAGTTTTTTCTGCACTAAATCCCATATCACCGCTACAAAGGATAACTTTTCGATAAGGTAATTCAAGAAGATCTAAAATATTAGTCGCACAATTGGTCATTCTTTCAAGTTCCTCTAGACAATTTTCTTGCTCTACAATACTAACAAGTTCAACTTTATAAAATTGATGTTGTCTTATCATCCCTTTGGTATCTTTACCGTAACTACCTGCCTCTTTTCTAAAACAAGGCGTTGAAGCAACAAATCTCATTGGTAAATCTTTTTGATTTATAATCTTATCTTTAACAATGTTTGTTAAAATTACCTCAGCTGTTGGTATAAGAAATTTTCTTTCATTTCCCTCCTCAATTTTAACTTCAAATTGATCATTTTCGAATTTAGGTAATTGTCCTGTACCATACATAGTGCTTTCTGAAGCTAATAATGGTGGTGATATTTCACTATAACCATTTTTGTTTATATGAGTATCTAACATGAAATTTGATAATGCTCTCTCCAATAGAGCTAGTTTATCTCTTACAAAAACAAATCTTGATCCGGTAGTCTTTGTTGCTAATTCAAAATCAAGCATGCCAAGATCTTCACCTAATTCATAATGACTTTTAACTTTAAAATCAAAATTTGGTATTGTTCCAGATTTCATGACTTCAATATTATCATTTTCATCCTTACCAGTTGGAACATCTTTGTGTGGAATATTCGGAATATTTGATAAAATACTATCTAATTCTATCTTAATTTTTTTTTGTTCTTCTGTAATATCATCAATCTCTTGAGATAATTTTTTTGATTTTTCAAACAATGATTTATCTTTAGATTTGGATATTTCTTTTTTTTCTTGCTCTAAAGATTCTTTTTTTTGAATTAATTCTCTATTTTTTTGGTCTAATTTTTCTAAATTTGAAACATTTATTTCAATAGATCTTTTTTCTAAAGACTTTTTAAAATTATTAAAATCTTTTCTAATCTCTTTAAGATTGTGCATCAGATTTTTCTAAATTTTTATTTTCAATAAACCTTACTGAAAAAATTGATAATTCATATAAAATTAGTAAAGGTATCGCTAACCCAATTTGAGTTATTGGATCAGGTGGTGTTAGTAATGCGGCAGCTGTAAATATAATTACAACAACATATTTCCTTCTTTTTTTTAAAAAATCTGAGTCAACTAATCCCACTCTTGCTAACAAACTTAAAACAACTGGAAGCTGAAAACTTATTCCAAATGCAAAAATTAATTTCATAACTAAAGATAAATACTCGTTCACTTTAGCCTCTAATTGGATTGGTAAATTGGTAGAAATACCTGAGCTTTCAAATGAAAGAAAAAATTTAATCGCTAAAGGCATTATTAGATAATAGACAAGTAAACCTCCTAAAAAAAATAATACAGGTGTTAAAACTAAATAAGGTAAAATCGCAATTTTTTCATGCTTATAAAGTCCTGGCGCAATAAACTTCCATATTTGCATTAAAATATATGGACAAGTTACAAAAAAAGCAGTGAAAAAAGAAACTTTCAGATAAGTTAAAAAGGTCTCTTGTAGAGCAGTAAATATCAATCTTCTATTTGTCTCATCGTCTTTGACTGCTTTAGCATAAGGTTCAACTAGAAAACCATAAATATGCTCAGCAAAAAAATAACATCCTACAAAAAAAATAATTAAAAATATGAAACTGTGTATTAACCTTTTTCTTAATTCGGCTAAATGACTAATAAAACTCGTGTCTTTATCATCGTTAGTCATTTTTCTTTTCTTCTTTTTTTTCTTTTATCTCATTTTCATCAATATCGATGTTAGAAACTTCATTTTGAACATTATTAACATACCTTTTAGCAGTACCAATCCAAGAACCAACCTTCTTGAGCATTATTGGAAAATCCTTTGGACCCAAGACAACTATAGCAATACCTACGACAATTAAAATTTCAAACCAACCAATTGTAGGCATGTGGTTTATTCTTTATTGTTAGATTTATTATTGTCCTGATTATCGTCAGAAATATTTTTAGGTTCTGACTCATCTGTTACGTCAGATGCCATACCTTTTTTGAAACTCTTAATACCCTTGGCTACATCGCCCATCAAACTAGATATTTTGCCACGACCAAATAGTAAAACAACTAATATTACTACTATAGCTATTTGCCAAATTCCTATGCTCATAAGTAACTTATATCCTTTTTATTAAAAATTTAAAGTGACAAATTACTTTTGCTCATCCTTATCAAGAGTGCTACTCAACATTTCATCAATATTTGAGTAAATGTCCTCTTTTTTTTCTTCTTGTTTTTCCTTGTAAAATTTTCCTGTACCAAATATTGCATTATCTATATTTGCGCTATCAATTAAACCTGCGGCTCCTAACTCATCAACAGTAGGTAAATCAGATAACTTTTGCAGGTTAAAATGACTCAGAAAATTATCAGTCGTAACGTATTGAATTGGTTTTCCAGGAACATCTTTTCTTCCACCAGGCTTAACCCAATCTAATTCCATCAATATTTCAATAGTATTTGTTCCAAAGGCTACACCTCTAATTTCCTCAATTTCTGCTCGGGTTACAGGTTGATGGTAAACAATAATTGATAAAGTCTCTATTGCAGCCCTAGATAATTTTTTTTCAACAGTCTTTTCTTGTATCATCAAACTTGACAATTTAGCAGACGTTCGAAAAGACCATTTATTAGATATACAAACTAAATTTATTCCTCGATCTTTATATTCATTTTGTAATTTGTGTAGAATTTTTTCTACATCTGATTTTTTAGAAATTTTACTTTCAATAGTACTAATATCCAAAGGTTCAGCTGCAGCAAAAATTATCGCTTCAATTTCTTTTTCAACATTTGATAACTTCGAGGGAAAGTCAATTATATTATTTTTTTTCTTCTTTTTAATCATTTATTCTCTTTTATATAAATCTCTTCAAAAAGATCATCTTGTTTTATTCTTAAATTTCCCTCTTTAACTAATTCTAATGAACCAGCAAAAATTCCAGCTGTTCCAGTACTTTTAAATTTTTTTTCATTTTTAAAATTTTTTGGTATCAAATCATCTAATTTTTTCCAATCTAAAAGCTTACCAAAAAAGTTTCTGATAGTTTTTATGCCGTCTTCAGTTGTAAAAACTGGAAGCCTTGGGATATTAATTTTTTGAAAATCTTTAGTCATTAAAATAGAAGAGTAAGTTTTTAAAAGATCAAACAAACTGATGTTGTATTCGCTATTATAAATTGGTCTTATTCCAGCCTTCATGCCTCTTGATCTGATCTCTTTTCCAAGACGTTTTCGCTTAAGCATTTGATCTGACAATAATCTTATTAATTCTAATTTTTTAAGTTGTAGTTTTAATTTTTCAGCAACTTCTTGAAGTTTGAACTCTTCCTCTGGAGAGCTTGGTAATAATAATTTTGATTTTAGGTAAGCTAACCATGTTGCCATTAACAAATATTCAGAAGCTGTCTCTAAATTTAAATTTGTCTCATTTTTAATATAATCATTAAATTGATCTGCTAATTTAGTTATTGATATTTTTTCTAAATTTACTTTTTGAGCTTTTGCAAGATCCAGTAAAACATCTAGTGGACCATTATAATTTTCAATTTGAACGTTGAAAAATTCAGAATCGTTGAAAGACATATGCCAATATTATCTTAAAATATTGTAAAATTGTGATGTTTTTTTTATAATAAATTTACTTACTAGAGGTGAGTTTTTACCAACAATTTCCATTTCTTTTAATTTACCATTGCAATGTAACGCTAAATTACAACCTGCCTTAAAAGTATCAATTGTATTTATTTTGAGACCTTTTTTAAGGCTCTTCATTGATAAATCGTCAGAAATTAATAGATTTTCAAAACCAATTTTTTTTCTAATAATATTTATCATTTTTCTAGAATGAGTAACTGTATTGACCTTATCAATTTGATTAAAAATTAAATGACCAGTCATTGCAAAAAAGGAATTTTTATTTTTAAAAGCTTTAAAATCATTTTTTAAAAGATATTGAAGCGATTTATTAATATATGGAGTAGAAAAATGACTATCAACTTTTGCAAGACCATGCCCAGGTATGTGCTTGATAATTGTACCAATTGAATTTTCTTTATAAGTTTGAATACATATATCACCAATTTTAGAGACAATATTAGGATCTCTTGAAAAGGATCTGTCTCCAATTATTTTGCTGGAACCACTAATTTTAAGATCTAACACTGGAACGGAATTGATATTTATTCCTAATTCTTTTAATAAATAAGATGTTTTATCTATAAAAATTTTAAAGTAGATTTCAAAATCTTTTTTATTTTTAACATATTTCTTTCCAAAAAAGTCAGAGGTCAAATTCTTAAAAGAGATAATATTTTCTAATCTGCTTACACGTCCACCCTCTTGATCAATCATTATAGGATATTTCTTGTCATTAAAAATATTTCTTATTTTTGCAGTTAGTTTTTTGGTTTGATTTAAATTCTTGATGTTTCTAGTAAATAAAATTATTCCCCATGGTTTATATTTTTTTAAAAAAAGTTGTTCCTTTGAACTAATTTCAGTCGATTTAAGACCAACTATAAATGCTCTACGATTATTCATTACTCTCTAACAATTTCCAAAAATTATATCTTTTTTTATTGGATTTGGTCTCTTCAACGTATTCAATTATATTTTGAGTATCACTTTTTAAAATAGGTAAATTTTTTACATAATTATTTATTTTCGTATCAATATTGCTTAATGATCTATATGACCTTTTTTTGTTTTCATCAGAAAAATAATATCGAATAGTAAAAAATAAAAACAAAGAAATTAAGATAATAAATACTAAATACTTGATCTCTTTAATCATTACATTTTTTCTGGTGTTGAAACACCAATAATATTCATACCTGATTTAATTAAGTTGGAAATAACTTTAAGAAAAATCAATTTATCATTATCGATTTTTTTTTGTTCATTAATAAATCTTTTATCTGGATTATCTTTTCCTAAATTCCAATAAGAATGAAATAGTGATGATAAATCATAAAGATAAACAGCTACTCTATGTGGCTCCAATCTATTACATGATACATCTATACATTTTGGCCATTCAGCTATTTTTTTTAAAATCTGGATTTCATCATTTGAATATCTAAAATCATAACTATCAATATTTATTTCAGAACTTAAATCTTTATTTAAGTGTCTAAATACAGAAGCTATTCTTGCATAAGCATATTGTACATAATAAAGAGGATTTTCTTTTGACTTCTCTACAACATTATCGAAATCAAAATCTAATTCCATATCACTACTTCTATTTAGCATTATAAATCTAGTAGCGTCTTTGCCAACTTCACTTATTAAGTCATCCACAGTAATATAGTCACCTTTTCTCTTTGACATTTTAAAAGGTTTTTTATCTTTTATAAGTTTTACTAGTTGGCTTACTTTACAAATTAATTTTATCTTTGAGTTAGACAACGCATCAACAGAAGATGAAATTCTCTTAATATACCCAGCGTGATCAGCACCTAAAATATTTATTAAACAATCAAACTTTCTGTCTAATTTATTTTTATGATAAGCTACATCGCTTGCAAAATAAGTCCATGAGCCATCACTTTTTTGTAATGCTCTATCTTTATCATCACCAAAATCAGTTGATTTAAAAAGAAGCTGCTCTCTCTCCTCCCAATTATTTTTATCTTCTCCGATTGGTGCTTTAATCTTTCCTTTATAAACAAAATTATTGTCTCTAAGTGTTTGAACAACTTTTTCTACTTCTTTATTAGAAACCAACTTTTTTTCACTGACAAAACTATCATGATTAATTCCAAGACTATTAAGATTTTTTTTAATTAGATTTAATGCTTCTTCAATTGAAAGAATAGTTAGATTTTCAGAAATACTCTCAAAATTTTCAAAGTTTAGATCTTTATTTGATTTTATAATATTTTGAGCAAAATCTTTTATATAATCGCCTGGATATAAGTTTTCATCATTAGACGGGAAGTTCTCCTTAAATTTTATCTCTCTAATTCTAAAATATACTGATTTTGTAAAATTAATTATTTGATTACCATAATCATTTACATAGTATTCCTTTGTAACTTTATGATTGTTGTATTGTAACAAATTTGCCGTTACGTCGCCTAAAATAGCACCTCGACAATGACCTACGTGTAATGGTCCAGTCGGATTGGCAGATACAAATTCAATTAAATAATTTATTTTTTTTTCTTTTTTATTTACTCCAAAACTTTTGTAATTTTCGATTACGTCTTTTATAAAATTTGTCCAAAATATCGGTTTAAATTTAATATTGATAAAACCAGGCTTTGCAATCGATATTCTTTCGATTTGCTTATCATTATCACTTAAAATTGGAGATAAAATTTCAGCAATATCATTAGGTGTCTTTTTATTAATCTTTGCTAAGAACATTGCTACATTAGTTGAAATATCACTATCAAATTTGACTGGTGGAATTTCAGCAGTAATTCCTTCCAAATTTTCAGGCAAAATAATCTTATTTTGCTTAGACAAATCTTTAAGAATGTCTTTTATCTTAATTAGATATAGATCAAAAATATTCATTTTAAATCTTTATATAAATTAATAGCATATCTATCAGTCATCCCAGATATAAAATCAGAAATTGCTCTAAACTTATCAATAGAAAGCTCTTTTCTTGAAATAAATTTTTTGGGATTTTTTATAATCATTTCAAAAAGTTTTTTGATAATGTATTTTCCTCTATTATTTTTTTTCAAGACATTTTTGTTATTGTACATTTTTGATTTTAGGAAAAATCTAATCTCATAATCCGAATTTTTTATTTTGTCAGAAAAATCTACGGTTAAATCTTTTGTTTTCTTTATATCTTTAGACTCTTTAATTTTATTTTTTTTTAAATTTTTTAAAGTATTAGATATTAGATCTTTTATCATTATATCAATTGAATCTCTTATGATCTGATATACTGCGATATCGTGGTTATATCTATTTATTTTTCTTTTATATTTTTTATAAATATTTTTATAAAAATCTATTTCGACTAACTCCTCGATTGAAAATAAATTGGCCTTAAGTCCATCTTGTATGTCATGATTATTATAAGCAATATCGTCTGAAATAGCTGCAATTTGAGCTTCTAATGGTGGATATGTTTTAAAATTGATTAAATTCTTAAATTTTTTTGTGCCTATTAAATCATTTACTAAATTTAAGTCCTCCACTGGCCCATTGTGTTTTAAAAGGCCCTCCAAGGTCTCAATTGATAAATTTAGACCATTAAATTTCATATATTTATTTTCTAAAAACATCACAATTCTCAATGTTTGCAAATTATGATCAAACCCACCGTGATCAGCCATGCAATCATTCAAAGACTCCTCGCCTGCATGGCCAAACGGAGTGTGGCCTAAGTCGTGCGCCAAGCTTAAAGTCTCTGTTAGGTCTTCATTTAAATTGAAATAACGTGCTATAGACCGTGCAATTTGAGATACTTCCATTGAATGCGTTATACGAGTTCGATAATGATCACCCTCTGTATTTACAAATACTTGGGTCTTATGTTTTAATCTTCTAAACGAAGCACTATGTATAATTCGATCTCGATCTCTTTGAAATGGAGATCTATATTTTGAGGGTGTTTCATAAAATATTCTACCCTTACTTTTGAATAACCCTAGCTTTGAGTAATTTTTCATCCTTTAAAATATAATTTTAAGTATTATATTACTAATATCAGTGATCAATTATGATTAAAGAAATTAAATTTACCGATAAAGCACTAAAACAGATCAATGTTCTTTTATCTAAAAAAGATAAAGGCTCTTTTTTTAGAATCGCTATCAAAGGTGGTGGTTGCTCGGGTTTTCAATACGAATTTACTTTTGACAAAGAAAAAAATGATGACGATTTAAATTATCAAAATATTTTAATTGATAAAACTTCGGCAGATTTACTTAAAGGATCAGAAGTTGATTATGTTTCTGAATTAATTGGTGAACAATTTAAGATAAATAATCCGCAAACAAAATCATCTTGTGGTTGTGGTGTCTCCTTTTCACTTTAATGATAATCTCATCGTGGAATGTAAATTCTGTTAGAGCTAGAATTGAAAATATAAAAAGTTATCTGCTAAAATATAAGCCTGATATTTTGATGATGCAGGAAATCAAAACAGAGGACTTAAATTTTCCATATGATGATTTTTCATCTATGGATTATGAAAGCCATGTATTTGGTCAAAAAAGTTATAATGGCGTAGCAATTATTTCGAAAGGGAAATTAAAAAATATCAGAAAAGATCTAATTAAAGATAAATTAAAACAATCAAGAATAATTTCTGCTGAAATTGAATATAAAAAGAAAAATATTCAATTAATCAATATTTACACTCCTAATGGTAATCCAGTCGACACTGAAAAGTATGATTATAAAAAAAAATGGCTCGATGACTTAATTAAGCAATTAAAAAATTTAAGTAAAAAAAATCAAAATATTATTCTGGCTGGGGATTTTAACATAATACCATCAGCGGAAGATGTATATAATCCTAAAAGTTTTGAAGATGATGCCTTATTTAGATTGGAAATTAGAAAAAAATTGAGAGAAATGATTAATCTAGGTTTTAATGATGTCTATAGACATTTTTATGATACCAAAGAAGGATATACTTTTTGGGATTATATGAGAGGCGCTTGGCAAAAAAATAACGGAATGAGAATAGACCATTTTTTAGTTTCAAATTCTTTGATAGACAATATTAAAAGTATCAATATTAATAAAGACCCTAGAGGTCGAGAAAAGCCATCAGACCACACTCCTGTAGAAATAACTTTAGCTTAGCAACCTTTAAATGATTTTGACATGTTGCCAATCAAATCAAAATATAAATTTTTTCCTGGATCGAGTGTAGCTCCTAATGGATCTATAACACCTGTTGCAACATTGGTATCTTTTGCTACAGCTTTTATTATATCTGGATTAAATTGAGGCTCAGAAAATATACAACTCACTTTATCATGCTCGATTACTTCTCTAATTTCAGCTAATTGTTCAGCACCAGGCATAACGTCTGTATTTACTGTAAATGCTCCAAGAATATTTATACCAAATCTTTTTTCAAAATATTGATAAGCATCATGAAAGACTACTGATTTAAAATCTTTGTTTAATTCAGACTTAACTTTTTTTGTTAATTTATCTAAATCATTATGTGCTTTCTTTAAATTTGCTTTATATGTAGAAGCATTTTTCTGATCTTTTTCTATCAGATGTTCAGCCATCTCACTTAAAATTATTTTTGCGTTCATAGGGTCCAGCCAAATATGTGGATCAAATTCGCCATGAGCGTGTTCATCATGACCATGATCATCATCTTTATCTTTGTGACCATGTTCATCTTCTTTATGACCATGATCATCATCTTTATCTTTGTGACCATGTTCATCAAAAATATTTCTTTCTCTAAATTTAAGTTTAGTTAAACCTTTAATTTCCATTAATTCAATTTTTTCAGCATCTTTCGCAATTGTTTTTAATGGTTTTTCCAAGAAATTTTCTATGTCCTCTCCTACCCAAAATATAATATCTGCATTTTGAATCATTTTTGCGTGTGATGGCTTAAGCGCAAATCCATGTGGGGAAGCATAACCATCAACAATTAAATCTGGTTTAGCAACACCATCCATTAGATAACTTGCAAGAGAATGGATTGGTTTAATTGTTGCAACTACTTTAATTTCAGCGTTTGCTGGTACAAAAATTGTTAAGAATGATAATATTGATAGAATTAATGGTAATTTTTTTATGTTTTTCATATGTTGTATATTTGAATTGTTATAATATAACATTATGTAATAATATTACACTTATTAGTCAAGAAATAAAATGAGCACTGATCAAAATATATTGGTAAAATTAAATGATGCTGGTTTACAGTTGAACAACAAATGGTTAGTTAAAGGAGTCTCTCTACAAGTTGAAAAAGGTAAAATAGTGACTCTCATAGGCCCAAATGGATCAGGAAAAAGCACAACAGCTAAAATTGCTCTAGGTATTTACAAAAAGATTGATGGTTCTGTTGAAAAATACACTAATAAAGTTGGATATGTTCCACAGAAAATTTCAATTGATTGGACGTTACCGCTAAGAGTAAATGATTTCATGATGTTAACAGAAAGTCTTAATAAAGAGACAGTAGATGAAGCTCTATCTTTAACTGGTGTCATTCATCTTAAAGATAAAAATTTAGGAGATTTATCAGGTGGTGAATTTCAAAGAGTGCTACTTGCTAGAGCTATATCAAAAAAACCTGATCTATTAGTGCTTGATGAACCAGTACAGGGAGTTGATTTTACTGGTGAAATGGCTTTATACGAACTAATTAAGAAAATTTCTGATGAATTAAGTTGTGGGATCTTATTAATTTCACACGACTTACATACAGTTATGAGTGCAACAGACCATGTTGTTTGTCTAAACGGCCATGTTTGTTGCTCAGGATCTCCAATGGATGTTGCAAAAAACAATGAATATAAAGCTTTATTTGGAGAACAAGCTTCTCAAATATTATCTAGATATCAGCATAAGCATGACCATATTCATACAGATGAAGGTGAAATTAAAAAAAATTAGATGTTTGATGATTTTTTTATAAGAGCTTTGGTAGCTGGAATTGGAGTTGCTTTTGTAACAGGACCTCTTGGTTGCTTTGTCATATGGAGAAGATTATCTTATTTTGGTGACACCTTAGCTCACTCTGCTCTATTGGGAGTGACATTAGCTTTTACTATGGAATTTAATATTGCTATTTCAGTTTTTGTTATTTCTTCCATAATAGCTTTAATTTTGATTCAACTTCAAAAAAAAACAAATTTACCGGGTGATGCTTTGTTGGGTCTTCTAGCTCATTCATCTCTAGCAGTTGGACTTGTTGTGATTGGTTTTTTAACGTTTATTAGATTTGATATTATGGGATTGTTATTTGGAGATATTTTAGCAGTTTCAGTTAATGATTTGTTGATCATATGGATTGGAGGAGCATTAATTCTGTTAGTTCTAAAATTAATTTGGAAACCTTTATTCGCTTCAACAGTAAATTATGAACTAGCGGAGGCAGAAGGATTAAATCCGGATAGAGCTAAAGCTATATTTACAATTTTAATGGCAGCAATCATCGCTATTTCAATTAAAATGGTTGGATTACTATTAATTACTGGAATGCTGATTATTCCTGCTGCAATGGCAAGAAATTTATCATCAAGTCCACAAAGTATGGTTATCTATTCAATCATAGGAGGATTGTTATCTGTAATTATAGGATTATTCACATCTTTAGAGTTTAATACTTCTTCGGGTCCATCAATTATAACGGCAGCTTTATTATTATTCATACTTTCATTATTTAAAATAAAACAATCTATTAAATTGAAAAATTAATGAGGAATCAGTAAAATGAAAACAATGCATAAAGAACATACTCTCACAAAAAATCAGCAAATTATTTTTGATTTAATTGATAAATCTCCTGAACCAATGAAAGCTTATTCAATCCTTTTTAATGTTCAAAAAAAAGGCATTAAAGCTCCATTACAAGTTTATAGAGCATTAGATAAGCTAGTTGAAATAGGAAAAATTCATAAAATTGAAAGTCGAAATGCCTTTATTGCATGTCATAATTCAAGTTGCCAGGTATCAAAAGCTACTGCATTTTCAATCTGTGAGATTTGTGAGAAGATAACAGAAATCAGCAGTGCAAGTCTCTCAAAATACTTAGCTAACTTCAAAGACAAAGATGGTATGAAATATAGTAAATACAATCTTGAGTTTTTTGGATTATGTAAAAAGTGTAGATAATCCTTTATTTTAATAAATTCTTAACATAACTGGAATAATAATAACGAAAGGAAATTTTATGTTTATAAAAAAATATCTAAAGTGGATCAGTACGTTTCTAGTTTTAGTGGGAATACTTCTTACAAATTTAAATATATATCCATTAAATATATATTTTCATGGATTGGGAGTTGTTGGATGGACCATTGCTGGATTTATTAGCAAAGATAAAGCAATCCTAACAAATTTTGGATTACAAATTCCATTATTTGTTATTGGAATTTATAAGATTATTTTTTAAATGAAGAATATTTTGTTTGTCTGCACAGGTAATTCAGCAAGAAGTATTATTGCTGAAAGTATTATAAATAATGAGTATGACGATTTGTATAAAGGTTTTAGTGCCGGGAGTAATCCAACAGGAAAAGTAAATGAAGATGTGAAGAATTATTTATTATCAAAACATTATGATCTTTCAAATTACAGATCTAAAAATTTTAATGAGTTTATTAATGGTCAAATTAAAATGGATTATGTGATTACAGTTTGTAATAATGCCAATAATGAAGTTTGCCCCATTTGGCCAAATAAAGATCAGATAATTCATTGGGATATAGAGGATCCTGTAAAATTACTTAATGAAACAAACGACTTAAATAAAAAAGACGAAATAATTGAAAAAGTTTACAATAATATCCATAAAAGAATAATGGAGCTGCTTTATGAAAAATAAAAGTCGCTATTTTCTTGCTGAACTATTAGGCAGTTGTTTTTTGGTAATGATTATTGTTGGTTCAGGTTTAATGGCTGAAAACTTAACTAATGATGTTGCTGTGATGTTAATAGCTAATACTATAGCAACAGGAGCAGGTTTATTTGTGCTTATTACAGTTTTTGCTGATGTATCAGGAGCTCACTTTAATCCATTTGTAAGTATCGCAATGGCAATAACGGGTAAATTAAAAAAGAAACTATTACCCTACTATATCATTGCTCAATTGGTTGGTTGCTTAATTGGTGTTGGTTTAGCTAATTTCTTTTTTGAACATGAAGTTTATGAATTGTCTACTAAATCAAGAGATGGAATTTACATACTCACATCTGAGGTAATAGCAACATTAGGGCTTATAATTATAATTTTTGGGTCTATGAAGTCGGGCAAAATTGCTGTTGCTGCTAGTGTTGGTCTTTATATTACTGCTGGTTATTGGTTTACTTCTTCAACTTCTTTTGCAAATCCTGCGGTAGCTATTGCTAGAACATTTACAGAATCGTTTACTGGTATTAGTTATTTAAATACTCCTTATTATATTTTAGCTGAGCTTATTGGAATGTTAATTGCTCTACTTATTGTTAAAAAGTTATTTTTAGAAAAAAATTGAAAAATATAAAACTTACCAATCGAATAAGTTTAATTAACAAAAAATTTAAAAAAAAAGAGTTTTATCATTATCTTAAAACTTCTAATCTTTCATTAGTAATACCTAAGATTAAAGACAAATATGTAGTAGTTTCCCAAAAAAAAGTTCCAATTAATAAAATTAACTACGAGTTTCCTTCTGGCATAGTGGAAAAAAAGGAAACAACTCTCCAATCAGCATATAAGGAATTAAGAGAAGAAACAGGATATAGATCTAGATCAAAATTGAGTAAAATAATAACTTTTTATAATGAACCTGGAAGACTAACTACTAAAATTACTGGTTATTACACAGAAGACTTAATTAAAATTTCGAAACCAGAACAAGGTATTAGAATTCATCTTTTTAATCAAAGAGAGATATTTAAATTAATATTAAATCAAAAATTCAATAATAGTTCTCATATAGCAATGTTTTTTTATTTAATAACAGTTCTTAAAAAACTATAAACTAAAGGTTGTATCAAAATATCTTTTTTATTTAAGGATTATATGATTAAATCAAATATTAAATAATTCGGAGGCAGTAATGAGAAAAAAACTAAAAAAAAATGAAAAGAAAAAAACAAAGATATTAAAATCAATAGACAAACTTAAAAATAAAATTACAGCAAAAGAAAAAAAATTATCAAGCCTTAATATTAAAATTGCTGGTCTAGAAAAAAAGGTTGCAGAAAAAAAAGCAAAAAAGCTTGCTAAGAAAAATGCAGAGCAGTCTCCTGCATCTATAAATAATTAATTCCAAATCGTCTTTCTCCCTTCTCATTTAAGAGAAGGAAGAAAGTAGTTAATCAACAAAATTTAAACAGGGGAAGAAATAATGAATATTTAAACTTTGATGATGCTTTATACATAAACTAAATTACAAAATTATTTACTTATTGTTAAAGTTAAATGAATTTAAATTAAAATAATGTTACAAAAAAATATCACTCAATTAAAAATAGAATTAAATTTAATTTATCTTGAATTATTTGAGTAAATTACTCTTGGTTCTAAAAATAATTCTCTAGCAAGAGCTTTAAATCTTTTAGTAACTTGTTTTGAGATTATTTCTTGATGTTGTGATGGAATTTTTAAAAATACAGCATTACCTCTTTTATACAATTTAAACTCTTCAAGAAATATCGTAGATATCGAGGTCAATGATTGTGAAAATCTCAATGCTGCTCCAACTTGTTTGCTTGAAAAAATTTCATTATTATTTAAAAAAGTTAGATACTCCATCTTTGGATTATACTTGATACTACAGTACCGCCAATAACATGACAAAGCTAATTGTATTCTTTCTTTATGAGTCAATCTAAGTAAAGGAGTATTTATTGTTTCTTGAAATACCAATTCAGCTTTTTGAAATGCTCCTAATCCCCAATCCATATGACTTAATACACATGCCAGATATAATAATTTCTTATTAAAATGTTCATTGCCTTCAAAAACTGGCTGAATAAAATCATAATATTTTTTATAGTTCGATCCTAGATCACCTCTTTTTTTTGCAATATTCTCAAGTGCTTTATGAAAAATTTCTGATTCTTTTACATCTTTAAAATAGTCAATTGATAAAGAACCTTCACGCAAACCGCTTATAGAACAAATTATATTTCTTGGATTTGTAACTCTCATAATTTCATCAAGTATAATGCAACTATAAGGTAAATACGCTGTTCTAGATTTTGAAATATACTCAACTGTTTTAAGTTTAGATTTATTAAAAGATGAAATTTTTTCAACAAACTTAGATAAAACATTGTTATCAATACTATATTGATGAATTATATGTACCGGATGATTATTTTGAAAAAGATGTAATTTAAATAATGCTCGCCAGGTACCTCCAACTAAATATAGATTATTAAATTTCTTTTTTGAAAGCCATTTTTCTTCTCTTAATAATTTTTTGATATATTTTGCTAAATTTCTTTTTTTAACTATAGGATTATTTAATAATCTTAAAACTCCAATAGGTAATGAGGTTTTATTAGTAACTATATTATTTTCAACTCGAGCTAATTCTAAACTTCCACCTCCAAGATCAGCAACTAATCCATTGACATTTTCAAAGCCTATTTTTACTCCCTCAGCTGAGCATTCAGCTTCTTCTTCACCAGATAATATATTAATCTTAGTTTTAAAAAGTTTTTCAACTTCATTAATAAATGGTTTTGTATCAGTCGCTTCTCTTAAAACTGCTGTTGCAATGATTTTAAGATTTGTGATTTTTGAAACATTTAAAATTTCAGAGAATCTTTTTAAAACTTTTAAAGCATATTCGGTACCAGATCTGTGAAGTTTTTTGGATTTATCTAAATTTTTTCCAAGTTCACAAATTGCTTTTTCATTAAAAAAAGGCACACGAGAAGAACTGAAATCTTCATAAATTAGCATTCTTATAGAGTTTGATCCAATGTCTATTATAGCTAATTTTGCCTGATTTAATTTTAAACTATTTTTACTTTTAATTACTTCCACTTTTAATCAATCTTAAGTGCAGTTGTTTAGGCTGCATTCTTAGTTTAGCTTTACCTCTTCCAGATAAGCTCGGATTATTCATAAAATATTCATGAGCTGAAAAGGAATCGCTCTTACTATATTTAATTTTTTTATAATTACCATCAGCTTCAAGTTCCCAGCTCTGATTAGTATCAAGATAATTTGCCAACATTATTTGATCTAAGATCTGTTCATGAACAGTCTCATTTTCAATTGGGACTAGAAGTTCTACCCTTCGATTTAAATTTCTCGGCATTAAATCAGCTGACGAAATATATACTTTTGCATTTCTATTAGGCATTTTTTTTGTACCATTACTAAAGCAGTAAATTCTAGAATGCTCTAAAAATCTTCCTATGATACTTTTTACAAATATGTTTTCTGATCTATCTTTTACTCCTGGTCTTAAACAACAAACACCCCTTACAAATAAATGAATTTTTACACCAGCATTCGAAGCTTCATAAAATTTATCAATAATTTCTGGATCTACTAAAGAGTTCATTTTTGCCCAAATAGCTGCAAATTTTCCATTTTTAGAATTTTTAATTTCAGCATCAATATTTTCATTTAAGGTTTGCCTCATATTTACTGGCGAAATAGAAATTTTATTTAAATTTTTTGGTTTTGCGTATCCTGTTACATAATTGAAAAACTTTTCTACATCTGATGCCATTTTCTTATCACAACTAAATAAAGACAAATCAGTATAAATTTTAGCATTTACTGGATGATAATTGCCAGTTCCTAAATGAAAATAAGTTTGTATTTTACCCTGTTCTCTTCTTAAAACTAATGATGATTTTGCATGAGTTTTATATTTAGCAAAACCATAAACAATTTGAACACCTACTTTTTCTAAACTTCTTGATAGTTGAATATTAGCTTCCTCATCAAATCTAGCTTTAATTTCAATTAAAGCGGTAACTGTTTTTCCGTTTTCTGCAGCTGTTATTAAAGCTTTAACAATAGGTGAGTCTAGAGTTGTTCTATATAGAGTTTGTTTTATAGCTATAACTTTTTTATCATTTGCTGCTTGGTTTAAAAATTCAATTACTGAGTCAAATGTTTCAAAAGGATGATGAACAACTAAATCTTTCTTTTTAATAGTTTCAAAAAAATTATCATTATATTCTTTTAATCTTTCAACTTCTCTAGGTGTAAAATGTTTAAATCTTAATTTTGGATTTTTTACTTTACATATTTGATCTATATCTTGAATTCCAACAAGGCCAGCAACATCATAAATATAGTCAGGATTTATATCTAATTTATTAGTTATAAATCTTATCAATTCGTTATCACTATTTTCAAGAACCTCTAAACGAACAATATCACCCGTTCTACGTCTTTTTAAAGCCAATTCAAAAGATCTAACCAAATCTTCTGCTTCCTCTTGAATCTCTACATCGCTGTCTCTTATTACTCTAAAAATCATTTTCTTTTCTAAATCATGATCTGGAAAAATTTCATTAGCAAAAAAACTTATTACATCATCTAGAATCACAAATTTCTTATGATTTTTTGAAGACTCAATTTCAATAAATCTAGATAATGCTTTTGGTATTACTATTATTGAGTTTAAAATCCTTTTTTTATTTTTTTTTCTTAACTTCATTACAATTGCTCTTCCTTGATTAATTATAAATGGAAATGGATGTGCAGGATCAATTGCTGATGGTGTTAATAAAGGGTAAATCTCTTCTTTAAATATTTCTAAAAGTTTTTTTTTATCCTTAGTATTTAAATTAACTGGTTTAACTAAATTGATATTATTTTTTTTTAATTCCATAATCAGTTGAATAAAAATTTTGTTCTGTTTTTTTAATAGATTCTTAGTTTCAAGTACTACCTCATCCATTTGCTCTTCAGGTGTCAAACCATCAGAGCTTAGTGAGTCAACTTCTTGTTTTATTTGACTATATAACCCAGCTACACGGACCATAAAAAATTCATCTAGATTAGACCCAGCAATTGATAAAAACTTTACTCTTTCATAAAGAGGATTTTCGATATTTTGCGCCTCTAAAAGTACTCTATCGTTGAATTTTAACCAAGAAAGCTCTCTATTTATATATTTAGATTTCAACTCTTCTTTATGTTGTTTTTTTAAAGCAGTCATATATTTAGATTTTATGTATCAATTATACGTCATGAGACACGCAAAATCTAGTTGGGATGATTTAAGTATTAATGATTTTGATAGACCACTTACTAAAAGAGGCAAGAAAAATGCAAAAATGATTTGTGAATTTTTTGTTAAAAAAAAATTTGAATTTGATTATGCATTAATTTCATCATCAAAAAGAACAAAAAAAACTTTTCAAATTTTATCCAAGAAAATTAATAAGCCAAAAAAAGTTAATTTTTCAAAAGATTTATATTTAGTTGATGAGAATGCAATTGTAAAAAAAATTAAAGAAATATCCAGTGAATATAAATCAATTTTGATTATAAACCATGAACCATCAGTGAAAAATTTAGTACGAAATCTTACAAAAAATCATAATACGAATAATTTTAAACTAATGAATTATAAATTCCCAACAGCAGCATTTGCAAAAATTGAGTTTGATATTAAATCCTGGAATGAAGTTGAGAAAAAGGGAGTATTAAAAAAATTTATAAGACCCAAAGATCTTCAAGATTCTAAAGAATAACCAGCTGATCTTACTGTTCTAATTAAAGGTTTTGTATTTTGTATGTTAATTGCTTGTCTTAATCTTCTAATATGAACATCAACTGTTCTAGACTCAACATATATATTTTCTCCCCAAACATTGTTTAAGAGTTGTTCTCTTGAATAAACTCTTTTTGGATTTTTGATAAAAAAATCTAAGAGTTTAAATTCAGTTGGACCCAAAGTAATTTCTTTATCTTTTCTATAAACTCTTTTTGTAATCCGATCTATTTTTAAATCAGTAAATTCTACAATATCTGATGATGATTGAGGTTTAGATCTTCTCAATAAAGATTTAATTCTAGCATTCAATTCTTTTTGACTAAAAGGTTTAGTTACATAATCATCTGCACCTGTATCAAATGCTTTTAATTTGTCTTCTTCCTCCCCTTTTGCAGTTAACATAATGACAGGAATATCATTAAACTTATTATCTTTTTTTAAGTTTTTACAAATTTCAACACCAGATAATTCTGGTAACATCCAATCCATTAATATTAAATCTGGCTGTTTTAATTTTATTTGTTTAAGAGCATCTTCTCCATTTTCTGAATGACTGACTTTATAACCTTCTTTTTCAAGATTGTACTTTAACAAACTAACAATTGATGCTTCATCTTCAGCTATGAAAACATGAGCTGACATAAATCATTTTTCTCCGGTTACAATTGGCTCTGTTCCCTTGGGTCTATCACCTTCTAAATATTCGCCTTTAACTAAATAATAAACTTGTTCTGCAACATTTGTAGTATGATCACCAATACGCTCTATGTTTTTAGTTACAAACAATAAATGGGTTCCATCTTCTAAATTTTTTTCATTTTCTTTAAGATATTTTATAACTTCTTGCATACAAAGATTTGTTAGATCATCTATTTGCTCATCACCTTCCCAAACATTTACTGCCATTGGCGCAGATCTTTCTAGATAAGCATCTAATGTTGATTTTAATTGTTTTTGAACATTGGTAGATACTCTATTCAATGAGTCTACCAAGTTCTTTGGAAGATTTTCGTTAAGCAAAAGTGTTCTCTTGGATATATTTTTTGCTAAATCACCTATTCTTTCTAAATCTGAAGACATTTTCAAAGCCGTTACTGTCTCTCTTAAATCAATTGCCATAGGTTGTCTTAAAGCAATTAAATTCACAACTTGCTGTTCAATTAAAGTCTCATATTTATCTATTTTTTCATCTTCTTGAATAACAGCTTCTGCAATATTATTATCTCTTGTTGTAATGGCTTGAATTGCTTTACCTAAAGAATCTTCACATGCACTTCCCATTTTAATTATATTAGCATTAAGATTTTTTAGTTCTTCTTCGTAAGATTTGACTGTATGTGGTGCTTCAGACATTATCCAAACCTCCCTGTTATATAATCTTGCGTTTTTTTATTATCAGGATTCTTAAATATTTTATCAGTAGATCCATGTTCAATCAATTGACCTAAATGAAAAAAACCTGTATTTTGAGAAACACGTGCTGCTTGAGCCATAGAATGAGTTACAATTATTATTGTGTGCTCTTTTTTTAACTCATCAATCAATTCTTCAATTTGTGCTGTTGCTATTGGATCTAATGCTGAACAAGGTTCATCCATTAATATAACTTCAGGTTTTACAGAAATCGCTCTAGCAATACAAAGTCTTTGCTGTTGTCCTCCAGATAATCCAGTTCCAGGTTCATGCAACCTATCTTTTACCTCTTCCCATAGTGCAGCCTTTTTCAAACTAGTTTCAACAATTTCATCCATTTCTTGTTTTGATTGAGCCATACCATGAATTGTTGGACCGTAAGACACATTTTCATATAAAGTTTTTGGGAAAGGATTGGGTTTTTGAAAAACCATACCAATTTTTTCTCTTAGTCTTACGACATCACAACTTTTATCATTGATATTAAAATCATTAATTAAAATTTCTCCTTTAACACTACAGATATCAATTACATCATTCATTCTATTAATACATCTTAGGAAAGTTGATTTACCACAACCAGATGGACCAATTAATGCCGTTACTTGATTTTCCTCAATATCTAAACTTATATTAAAGAGCGCTTGTTTTTTTCCATAAAAAACATCAACATCTTTTGCTTTAATCTTTATCATCTTAACTCCATTTTTTCTCAAACTTATGTCTAATTATTTGGGCAAATAAATTCATTATTATTAAAAAGCCAAGTAAGACCATTATACATGCCGAAACTTTTTCTACAAATCCCCTTTCAGCACTTTCAGCCCAAATATAAATTTGAACTGGTAAGCTTGCAGCAGGATCCATGGGTGATCCAGGTATCGTGTTAACAAAAGCAACCATTCCAATTAAAATTAAGGGTGCAGTTTCTCCTAAAGCTTGAGCTAAACCAATTATTGTTCCTGATAACGTGCCAGGCATAGAAAGAGGAACTGTATGATGCATTGTGGTTTGCATTCGACTTGCTCCCATAGCAAGTGCTGCCTCTCTTATACTTGGTGGAACTGCTTTTAAAGATGCTCTAGCAGCTATAATTATTGTTGGTAAAGTCATTAAGGACAAAGTGATACCTCCAACTAATGGCGTAGACCTTGGTAAATGAAATATAGCCAATAAAACTCCTAACCCTAATAGACCAAAAACTATAGATGGAACCGCTGCTAAGTTGTTTATATTAACTTCAATAAAATCAGTAAATCTATTTTTAGGGGCAAATTCTTCAAGATAGATTGCAGCTAGAACCGCAACAGGAAAAGCTATCATTAAACAAACAAGTATAGAAAAAATTGAGCCCATAAATGAACTTGCTATTCCAGCTAGCTCAGCTTCTCTTGAGTCAGCATTTGTAAAAAAACTTATATTAAATTTACTTTCAACCTTACCATTTGCAACAAGTTGATCAAAAATTTTTAATTGATAATCGCTTACTCTTCTTTGGTCTTCAGGTAAATCTCTTGGATAATTTCCTTTAAAGACTTGGTCTAAATCATCTGAAGCAGTTAGATAAACTTCCTTTGTTTTTCCTATTAAATTAGGGTCATTTAAAAGTTCATTTTTAATTTCTTTTTCAAAAAAATAAGACACCATTCTCTTCAATTCATTTTCTTGATCTTCATTGGCGTTTGGATCTAAATCAGCCATTGATTTTAATGCTATATCGTAATAATCAGCGTCCTGTAAATCTTCTTTAGAAGGATTTTGGTCTAACATCATTAATTCAGCATCGAAAGTTACTGGAACAATAAGCCATGTTTTTTGAAAAGCTGAATAGCCAGTTGAAAAAATTTTAAAAATAAAGATTGTTAAAAATAAAAGTGCCATAAAAATTGCACTCAGACCGTATAAGCGAAATCGCTGTTCAGCTTTATATCTTTTATTTAATAATTGTTCTTTATTTTTATTCATATTTTTCTCTATATTTTTTAACTACTCTCAAGGCCACAATATTTAAACAAAGTGTTACTAAAAATAATGACATACCTAAAGCAAAAGCAGCTTGCGTTTTTGGGTCGCCAAAAGCTTGGTCACCAATTAGAATAACTACAATTTGAGCTGTAATCGTTGAAGTAGACTCTAAAGGATTTAAAGTTAAATTAGCAGCTAAACCAGAGGCCATAACAACTATCATTGTTTCTCCAATAGCTCTTGAAACACCAAGTAAAATAGATCCAACTATCCCCGGCAATGCCGCGGGAAAAATAACTCTCTTAATTGTTTCTGATTTAGTTGCTCCCATAGCGTAACTTCCATCTCTTAAACTTTGAGGCACACTTGTAATTACATCGTCACTTAAACTTGAAATAAATGGTATAATCATAATACCCATTACCCCTCCTGCTGCTAAAGCACTTTCAGCTGAAACTTCAAGACCCATTGAAGTTCCTAATTCTTTCAAAAATGGTCCAACAGTTAGGGCAGCAAAAAAACCATAAACAACTGTTGGTATACCAGCTAAAATTTCAATTAATGGTTTTGCATATTGTCTAACTTTAGTTGATGCATATTCAGCTAAATAAATTCCACTCATTAATCCAATTGGGATAGCAACGCACATAGCAATAAATGCAATAAAAAAAGTACCTGCAAAAATAGGGACTGCTCCAAAAGTATCTGAATACATTGTCGGATCTAAAGCTTCAGAAGAATCTCTAACAAAAGCTTTTGCTGGATACCAGTGAGTTCCAAAGACAAAATCAAATAATGGAATTACTTTAAAAAAATCTATAGTTTGAAATATAAGTGAGAAAACTATTCCAACAGTAGTTAATATTGCAGCTAAAGAAGCTGTAAATAAAACTGCGTTCAAAAATTTTTCAACTGGTTCTCTTGTTCTAGAATTAGATGAAATTCTTTTATACGCATAAGCAACAGAGGCAATAATTGCAGATAATACTATAACAACTTTTGAACTTTGAGCTATTGATCGAAGACTTAAATATTTTTCAGCTGAAGCTTCAATAAAAGGTGTAATTTCTCCAGTGAATTGCCCTCGAGACAATGCTTTTGATTTTTCGTATAATAAATTTAATTCATCATCAAGATAACCTTGATTTGAATAATCACTTAAGATTAATAGTTTTACAATTGTGGGCTCAAAAATTGCCCATAATGAAAAAATTATAAAGGCTGGTATTGCACACCAGATTGCAAGATAATAACCATAAAATTGTGGTAATGCGGTTAATCTTTTTTTTGTAGATTGAATTGTATATGCTTTTTTGCGTCCAAAATAATAGCTTGTGAAACCTAGAAGAACAATAAATGTAAATAATATTAAGTTCACAGAATCTCCTTAAGTGAGGACTTTACTCTTTTTTAAAAAAAAGGGGTCTAAAAAGACCCCCTTTTTAATCATTTGTTAACTGAGGAATAATTAATTACCCATAGCAACTAGCTTCGTAGCATTAGTTCTAGTTGTTTTATACAACTTAGAGTCTAATGGCACTAAACCAATGTCTGCTAAGTAACCCCCTTTTCCAATAGCTTTCTTAGTTGTGAATTCTTTCACAAACTCATGTAAGCCTGGAATTACTCCAACGTGTGCTTTTTTCACGTAGAAGAATAATGGTCTAGCAACAGCATAACTGTAGTCTTGAATAGACTTTAATGACGGTTGTCCACCATCAATACTTGCTGCTTGCAATTTATCTTTTGCAGCTAAGAAATAACTGAAACCAAAGAAACCAAACATTTCTTTATCTTGAGTTAACTTTTGGATGATTAAACTATCGTTTTCTCCAACTTCAATAGCAGCACCATCTTCTCTGTAAAGTTTTTGAGGTTTTTTGTATTTTTTATTTCCAGCTTCAAAACCAGCTTTATAAAGAGCTTTAGCTTCTTTAGTCATACCTTTTTTCATTACTAAAGAATTCCAAGCATCTCTAGTTCCTGATGTTCCTGGTGGGATCATCACTGAGATTTTTTGTTTTGGTAAGCTAGGGTCAATTTGGTCCCAAGTTTTATAAATATTTGGAACTAATTTACCATCAACAACTGTATGAGCAGCAAGTGCTAAATATAATTGTTCTTTAGTAAAGTTTACTGGTTTTGCATCTTTGCTGTAAGCTAATGTAATACCATCGTTACCAATTACGATCTCAACGATATCATTAACACCATTTTTCTTACATAGAGCTTTTTCTTTATCTTTCATAGCTCTTGATGCATTTGTAATATCTGGATGTTGTTCACCTACACCAGCACAGAATAGTTTAGCTCCACCACCAGTACCAGTAGACTCGATTACAGGAGTTTTAAATCCTGAACCACCAAATCTTTCAGCAACAACTGTTGCATAAGGGAATACTGTAGAAGAACCAACTATCTTAATTTGATCTCTTGCTTGAGCAACAGTTGCAATTGAAAGTGCAACTAAAGAAGCAATTACTATAGTTAGTTTTTTCATTATCTTTAATCCTTTCGTTATTTATTAATTAAAAGATGATTAACTCGTATAAATTTATTGAATCTTTAATATTACAGAATTGTTACACTTTTGTTAAAAAGGTAACTTTTTAGTTGTATTTTTTTGATATAATTATTTGATCAATATCAGTTTCTAAGCCACCAATACATGAAACAGGGTTTACCTGTTCATTAAGAGCTAGTTCTTTGGTTGGACGTAAAGTTATTTCTAGTTTTACTAAGTTTACTAATTCCTCTCTAATTTCTTCATCATATCTCCAGCTTGGCCATGAACTTGGGGTTGAAAATATAGAGGTTAAATAGCTTGTAGCCATAGTATATCTATAATTACTCAAATTTTCATTCCTCAATAAAAAATCTCTTACAGAATTAAAAATATTCCTACATCTAAAAGAATCTGAAAAATAATTTTCCTTCTTGAGATTTCTATTCATAGGAACAGAAACAATTAAATCAATTGAATTTTTAGAATACGAGGTAACTACGTCTGTATAAAATTCAGCTTCAGTAACTTCTAAATGATCTTTAATAGAAGGATATGAAGTTTTCAAATCTGCCTCTAATCTAAAAATTCCAATATCAAAAACTGTAAGTTGCTGATTTCTTAATAATGTTGTGATATCTTTAGAAAAAACACTTGTTGTTATAGAGCTTAATAAAAAAGGAAAAATCAAAATATTTTTAAATATTTTAACCATATAAAAAATTAATTAAAAGATTAAAATTAATCAAGTAAAGAATTGTTAAAAAAACCTTCTAAAACTATTACAATATAATATTTTTTAAATTTAAGTTTTCGCTGGTAAATAAATTTGAATTTCAGTTCCTTGGTTTTCCTCACTTAGAATCTCATAGTGTCCACGATGTTGAGTAACTATATGTTTAACAATAGCTAATCCTAAACCGGTTCCACCAACTTTGTTACTTTGTTCAAGATCTACCCTAAAAAATCTTTCTGTAATTCTAGAAATATATCTTTGAGGAATGCCAACACCTTCGTCTTTAATACTGATCATAAAATTTTTTTCTAACAATTTACCATCGCTAATTTTGCTTGATATAAAAATAGACTTATTTTCCTTTGAATATTTAATTGCATTATCTAAAAGATTAGAAAAAACAGTTTGTAATTTTTTTTCATCTCCAATAACAACTGTTGGATTGGCGAGAGATAAATTAATATTTAATTTCTTTCTTTTTAAAACAATCTCAAAATTACTGATGATTGTTTTGAAAAGATCATTTATATCAACTAAAGAGTTTGGCCTTATGTGTTCTTCTAATTCAATTCTTGTGAGTATTAAAAGATCATTAATTAAATTTTCCATTCTATTTGATTGATCAGTCATTATTTTCATAAATTTTTTTTTAGCCTTTTCATCATCAGACGCTGGGCCCTCAATTGTTTCTAGTGATCCTTTGATTGCCATTAAAGGTGTTCTTAATTCATGGCTTACATTTGCTACAAAATCAGTTTTAAATTTTTGTGCTTTTGTAATTTCAGTAAAATCTTTTAAAAATAACACAACAGAGTCTGGTTCAGTAAACAAATGAGTTGGGCCAGGAATAATATAAATTTTATAGAATTGATATGATGGGAGGTCTATTTCAATGTCAATATTTTTTGTTTTATTTTCAACAATAGCTTTTTCAATATTTTCTATTAATTCTGGTTTTCGAATTATAGAAGATATGTTTTTATCAATTAAATTACTTCCAAATCTTTTTAATGCACTTGGATTGGCATATTTAATTATGTTAAATTTATTTAATGCAAAAAATTGATCCTCAAGCTCATCAATAATTACTCTTTTGGTTTTTTCCTCTCTTTTATTAATTATTGTAGCAGTATTTATTGATTTGTTTTTTTTTTGATTAAGTAAATAGAGGAGATAAATTATAACAACTATAAGTAGAATGATGAAATATTCCATAAATTTAGACGACTTAATTTTGCATCATTAAACTTTTTAATGCAAATAAATTAAGGAAAAATTAACTAATGATTTGGTGAAATATTGTTAAAAAATATTTTTGCTGTTTCTTCCCAAGTGAATTTTTTTGCAAATTCAAGACAATCATTTCTATTAACTTTCAAAGCTTTATGAGCTGAAACTTTAAGATCATTATCTAAACAATTTATTTTGGAACCCTCAAATATATCTTTAGGACCTGGAACAGGATAAGCAGCTACAGGTGTTCCGCAATTTAAAGACTCACAAACTACAATTCCAAATGTATCTGTTTTACTTGGAAATACAAAAACATCGGAAGATGCAAAATGAGACGCTAATTCACCGTTTGTTTTTTCTCCTAAAAAAATATCTTTAGGAAATTCTTTTTTTAATTTTTTTAAATCAGGTCCCTTTCCTATTATCATTTTTGTACCCTCTAAATCACATTCTAAAAAAGCTCTTATGTTTTTTTCAACTGCAACTCTTCCAACATAAATCCAAATCGGTCTTTTATGTGGTAAATCAATTTTTTTCGGACTCTTAAAAGCTCCATGATTGCCTCCTCTTGTCCAAGTAATCATTTTATTATTATCTATACCTATATCGATTAATTCTTTTCTCATAGATTCTGTTGTTACTAAGATTCTCTCAGCCTTATTATGAAAGTTTGCTAAGAATTTTTCAGCCCATTTTGCAGGTATAATAGGAAAGTAAAGCTTAAGATATTTATCAAATCTTGTATGAAAACTTGTGGTAAACTTTAGTTTATTCTTCAAACAATATCTTCTTGCCATAGTCCCTATAGGACCTTCAGTAGCTATATGAATTGCATCAGGTTTTATTTTCTTTATTAAGCTACCAACTCTTGGCCAAACATTAATAGATATTCTAATTTCATTATATTTTGGCATCGGAAAAGTTAAAAATAATTCTGGTGTGATATATTCTATTCTATGACCTTGTTCTTTTAAAATTTTACCTGTTTCATGCAAGGTTCTTACAACACCATTTACTTGTGGAAAATATGCATCTGTTGCGATTAAAATTTTCATTAATTACGAAGCTTTTTTTAAGTCTTCATTTTTAATAGGTTTAATTATTTCTTGAGTGTCTAAATATTGTTCTCTTATTTTATCCCAATATAATATTTCAAAGCTACCATCGTAATTTTCGGCTAATGCAGTGCAAGATTCTACCCAGTCTCCACAATTTAAATAATTGACCCCATTAAAATCTCTATCCTCAGCATGATGGATATGGCCACAAATTATTCCATCAAATTTTTTTCTTTTTGCATAATCTGAGAGTGTTTTTTCATATTCACCAATATATTTGACGGCGTTCTTAACCTTATATTTTAAATATTTTGCAAGAGACCAATATTCTTTTCCTCTCAACCTTCTAAAGAAATTAATTATTACATTTATTTGTAACAATAAATTGTAAGCTATTGATCCAAGTTTAGATAGCCATTTAGCATGTTTCATAACACCATCCCAAGCATCACCATGAACAACAACATATTTTTTTCCAGCATTTGTCTCATGAATAACTCTATTAACCATATGGATGTCACCAAAATTCATTGGAATAAATTTTCTTAACATTTCATCATGGTTGCCCATAATATAGAAAACTTTAGTGCCATGTCTTGCTTTTCTTAAAATTTTTTGGATTACATCATTATGTTCTTGAGGCCAAAAAAAACTTTTTTGCATTTCCCAGACATCTATAATGTCTCCTACAAGATAAAGATTTTCAGATCTTGAGTTTTTAAAAAACTCTAAAAGTTTTTTCGCCTGACAACCCTTGGTACCCAAATGCACATCAGAAATAAAAATGCTTTTGTATTTAAGTATGTTAGGCATTTAAAGGCCTATATTTTAATACAACTGTAACACGAATCATGTATTTCTTATCTCATTTAAATGTTACAAATTTGTTAAAAATTTTTTAAGGATTAATTATGTTGTATTGTTTAATTTACAATCAAAACTCTTCCTCTGGAAGAAAATCAAAATTCATAAATAGGGTTTTATCTAAGTTAAAAGAAAATAATTCAGTAGAATACTTTGAGACCAAAACAATAAATCAAGCTAAGAAAATTTTTAAAAACTTTAATCAAAAAAATTATGATCGATTAATAGTTGCTGGTGGAGATGGATCTGTTTCTTTTGCAATTAATGAATTAATAAAGAATGATTTTAATTTTAAAGACGATTTTGCTATAGGCTATATACCTGCTGGGACTGCAAATTTATTGCAAGCTGAATTATCAATGAATAAAAAGATTGATGATATAGTCAATGTATTGATTTCTAATAATTATAAATCCTCTAATCTTGTAAAAATTAACGAGAATTATTTCTTTTTAATGGCTGGTATAGGATGGGATGCAAAAATTGTTCATTCAATTAATTCAAAAATTAAAAAAATTCTTGGAAAAGTGATATTTGGTATCAAAGGTTTTCAATATTTCTTGTTTATGAATAATAAAAAATTAAATGTTACTTTTGATGGACAATTTTATCAAGCAGACTGGATATTATCTTCAAATACCAAATATTACGCTGGACATCATAAAATAAATAAAACAAATATTTTTGAAAATAAAATAGTCACATATATATTTAAGGATTTAACTAGGATCAATTTATTATATTCTATATTTTTAATAATTCTTAATGGTGATTTAAGTAAAAATAAAAATGTTATTACTACTTATTCACAAAACATTACAATTGATGGAAATGATTTGATACCTGTTCAAATTGATGGAGATAATTTTGGTTCATATAAAAAAATTCATTTAAATCTATCAAATAAAAAAGTGAATTTTCTTGTAAAATAATTATTTTACTCTGCCATAAATATCTTGATATCTCACTATATCTGTTTCTTTTAAAATCGAGCCTACTTGAGCTTCAATTATTTTCACTGGTTTTTTATAGGGATTTTCTATTCTATGGATTGCACCTAGTGGAATAAAAATAGTTTCATCAGGTTTCATAGTGAAATATTTCTTATTTAAAGTAATTTTAGGTTCACCATGAGTAACTACCCAATGTTCAGCTCTATGATGATGTTTTTGAAGACTTAATATACCTTTTGGTTTTACATATAATTCTTTAATTAAGAATTCCTTACCATTAAATAGATTTACATAACTACCCCAAGGTCTATGAAATACATTTTTCTTTTTAAAATAATGTCTTTTATTTCGTCCGTACATCTTACAGATTTCTTTCCAAGATCCTAAATCAGACCAAGGAATATCTAATTTGATAGCATTTATATCTTTGGTTTTTTCTAATATTGCATAGTCAAAAGACTTGGCTTTTGCTTTTGTGAATGCTTGTTTATTTAAATAATATACATTACTTTTATATTTTGCTTTTAATACTGCTTTATTACAATTTCGATAAATATTTGGTTGAAATTTCTTAAAATTATTTATTATTGAGTCTTTTCTCATATAAAACATTCCAGAATTCCAATAACCTTTTTTACTAATTATTTGTTTAGCTTTAGCCTCTTTAGGTTTTTCTACAAATCTAGACACTTTATTATTTTTAGTTAAAAAATATCCAAATTCACTAGATGGCATTGTGGGTTTAATACCAAAAATAAAGATATTATTATGAGTGAGTTTCTTTTGATTTTTTTTGATAGCTTTATTAAATAAACCAACCTTCTCTATTAGATGATCAGCGGCTAAAAACATTAATGGTTGTTCATTTGGAATATCCTTTATTAATGCAGTACTTAATATAGCTGGTGCTGTATTTTTTTTAGCTGGCTCTAAAACTATCTTAAATTTTCTTATTTTGTGTTTCTTTAGATGCTGTTTTACTTGTCTTAAATATTTTGCATTGGTGCTTATAATTGGAGCATCAAATATAGGCGCTTTAACTCTCTCTAAAGTTTTACCCAATAAAGTCCAATTACCAAAATCGATAAATTGTTTGGCTTGATGTTTTTTAGCTTTAGGCCAAAGTCTTGTTCCAGCGCCACCACATAAAATAACAGGGCGAATTTTCATCAAATTTTCGAATATTCCTTAACTTCTTTTTTCTTACCTGGATGTGTTGGTGCTCCTAAACTTGCTGGTCCAACTGTTTGAGCATATTTCCAAAGAGTTCCTGAACCAAAATCAGATTTTCTAGCCTTCCATTTTCTTCTTCTTGAAGCTAATTGAGATTTAGTTAAGCGAACATTAATCGTTCCTTTTTTAGCATCTATATCAATAACATCGCCATTACGTAAAAGAGCAATTGGTCCACCTAAAGCAGCCTCTGGTCCAACGTGACCAACACAAAATCCTCTAGTTGCTCCTGAAAATCTTCCATCAGTAATTAAAGCAACTTTCTCGCCTTTTCCTTGACCATAAATTGCACCAGTTGTTGAGAGCATTTCTCTCATACCTGGTCCCCCTACTGGACCTTCGTATCTAATAATAATTACATCACCATCTTTATATTTTCTACTTTGTACTGCTTTCATTGCACTTTCTTCATTGTCAAAACATCTTGCTCTTCCAGTAAATTGTAATTTTTTTAGTCCTGCAATTTTAACAATTCCACCTTCTGGAGCTAAATTACCTTTCAAACCTACTACACCACCATCTGGTGATAAGGGTTTGTTATAAGCTCTTAACACTTTTTGTTTTGGATTAAATTTAATTCCCTTTAAATTTTCTTTCATTGTTTTACCTGTAACTGTCATACAATCACCATGAATATAACCACCATCAAATAAAGTTTTTAAAAGCATCGGCACACCACCTGCTAACCACATATCTTTAGCAACATATTTTCCACCTGGTTTTAAGTCTGCAAGATAAGGTGTTTTTTTAAATATTTTTGCAACATCCATTAAATCAAATTTTATTCCTGCTTCATTTGCAATAGCTGGTAAATGTAATGCAGCATTAGTTGAACCTCCAGTTGCAGCTACAATTGTTGCAGCATTTTCTAATGCTTTTCGTGTTACAATATCTCTAGGTTTAATTCTTTTAGCTAATAATTCCATAACCATACGACCACTTGCTTTTGCATACTTATCTCTTTCTTCATATGGCGCAGGTGTTCCAGCAGAATAAGGTAATGCTAAACCAATTGCCTCTGATACACACGCCATCGTATTAGCTGTAAATTGACCTCCACAAGCTCCAGCTGTAGGGCAAGCAACCAATTCTAACTTTCTTAACTCTTTTGCTGACATTTGTCCTGAAGAATGTTTTCCAACAGCTTCAAAAACATCAACTACAGTTACATCTTTGCCTTTGTATTTTCCTGGTAGTATTGAACCACCATAAATAAATACACTTGGTACATTTAATCTAACCATCGACATCATTAAACCTGGCAAAGATTTATCACAACCTGCAATACCTACTAATGCATCATAACAATGGCCTCGAACAGTTAATTCAGCACTATCTGCTATAACTTCTCTTGAAATTAAGGAAGATTTCATTCCTTCGTGACCCATTGCTATTCCGTCTGTGACTGTAATTGTACAAAATTCCCTTGGTGTACCACCAGAGGCTCTTACACCCTTTTTAACTGATTGAGCTTGTCTCATTAGAGCTATGTTGCAAGGTGCAGCTTCATTCCAAGTTGAAACAACACCAATAAAAGGTTTTGAAACATCTTTTTCTGTTTCACCCATAGCATAATAAAATGATCTGTGCGGGGCTCTATCAGGGCCAAGAGAAGTATGTCTACTTGGTAGTTTTTTCTTATTAAATTTCCGCATTATAAACTTTCAATTGTTAAAGATATCTTTTTAATATCATCTTTCAAGTTACTATAGTTAGTTTTTTCTTGTTCAACAATATTTTTTGGTGCTCTATCAACAAAACTTTTATTCGATAATCGTTGCGATATCTTGTCTAAATCATCTTGATGTTTTCTTTGTCGTTTTAATAAATTTTCTTTAATTAAATTTAAGTCAACGTTTTCATCAAAATAAATCTTAAAAATATCACCTGAAATAACCATTGTTGCAGATGGTTTATTTTGATCTTTATCAAAAAAATTGTTTATACGCCCAAGTTTTTTCAAAATTGTCTCATTATTATTCATTAACGACTTATTTTTTTTTGCTATTTTGTTTATTGATATATCGACAAAGGAGCCAGGACTAACATTAAGCTCGTTTTTAAAAGACCTTAATTCAGAAATAATATCTATGATTTTTTCAACATCTTTTTGAGACTGATCTTTTTTAATTTTTGCAGATGGCCAATTCTTATACATCAGAAAATTCTTATTTGATTTATCAAATTTATTTTTGAGCCATATTTCTTCAGTTACGAATGGTATGAAAGGATGTAGCATTACTAATATTTGTTTAAAAACATAAGCGGATACCTCTTTTACCTCTTTTTGAGCTTTTTTATCCTCTGAATAAAGAATTGTTTTTGAAAGCTCAATATACCAATCACAATATGAATGCCATGCAAATTGATATGCATTTTTTGCAGCTTCATCAAAACGGTAATCCTCAATGTTTTTTTGAATTTTATTTTTAACTTCTATTAATTCAGAATATACCCATTTATTGATATTCAGTGTTGTTTTTGGAGTTTTATCTGTTTTATTGAAATCGCATTTATTTGTAATTAAAAAATTATTTGCATTCCATAATTTATTTAAAAAATTTCTGTATCCTTTAACTCTATCTTCTGAAAGTTTTACATCAGTTCCTGGGGAAGCCATTGATAGTAAAGTAAATCTTAAAGCATCTGCACTATATTTTTCAATTATATCTAAAGGATCAATAACATTGCCTTTTGATTTAGACATTTTTTGTCCTTTCTCATCTCTAACTAAAGCATGAACATAGATATCTTTAAAAGGTTCTTTGTTTAAAAATTCCATGCCGAACATAATCATTCTAGCTACCCAGAAAAAAATAATGTCAAAACCAGTAACTAAAACAGTGGTTGGATAAAATTTTTTAACAAACTCTTTTTCATCTGGCCATCCTAAAGTTGCAAAAGGCCATAAACCTGAAGAAAACCATGTATCTAAAACATCAGGATCTCTAATTAATTCAACATCTTTTTTATAATGTTTTTTTGCTAACTTTTTTGCTTCTTCCTCATTTATAGCTACAAAAATTTTTTTATCAGGTCCATACCACGCCGGTATTTGATGTCCCCACCAGAGCTGTCGAGAAATACACCATGGTTCTATATTATTCATCCATTGAAAATAAGTTTTAGACCAATTGCTAGGAAAGAAATTTGTTTTTTTTGTTTTAACAATTTTTTTTGCTTTGATAGCTAATTTTTTTGCATCAACAAACCACTGCTCTGTTAAAAGAGGTTCTATTATAGAATTTGATCTATCCCCATATGGAACTTTGTTTTTAATATCTTTTTCTTTTACAAAAAAATCTTTTTCTTTAAGCTCATTAATTATTTTTTTTCGAGCATCAAATCTATCTAAACCAACATAATCTGACGGAGCATTATTATTAATTTTACCCTCTTCAGTAAAAATATTTATTATATCAAGTTTATTTCTTTGACCTACTTCATAATCATTAAAGTCGTGTGCTGGAGTAATCTTTAAAGCTCCAGTTCCTTGATCGGGATCTGCATAATTATCTTTGATTATTTTTATTTTTCTACCTACAATTGGTATTGTTACTATTTTGCCGACAAATTTTTTGTATCTTTTATCCTTTGGATTAACCGCTATTGCAGTATCTCCAAGCATAGTTTCCGGTCTTGTTGTCGCAATAGTTATAAATTCAGATGAATTTTCTATCGGATATCTGATGTAATAAATTTTTGAATTCATCTCCCTTTGGTCAACTTCTAAATCTGAAATAGCAGTTTTTAATACAGTGTCCCAATTCACTAGTTTTTCTGCTTTATAAATTAATTTTTTTTTATGTAATTCTACGAAAACTTTTAAGACAGATTTAGATAGATTTTTATCCATCGTAAAAGCATTTCTTGACCAGTCACATGAACAACCTAGTTTTTTTAATTGGTTAATTATTATATCGCCATACTCATTTTTCCATTCCCATACTTTTTCAATAAATTTTTCTCTTCCAAGAGTGGCTTTAGTAAGACTCTCTTTTTCTAATTTTTTTTCAACAAGCGCTTGAGTAGCTATACCTGCATGGTCTGTTCCTGGTTGCCATAAAGTTTCATAATTATTCATACGATAATATCGTATTAAAAAGTCTTGAATTGAATTATTCAAAGCATGCCCCATATGTAAACTTCCAGTTACATTAGGGGGTGGAATTACAATTGAATACTTCTTGGAATTTTTTTTAGGTTTAAATAATTTATTTTTTTCCCAATAAGCATAAATCCGATCTTCAACTTTTGAATGTATATATTTATCGCTTATCATGGGTGTAATTAGTTTATAATTTAATAATCTAAATTAACAATAATCAAATTGGAACGTTATTTGATAGACTAATTGCAAATATTTAATATAAAACTCCTTGTAGCTATCTTCTAAAACATACGGCAACGTGGCGGAATGGTTACGCAGAGGATTGCAAATCCTTGTATCCCGGTTCGATTCCGGGCGTTGCCTCCAAAAAAAATCTTGTTTTAGTTAAAAAAGAAAGTAAGTTGACAATTTACATTCCTCGGTAGCTCAGTTGGTAGAGCAGTTGACTGTTAATCAATTGGTCGCAGGTTCGAGTCCTGCCCGAGGAGCCAAAAATTACACTACTTTAGAAATATTATTTGAAACCTGTAATGATTTATTAAACTTTAGTTTTTGGTCTGCATTTAACTCTGAGTAAAGTTTAACTAAAAAATTATAGTTAACATTCATATGTCCCTGTTGAGATTTTTCTAAATTTAATAGATATTCTGAAAAATCTTCAAAAAAGTAATTAATTGGTACTTTCAAATAGTTGGAAAGTTGTAGTAATCTTATTGAACTTACACCATTTGTCCCTTTTTCGTATTTTTGAATTTGTTGAAATGTAACGTTAATTGCTTTTGCCACTTTTGTTTGAGTTAAACCTAGAGCCAATCTTCTTAATTTAAGCTTATTGCCCAAATGTTTATTAAAATTATCTTCCATTAAGACCCCTCTTAATATTTTTATAAAACATAATTCAACTAGTTTTTAGAACCTACTGCAACCAATATTTTTTTTTTATTTAGCTGAAAAACAGTGGATTTTAAATATCTGTCAAGCATTACTTCAGCCTGAAATAGAGAAATATTTCTTGCAAAAGTAACGTTCTATAGTATCTGGCTTAAGAAAAGTTTTGTTCTATCACTCTTTGGATTGGCAAAAAACTCTTTGGTATCTGCCTTTTCAACTATCATACCTTCGTCCATAAATATCATTTGATCAGCCACTTCTTTTGCAAAACCCATTTCATGCGTAACAACTATCATTGTCATACCTTGTTTTGCTAAATTAACCATAACATCTAATACTTCTTTAATCATTTCAGGATCTAAAGCTGAAGTTGGTTCATCAAAAAGCATTATTTTAGGCTCCATACAAAGAGCTCTAGCAATGGCAGCTCTTTGTTGTTGACCGCCGGATAATTGCCCAGGATATTTTTGTGCCTGATCTAAAATTTGAACTCTTTCTAGATGTTTTAAAGCTAATTCTTCAGCCTCTTTTTTTGGCATTTTCTTTACCCAAATCGGTGCAAGTGTGCAGTTATCTAAAATTGATAAATGTGGAAATAAATTGAATTGTTGAAAAACCATTCCGACTTCTGCTCTTATTTGTTCAATATTTTTTGTATCTTCTGTCAACTCTGTTCCATCAACAACTATATTGCCCTCTTGATGTTCCTCTAATCGATTAATACATCTAATTAAAGTTGATTTACCTGATCCTGAGGGGCCACAAACTACAATTTTTTGTTTTGGCTTCACTTCTAAATTTATTGATTTTAATACTTGGAAATCTCCAAACCACTTGTTCATATTGTTTATTTGGATAATATTTTCAGACATAAATTTTATCTATCAGTTTTATATTTTTGTTCGAGATTATAACTATATTTACTCATTGCATAACAAATAATCCAGAAAATTATTGCTGCAAACACGTATCCTTCCATAGCAAAACCTAACCATTCTGGATTTGTTTTAGCTAAATTCAACATTCCAACAATTTCTAAAAGACCAACTACAAATATTAATGGAGTATCTTTAACTAATGCTAAGAATGTATTAGCAATTCCAGGTATGACCAATTTTAAGGCTTGAGGTAAAATTACAAAAATATGCATTTTCCAGTAACCCATACCTAAGGATTTAGCTGCTTCGTATTGTCCTCTTGGTAAAGCCTGCAATCCACCACGAATAACTTCAGCAACATATGCTGCTTCAAACAGAGAAATAGCAATAATTGCTCTTACTAATTTATCAATAAAAAAGTCTTCTGGTAAAAACATCGGAAACATAACAGCTGACATAAATAAAACTGTAATTAACGGAACACCTCTCCAAAATTCTATAAAACCAACTGAAATATATCTAATCAATGGAAAACCTGATCTTCTACCAAGAGCAAAAGCCATGCCAATCGGGAAACAGAAAATTAAACAGAAAAAAGAAATAATAAATGTCAGCGATAAACCACCCCACGCGCCAGTTTCAACCCAATTAAGACCATCCAATTTACCTAATTCGATATATTCCTCGAAAAAAAGAAAATATTTTAAAATAATATAAAGTGCTAAAGGAACTATTAAAAAATAATAGAACTTAAATCTTCCTGGAATAAAAAAACCAATAATAATTGATAATATTGCAGCTATTATTCCATATGAAAAATCAAAAAAGACAGGACCACCTGAGATAAAGAAAAAGATAAATAGGAAAGCAATCAAAGGATAAATCACTACATAATAAAGTGTTAAATATTTCTTAAATTTATCGGTAGCAAAATAACCAACCGAACCGAGTAATACTAAAGAAATAAATGATAAATTTATTCTCCACTGTTCTGCATTTGGATACATTCCATACATAAATCTTCTCATCCAGACTTTTATATAAGTCCAACAGGCACCAGTTCCTGTGCAAACATCTTTTGAATCACCTGCAAAACTAGCATCTACAACAAACCAACTAAGTATCGGGGGAATAGATTTTATAATTACAAATATTATTAATAACGAGAGTACAGCATTAAAATTATTGGTGTTTATATGTTTATTTAATAAATCTAATTTTTTAATACCGCTATATTCAATTCTAATAAAATATAGACCTATAAAACCTAATACTAAGGGTAATACGAAGCTTAAAAAATTAGGTAAAAAACCTGTTAAATTTAAATTAAAAAAAGAATTAAAAAAAACGTCCAAGAAGCTTATCAAAAATAAAAAAGAACCTAGGTACAAAAAGGTATTTAAATTTGCTCTATCAGGTTTTAAGATATTTATTTTAGACATTATTTTTCCTGTATTGCTATTCTTTTATTGTACCAATTCATTAAAATTGAAATCGATATACTTAGAGTTAAATAAGTAAACATTGTTATAGAGACTATTTCGATGGCTTTACCAGTTTGCATTAGTGCAGTTCCAGCAAAAACTAAGACTAAATCTGGATAAGCTATTGCTGCTGCAAGAGAAGAATTTTTTGTTAAATTAAGGTATTGATTAGTTGTTGGTGGAATGATTATTCTTAAAGCTTGTGGCATAATCACTAATTTAAGCACCTGATTGGGTGTTAGACCTATTGATGCTGCTGCCTCTTTTTGACCTTTTCCAACTCCTTGAATTCCAGCTCTGACACATTCTGCAATGAATGTCGCTGTATATAAAGACAAGGATAATGTTAAAGCAATTAATTCTGGTGGTAAACTTACTCCTCCTTCATATATGAAAGATGTTGTTGCTAATTGTTTAAGAACAGGAACTTCAAATGAAAGTTTTACTCCACCTATCAAAAAACTTAGTAGAGGAAGAATAAAGATCAATCCTAATGAAATAAAAAAAACTGGAATTTGTTTACCTTGATTTTCTTGAACTTTTTTGGCGTGAATTCGTATTACAATAATAGCTATTACTGCTGCAACAAGCGAATAAAAGAAAATACTAAAATTTTGCCAAATGAAAGCAGGAACATATAATCCTTTAATAGTTAAGAAAAAAACTCCAAATATTGCCTCTGCATCTTGTGGAAGTGGTAACGCTCTGAGAGCAGCAAAATACCAAAAGAAGATTTGAAGTAGTAATGGAATATTTCTAAAAAATTCTACATAAAATGCTGCAAATTTATTAATTAAATAGTTAGGAGATAATCTCGCGACACCAACTATTACACCTAAAATTGTAGCAATAATTATACCTATAACTGAGACAAGTATTGTATTTAATAACCCAACTAAATAAGCTCTGAAATAAGAGTGAGATCCATCATATTCAATCAAAGAAAATTGAACATCAAAAGATGACTCTTGTGATAAGAAACCATATCCAAAATCAATACCTCTATTTTCCATATTGATTTGAGCGTTGTAAGTAAAAAAACCAAAAATCAAGACCACAGCTATGACTGTGATTAATTGGGGAACAATGTCTTTAAGTTTCAGATTCACAAATGTGATAATATATGAATTTATAAAAAAAGGGCTAGAAAAATCTAGCCCTTTTTAAGTATTTTAAACTGAAATTATCTTGCAGGTGGAACGTAAAGTATTCCGCCCTTTGTCCATAATTGATTTGGACCTCTGTCTGGTAAAATACCAGTGTCAGCAATATTTCTCTTATAGCTTTCACCGTAATTACCAACTTGCTTGATAATTCTTAAGCTCCAGTCATTGTCTAGACCAAAAGCAGCACCTAATTCACCTTCAGCTCCAACTAATCTTTTGATTGCTGGATTATCAGAAGTTTTCATCATGTCTGCATTTGCTGAAGTAATTCCATATTCTTCAGCTTCGATCATTGTGTTCAAAGACCATCTTACGATATCTTCCCAAACTGAGTCACCTTGTCTTACAACTGGTCCTAAAGGTTCTTTAGAAATAGTTTCTGGTAAAACAATGTGTTCATCAGGGTTCTTCATTTTTGTTCTTTGAGCAGCTAAACCAGATTTATCAGTAGTGTAAGTATCACATCTACCTGCATCGTAAGCAGCTACGACTTCATCAGCTTTTTCAAATGCTACTGGCTCATACTTGATCCCTTTTGAATTAAAGAAATCTCTCATATTTAACTCAGTTGTTGTACCAATGTTTGTACAAGCTGAGATACCATCTTTGAATTGGCCTGTTGAAGTAATACCTGAACTTTTTCTTACCATGAAACCTTGACCATCGTAAAAGTTTACACCTACGAAAGTAAGTCCGATATCAGCATCTCTAGAAAGAGTCCAAGTTGTGTTTCTTGATAAGATATCAATCTCACCAGATGTAAGAGCTGTAAATCTTTCTTTAGCACTTAGTGGTGTAAACTTAACTTTATTTGCATCACCTAATACTGCAGCAGCTACCGCTCTACATACATCAACGTCAACACCAGTCCAATTTCCTGCCGCATCAGCGTTAGAAAATCCTGGAAGACCTTGAGATACTCCACATCTTACAAAACCCTTTTTTTGAGTGTTTTTAAGTGTTTTAGATTTTTTAGCAGCCATAGACTCTGTTGTAAAAGTAAACAACACAGCTACCATAGCAACTAAAGAAGTTAATTGTTTTAAGTATTTAAACATTATTCTTCCTTCTGTTATTATTTATTTGTTAACAAATAATTCAAAACATTGTTTTGAATATCCTTAATTTAACCACGTAAAAAAACGCTCTTCAAGAAAAAGTTTTTGAGAAAAGTTATTCTAAAAAAATTAAGTCAAGCAAATTATTAAGAAAAAATATAAAAAAAAATGTGAATATTGGCGCGCCCTGAAGGATTCGAACCTACGACCCTCGGTTTAGAAAACCGATGCTCTATCCAGCTGAGCTAAGGGCGCAAAAATATTATTGATACATATCAATTATATATTAATTTTTAAATAAAAATTTTTTTAAAATTAGTAAAATTGTTAATAATTCAATTCTACCGATAATCATAAATAAAATAAAACAGTATTTTGTTAAAAAATGTAAATTATTAAAATTGAAATCTGTTAATCCATATATAGATGAATTCACAGTATTCATTAAAGTTAGAATTGATAATTTAAAAGAATTTTCAAAACTTATTCCACTGATACTAAGTATAGAAGTGAATATAAAAAGCGACATAATAAAAATAATGATCGTCAAAAAATATTTGTTAATCTCGTTAAAATTAAAATTAATATTAGTAAATATTAATTTATTCATAAAAACGTTCTTAGGTTTACTAAACGATAAGATTTGATTGATTGAATATTTAAATAGAGAATAAATTTTTACAAATCTCAAACCAGAACTTGTAGAAAAAAAAGATCCACCAATTATTACTAAAATCAAAAAAACTAAACTCATATTTGTTTGATCGGTTTTAATTGAGAAACCAATATTTGACATGCTACTCACAATTCCTAAAAAATTTACAGAAAATTCATTGTTAAAACTAAAAAATAAAAGAAAAATTAATAGAATTATTGTCAGATATACAATTAAGTGAAGATCTTCATAAAAAAAGTTAATATTTCTATTTCTCAAAAAAACTAAATTATAACTAAAGAAGATACTAAAAAAGGAAAACAACATTAGTACAGATAAAATTATAATCTGTGAGTTATTTTTAATTATATTTGTGAGATCATTATCGGGTAAAAAGCCACCTGATGATATTAAACTAAATGCTAAATTTAATGAATTAAAAGCTCGTACGGAAAATATGTTTAAAACTAGAAAAATAATTAATGTTAGAAAAGAATATAATAAGAAAATTTTAATAGCTTGTTTAAAAATTTCACTACTATCAAATGAAAGATAATTAGTTAAAGATTTTTTAAAACTTTCGTCGTATATGTCTATCAAGAATATGATTGAAAAAAGAAAATACAAACCACCTATCCATTGAGTAGAGGATCTCCACAAAATAATACTTTGGTCTATATGTTTAATGTTTTCAAAAATAGTAAATCCAGTAGATGTAAAACCAGAAATGGCCTCAAAATAAGAATTTAAAAAAGTTAAATTATAAATACTAAAATAAAAAGGTATTGATAGAATAACAGGTATAAGTAAATACCCAAAAAAAACTGTTAATATCTTATCGAAAATAGAAAATTTTTTTTCAATAGATTTAAATTTAAAAAATAACACTGAAAGAAAAATAGAAGCAATTAAGCAGTAATAGTAAGTGTTTAAATTTAAGTAAAAATTTAAGTAATAAGAATAAATTATATTGAAAAAAGATAATAAAGAAATTACTGCAAAAAAGAAGCTAAGGTATTTAACCTGTAATTTTATCATGTAATTAAACTGAACTTAACCTGAAAATATTTTCAACGAAAGGGATTGTGTCTTTTTTAACAATAAAAACAACTCTGTCATCCTTTTTAAAAATAAAATCTGATCTAGGAATAATAACTGTGTCATCTCTTAATATGGCACCGATTCTTAATTCATCTGGAAGATTTGAATTTTTTAATTCTTTATTAATTAGTTCAGACGTCTCAATAACTTCTGCTTCAATTATTTCAAATTCACCATTTGATACTGTATAAGCATTTTCAATAGTTCCTTTGTGTACATGTTTTAAAATACTTGAAACTGTACTCATTCTTGGATCAATCAAATCATCAATCTTTAAGGAAGTTTGTAATAATGAATAGTTAGGTTTGTTAATAAGAGCCATAGTTCTTTTTTCCTCTATATCTTTTTGATCTTTGGTAAATTTTTCTACTAAAACACTCACCATTAGATTATCTTCATCATCATTGGTCAAAGCTAAAACAGTTTCTGCCTCTTCCATATTAGCCTCGACTAAAACCTCCTCATCTAAACCATCCCCATTAATAACAATTGTATCATTAAGTTGACTTGCTAAATATTCAGCACGTTCTTTATTTTTTTCAACTATTTTTACTCTAACAGTGTCTAAAGTTTCCTCTATATTTTTTGCTAAGTTAAAACCGATGTTTCCACCACCAATTATCAAAATTTTTTTTGATATTCTTTCATTATGACCAAAAGCCTGTAATGTCTCACCCATCTGTAAAGAGTTAATGATTACATAAATTTTATCATTTTCCTTAACAGCGTCTGTCTTTTTGGGTATGAAGAATTTTTCATCTCGATTAATTGCAATTATATTAGCATCCAACTTTGGGTATTTTTTTGTTAATTCATTAAATTTAATGTTAATTGACTCACAATTTTTTCTAATCAAAATTTCAAGTAACCTAATTTTGTTATCGGTAAAAGGGACACTATCTAAAGCTCCAGGAGCCTCTAATTTTCTTTGAATAGATTTTGCAATTTCAATTTCTGGTGAGATTATAACATCAATAGGTAAATTTTCTTTATTATACACTCTTGTAAATTTAGGATTTAAATAATCCTGGGATCTTATTCTTGCAATTTTTTTTGGTATATTAAAAATAGAATAAGCTATTTGACAAATTAACATGTTAATTTCGTCATTTCTAGTTACAGCAATTATCATATCTGTTTCTGGTGCATTAGCTTTTTCAAGAATTGAAGGATATGTTGCTTTTCCAACTATAGCTTTAACATCCAAACTATCATTAATTTTTTGAATATCTTCACTAGATTGATCAATAACAGTTATAGAGTGACCTTGGTCACTTAAAAGTTTTGCTATGGTAAAGCCTACTCTACCTGCACCACAAATAATAATATTCATTTAATTAAACTCTTTTATTCCCAAGCCTTTTAGCTTTCTATGAAGAGCACTTCTTTCCATTCCTACAAAATTTGCTGTTTTGGATATATTTCCATTAAATTTTTTTAATTGCATTGTTAAATACTCTTTTTCAAATTTTTCTCTAGCCTCTTTTAATGGTACTGAAAGAGTATTTTCATTTACTTTTTCAACGTAACTATCATTTTTTAGTGATTCTTTAACAATATTTGACACTTTATCTTTAGTATCTGGTTGTAAAATTGCTATTCTTTCAATCAAATTTCTTAATTCTCTTACGTTTCCTTTCCAATTATGGTTTAAAATATAACTATTATCAGAGTCGATATCGAGCTTACTAATACTGTAACTTTCAGATATTAAACGAGAAAAATAATCTATCAACAATGGTATATCCGAAATTCTTTCGTTCAAAGGTTTTACGTTTATTTCAAATACATTTAAACGATGGTAAAGATCTTCTCTGAAATTACCTATCTTTATCTCTTCTTTTAAATCTTTACTCGATGAACAGATAATTCTAACATCTACATTTATGTCACTACTTCCATTTAATCTTTTAAACTTTTGGTCAGTTAAGACTCTTAAAATTTTTGATTGTATTGCTAATGGTATTTCTGAAACTTGATCAATTAGTAAAATTCCTTCATTAGCTTTTTCAAGAGCACCGTAGGATATGGAACCATTATCCTTTTCCTCTCCAAACAACTCTAATTCATATTTATTTGAGTCAAGTAAAGCACCATTTAATATAATAAAGGGTTTATTATTTCTCTTAGATTTTTTATGAATTTTTCTTGCTATTAATTCTTTTCCAGAACCAGATGGTCCATTAATTAAAATACGGCTTTCTGTAATTGAAATTTTTTCAATTTGATCTCTTATAGAGGATATATTTTTACTTTCACCAACTAAATCATAAGAATAGAATAATTTTGTTTCATATTCTTTATTTTGTGATTTTAAATTTAAATTTTCAACAGCTCTTTTTATAAAATTTAACAATCTTGTTTTATCAAAAGGTTTTTCAATAAATTCAAAGGCACCATGTTTAAGAGCACTTACTGCAAGTTCAACATTAGCGTGACCAGTAATTATAATTACTGGTACATCATTATTTTTTGATTTAATATGGGACAATAATTCAATACCATCATTATCACCTTTGTCTAATTTGACGTCTAAGATCGCAACATCTGGTATTTTTTTATCTATTTCTGAGAGGGCCTGATTATAATTTGCTGCAACTCTAGTTTTATAACCTGCATCTAGTATTAATTCATTAAGAATTTTTCTTATGTCAGCGTTATCATCAACTATTAAAATTTCTATTGCCATCTTTTATTAAAATCAATTTCTATCTTTGCACCATCTTTTATAGGGTAAAAATTAATTTCGCCTCCATGATCATTTATAATTTTATTTACAATTGATAAACCTAATCCTGTTCCATTTTTTTTAGTAGTAAAATATGGCGTAAAAATTTCATCAATCCTATTATTTAAGCTATTAAATCCAATACCATTATCTATGAGAATAATTTGAATATGGTCATTATTATCCAAAATTTCAATTGATATTTTCTTGTCAAAATTAGGGTTTTTATCAGATTTTTGCTGAATACTCTCTATAGAATTTTTAATTAAATTAAAAAATACCCTATTTATTTGTTCTCTATCACACTCTAAACTTATTTGATTCTTTTTTGATGTAAGCTCTAATTTTATAGAGCTATCTATCTCAGATAGTAATCTAATATTTTCTTTTAATATTTTATTTAAATCATTTTCCTTAAAAATTGGTTTTGGCATCCTTGCAAAATCAGAAAATTCATTCACAAGATTTTCAATCTGTTTAATTTGATTATTAATAATTTTTAAATTTTCTTTAAAATGAGCTTGATCCTCATTTGAAATCTTATTTGTATATTTATCCTTTATTCTATCGATGGTTAATTGAATTGGAGTTAGGGGATTTTTAATTTCATGAGCTAATTTTCTAGATAAATTACCCCAAGCTTTATATCTTTCATTGATAATCAATTTTTCTTGTTGATTTTTAAGTCTGCTTATCATTGAATTAAAATTTTTATTCAAAATTTCCATATCCTTGTCTGTTTTAATTTCAGGTACTTTTGAATCTAAATTTCCTTGCCCGATTTCTGTAGATGCTAATATCAGATTATTGATTGATCTAAAAAATCTAGATGAAAATCTAATAGCAATAGTAATCGATATAAATAATAGTAAAGTAACTATTATGATATAAATCAAAATAAATGAAATCTTAATTCCAGTACTTCTTTCCTCTACAGTATAATAAAAATTAATTGCTTCTTGAGACTCAGATAAATATGAAGAAATATTTTCATCTAAAAATTTAATAACATATAAAAAACGATCCTCAAAAGCTTGTAACCTTATAATGGCTGCAGATATGTTGTTTTGAGCATCAACAATTTTTAAAGGCCGATCATCATCTAAAACTAGGTTTAATGCTTTATCCACTGGAGGGCGATATTTATTTTTTTGTTCCGATGTAAATAATAACTTTTTATCTTTATCAATAATATGTATTTCATCGACATTTCTTATTAGTTTTTGGGTTCTCAAAAATCTAAAATATTCTTTTTCATCATTATTTAGAAAATTAGCACTTTTATTAGTATCAAAAGCGATCAATATAATATCAGCTTCAACTTTATTTCTTACCTCTTGAACATAATTTTTTGCTAGCTCATAAGAATTATTTACAACTGTTGTAACTTTTTTATCAAAATATTTTTCTAAGGCGAATGAGAATAAGAATAATGAAAATATTGAGATCAATATTGATGGTATCAACGTAAAAAGTGAAAAATAAGTAATATATTTTTTATTCGAATTTAAACCATCTTTATCAATATCATTTTTAATAGATTTTTTAATTTCAACAAAAATGAATGCAAATAATAAAAAAAGTAAAATGATGTTAAGAATTAATAAAAATTGTAAGTTATTTTGATTTAATTCAATAAAACTTCTATCAATGAATGTTAAAAATGTTAAAAAACCAATAAATAGTGTGATAGTAGAAAGAATGATTATAAATATATTTTTTTTCAAAAAATCTAACATAATTTAGAATTATAGCATTTAAACAAATGAACAACTATTTTGTAATATTAGCAGCTGGAAAAAGTAAGAGATTTGGTAAAAATTTTAAACAATTTTACAAATACAAGAATAAAGAAATCATAGATCATTCTGTTGAAAAATCACTAAAATCTAAGTTATTTAAAAAGATAGTTATTGTGTCAAACAATGCGAGATACCTTAAAAAAAAGAAATATCCAAAATTGATAACTATCATTAAGGGTGGTAGAGAGAGATCAGATTCTTCCCTAAATGCTCTAAAATTCATAAAGAAATACAACCCAAAAAATGTTTATATTCATGACGCTGCAAGACCAAATTTTTCAATAAAATTACTTAAAAATATCTCAAAAAATTTAAAAAAAAATAAGGCTGTCGTTCCTGTCGTAAATTCAAGAGACTCTATTAAATATAAAATTAAAAATGAGGTGTTTAACTTAAATAGAAAAAATTCGTTATTAACACAAACGCCACAAGCCTTTAATTTTAGGGAATTATATAAACTTGCAATAAAAGAAAAATCTAAAATTAACGATGAAGCTACCTTGTTCCTAAATCAAAATTACAAAATAAAATTTATCCAAGGTGAAAATTCTAATAATAAAATTACATATCTAGATGATATAAAAACGACAAAAACTTTTCATGGACTAGGATTTGATGTTCATAGGTTAGTTAAAAATAAAAAACTTTTTCTTGGTGGAGCTAAAATACCTTTTCATTCAGGTTTAAAAGGCCATTCTGATGGTGATGTAATTTTACACGCAATTACTGATGCTATTTTAGGAGCATTAAGAAGAAAAGATATAGGTACATATTTTCCAAATATTAAAAAATATAAGAATATAAAATCACCAAAAATGTTAAAGCCAGTTGTAGAAAATCTTTATAAATCAAATTTTTCAATAAATAATTTAGATATTAATTTAATTTGTGAACAACCTAAAGTATCAAGATATAGAAATAAAATAATCAATTCTATATCTAAACTTACAAATTTAAATAAAGATTTAATTAATCTAAAAGGTAAAACAGTAGAAAAATTAGGTCTAATAGGAAAAGAAAAAGCAATAGCTTGCGAGGTGATAATTTCAATCTCAAAATATGATTAAAAGAATTAATACCTTATTTGTTACAATGTTTGGAATAGGAAGAATTCCAAAAATTCCTGGGACTTTTGGGTCTTTGGCAACAGCGATTTTATTATATATTTTTTTTCATATATTAAATTTGTCTCAAATTATGATATTTTTATTTTTAATAATTATCTTTTTTTTTTCTTTTATAGCAGTCGCGATACATATTAGAGATAATACAAACAAAGATCCAAAAGAAGTAGTTATTGATGAGTTTATTGGTCAATCTATACCAATATATATGTATGAAATTTCACATGGAACAGAAAAATCTTATGATGAAGCAATTATTTTTTATGGTGCTTGTTTTATCTTATTTAGATTTTTTGACATAGTAAAACCATTTCCTGTAAATTTTTTTGATAAAAAATTTAAAAGTAGTTTTGGTGTAATTATGGATGATATTTGTGCGGGTTTTTATGTTGTTTTATCATTAATTTGTTTTATGATTTTTAAAAACTATTTTATCCAATGAAAACTTTAATAAAACTACTGAATAAAAAAAAACTTAAAATTTCACTCGCTGAATCATGTACAGGAGGGTTACTAGCCAGCTCTATAACTTCGATTAGTGGTGCATCAAAAGTTTTTAATTTAGGTCTTGTCACCTACTCTAACCAAGCAAAAATTAAGGTTTTAAAAGTAAATAAAAATATTATTAAAAAGTATGGTGCTGTAAGTCATGAATGCTGTTCAGCAATGGTTAAAAATTTATCTAAAATATCTAAAGCTAACATCAATGTTTCAATAACTGGTATTGCAGGACCAAAAGGTGGCACTAAAGAAAAACCTGTTGGTCTAGTTTATATTGGAGTTAAAAAAGGTAATAAAATACAAGTTAATAAATGTCTATTTAAAGCTAAAAACAGGTCTTCAATACAAAAAGCTACGGTTAGAAAAGCATTAAATTTAATTCTTAGAGCTTCTAAATAGTTTTTCTGCTCTCTTCTGGAATGCATCAGCTATTTTCTCTAATCCAAATTGAAATGAAACAACCATCAATGAATTCAAAAATTTGTTTTTAATTTCAAAGTCAATATCAAAAGTAATCTCTGTAATTCCATTTTTTTTATCAGTAAATGTCCAATTGTTAGACAAATGATTTAAGGGACCCTCAATATTTTTGACAAATATTGTATCTTTGTTTTTGTCAAAGACCACATCACTTTTATAAGTATCTTTAAATGGTCCTTTTCCAATAGTTAAGTCTGCTATTATTTTTGTTAAATCACCTTCATTTTTGTTTTCATAAACTTTAGCATCAAAACAAAAAGGAACAAACTCCGGATATTTTTCAATATCTAAAACTAATTTAATTAAGTCCTCTTTTTTACATTCAATTAATCGCTTAACTGAAGCTTTAGGCATTAATGGCTATTAATTCTATTTTGTTTGAGCTTAGAGAAATCCTCATCAGCGTGATAAGAAGATCTTGTTAATGGCGATGATGAAACTAAAAGAAACCCTTTTGATTTTGCAATTAATTCTAATTCTTTAAATTCATCTGGGTGGTAATATCTTTCAAGAGGATGATGTTGTACAGAAGGTTGTAGATATTGACCAATAGTAATAAAGTCTACATTCGCAGATCTCAAATCATCCATAACTTGAACTATTTCATCATGTTTCTCACCTAACCCAACCATAATTCCTGACTTGGTAAAAACTTTTTTATTATCTTTCTTGGCATTCTTGAGAAGTTCAAGCGATGCAAAATATCTAGCTCCTGGTCTAACTTTTAAATAAAGTCTTGGAACTGTTTCTATATTATGATTGAATACATCTAAATCAGCCTCAAGTAACTTTTTATAGGAGTCACCTTTTCTGAGAAAATCTGGAGTGAGCACTTCAATTGTGGTATTTGGATTTTTCTTTCTTATAGTATCAACTACTTTTTTAAAGTGGCTTGAACCACCATCCGGAAGATCATCTCTATCAACTGATGTGATAACGACGTGTCTTAAATTAAGTTTTTTAACCGCATTAGCAATCTTAATGTCTTCATAAGGATCAAGTTTTTCGGGCTTACCAGTTTTAACATCACAAAATGCACATGCTCTTGTACATGTGTCACCCATAATCATAAAAGTAGCATGCCTTTTACTCCAACACTCTGTTATATTTGGACAGTTAGCTTCTTGGCAAACAGTAACAAGATTACTTTTGTTTACGACTGTTTTGGTTATAAAAAACTCTTTGCTGTTAACTAGTTTAGATCTTATCCATTCCGGTTTTTTTTTGATCGGATTTATAGGATTTTTTACTTTTTCAGGGTGCCTAGGTCTAATTTTTCGTGTCATTTGTAATTATATAAATTTTTTCGTTTTCTTTGCCAAATAAGAGTCTTTCTCTAATCAATGTTTCAATATAATCAAGATCTAGATTGTCACTTAACAATGAATTTTTAAAATCCAAGTCCCTGATTTTATTAATAATTAAAGTTTCTTTAATTTTAAGCTCATCAAGATGCTGTTTTTTATCAAAATAAGATATTAATCCTCTTTGACCTGATAAAAGATTGAAAAAAAAGTATATGATTAAAAAAGTTGATACTAATAAGAGGTAATTTTTTTTTAATTTTTCAAGCATTAATGAATCTTATTCATTATTGCTTTTTTTCCAAGTTCTTCTTCTATTCGAATTAATTGGTTATACTTGGCTACTCTTTCTGATCTAGCTAATGAACCTGTTTTTATTTGGTTCGAGTTTGTCCCAACAGCTAAATCTGCAATAAATGTATCCTCACTATCCCCTGATCTATGAGAAACAATAGTCTTAAACCCTATAATTTGAGCAAATTTAATTACCTCTAAAGTTTCAGAAACTGTTCCGATTTGGTTTAGCTTAATCAAAATTGCATTAGAGGAAACATTCAAAAAACCCTTTTTAAGTCTTTCTAAGTTTGTAACATAAAGATCATCACCTACTATTTGAGTTTTTTTAATAGTTTTCATTAGTTTACTCCATGAAATCCAGTCATTCTCAGCAAATGGGTCTTCGATTGATTTAATTTTATATTTTTCAATAATCTTTTTATATTCTTTAATTGATTTATCCACTGAGATAAAACTTTTTGAATGAATAGAATATTTATTTTTTTTAAAAAGTTCATTTGCTGCTACATCTAAACAAATAGAAACATCCTTACCATTAACAAATCCAGACTTTTTAATAGCAGAAACTATTAAATTTAAGGCTTGATTGTTATTATTTATCATCGGTGCAAAACCACCTTCGTCACCAACAGATGTAGACAACCCATTTTTTTTAATTAATTTCTGTAGATTTTTAATCACTACAAAACATATTCTCATTGCATCAGAAAAATTTTTTGCTCTATCTGGTCTAATCATAAATTCTTGAATTCTAAGACCATTATTTGCATGAGCACCACCATTGATGATATTCATCATTGGATAAGGTAATTTAAAATTCTTCTTAATAAAAAATGTTTTATATAAAGGTATTTTTTTTTCTTTTGCTGAAAGTTTTTTTGCTGCAATTGAGACAGCTAAAATAGAATTAGCTCCTAATTTTTTTTTTTGCTTAGTTCCATCTAAATTAATCATTATAGCATCAATTTTTTCTTGGCTATGTATATTTTGACCTTTTAAGTTTTTTGAAATTTTTGTGTTTATTAAATTAACAGCATTTAAAACACTCTTACCTAAATATTTTTTATTATTACTGTCTCTTTTTTCAAAAGCTTCAAAAGTTCCTGTAGAAGCTCCTGATGGACAAATAGCTTTGGCACTATTATTTTTAGTAAAAACCTCAGCTTCTACAGTTGGATTTCCCCTACTGTCAAAAACTTGACGGCCTTTTACTTTAATAATTTTGCTCACTAATTTTTTATTAAATTATCTATCTCTGTTAATTGTTTTAATAAATTTTCTAACTTATTTAATGGTAGCATATTTGGACCATCTGAAGGAGCATTATCTGGATCTTGATGTGTTTCAATAAATAAACCAGCTACACCTACTGCTACAGCAGCTCTTGATAAATGTTCTACAAATTCTCTTTGACCTCCACTTTTTTCACCAAGACCTCCAGGTTGTTGAACTGAGTGAGTAGCATCAAAAATAACTGGATAGCCGTTCTTAGCCATTATTGGTATTGATCTCATATCTGAAACCAAAGTATTATAACCAAAACTTGCTCCTCTTTCAGTTACTAATATATTATTATTGCCAGAGTCTGAAATTTTTTTTGTTACATTAATCATATCCCATGGTGCTAAGAATTGTCCTTTTTTAACATTAATTATTTTGTTTGTTTTCGCAGCAGCAACCAACAAATCTGTTTGTCTACATAGAAAGGCGGGAATTTGTAAGATGTCCACATGTTTTGCAACAACTGAACATTGATCAATGTTATGTACATCGGTTAATATCGGTACGTCTAAATCTTTTTTAATTTTATCAAAAATAGGTAATGAGGAATCCAAACCAATTCCTCTTTTTCCTGTCAAACTTGTTCTGTTGGCTTTATCAAATGAAGTTTTATAAATAAAACCAAGGTTAAATTTACTAGTAATTTCCTTAATTTTTCCAACCATATCCAGTGCGTGTTGTTCTGACTCAAGTTGACAAGGACCGGATATGAGACAAATTTTATTTTTATTTGAGATTTCTATTTTTCCACAATTTACTTTAATGTTACTCATTTATGATTTTTGGCTGCCTTGATAAAAGAAGAGAATAATGGATGAGGTGATAAAGGTCTAGATTTAAATTCAGGATGAAATTGAACTCCGATAAACCATGGATGATTATTAAGCTCAATAATTTCTGGTAATTTACCATCCGGAGATAATCCTGAAAAAATCAAACCTTTTTTCTCAAATTTTTCTCTAAAATTAATGTTAACTTCGTACCTATGTCGATGTCTCTCTTTTATTAAGCTTTTACCATAAATGCTTTTTATTAATGAATGGTCTTTTAATTTAGCGTCGTACGAGCCAAGTCTCATTGTGCCACCTAAATTTTTATCTGTGCCTTTTATTATTTTTCCATCTTTATTCCATTCGTTAATCAATCCTATTACAGGTAATCCATTTTTATCAAATTCACTTGAAGTCGCTCTTTTCAAATTAAGTTTATTTCTCGCAAATTCTATTATTGCCATTTGCATTCCATAACAAATACCTAAAAAAGGTATCTTGTTTTTTCTAGCAAACTTAATAGCTTCAATTTTACCTTTTGTCCCTCTTTTGCCAAAACCTCCAGGAATTAAAATACCCGATATATTTTTTAATTTAGATTTTATCTCGCTCAATTTAAGCTGTTCAGAGTCAATTCTTACCAGGTTCACTTTCACTTTATTGTCAAAACCTCCATGAGTTAAGGCTTCATCAAGTGATTTATATGCGTCTTTTAAATCAACATATTTTCCAATAATAGCAATATTTGTTTGTTTTTTTGTTTTCAAAATAATATTAGTGATTTTTTTCCAAGGGCTTAAACTAACAGATTTTTTTGATCTTAATTTGAAGTAATCTAATACTCTTTTGTCTAATTTTTCTTTAAAAAAACTAATTGGTGCTTCATAAATTGTTTTAACATCAACTGTTTCAATTACATTGTTAATATGAACATTACAAAATAAAGATATTTTTTTTCTATGTTCTAAAGGTATAGACCGATCTGATCTACATATAATAATATCTGGTTGAATTCCAATACTTCTTAATTCTTTAACCGAGTGTTGTGTTGGTTTTGTTTTAATTTCATCTGAAGACTTCAAATATGGCACTAATGTTAAATGTATAAATAATGCATTTTTTTTTCCAATATCATTAGCAAATTGTCTTATAGCCTCAACAAAAGGCAAACTCTCAATATCGCCTACTATTCCACCAATTTCACAAATAATAAAATCTTCCTTGGAAGAATCATTTTTTATAAACTCTTTAATACGGTCTGTGATATGAGGTATTACTTGAACTGTCTTACCAAGATACTTTCCTTTACGTTCCTTTTTAAGAACATCATTATAAATTTTACCAGTTGTAATATTATCAGATTTTTTTGCTGATACTTGAGAAAATCTCTCGTAATGTCCTAAATCTAAATCAGTTTCAGCACCATCATCTGTTACGAAAACTTCACCGTGTTGAAATGGACTCATTGTTCCAGGATCAACATTTAAGTAGGGGTCTAATTTTCGTAGTCTCACTTTGTATCCTCTTGATTGAAGAAGGTATGCTAGTGATGCTGATGATAATCCTTTTCCTAAAGATGATACCACGCCGCCAGTGACAAAAATAAATCGCGCCATGGAATTATCTTATAGCGAATAAAAAAGAAAATGAAAAGTCTTAATTATTATTTTCAGGAATAGATGGTGTATCTTCAGTTTTTTCCTTAACAGTATCTAAAACTGAGCTTGTTGGTGCAAGTTCGCCTCTCGAAACAATCGTTAAAGCTAGACTACAAATTATGAATAAAGTTGCAACTACAGCTGTAGCTTTAGTCATGAAATTTCCTGCTGTTCTTGAAAACATGTAAGACTCTTGAGAAACACCGATACCTAATGCTCCTCCCTCAGATTTTTGCATTAAAACTAAAATAACCAAAATAAATGCAAAAATAATATTTAAAATCAATAGTATGTTTTCCATGCGGCTTAATTATATGTTTTTTTCACTATATCAATAAAATTTTTAGAATTTTGTGATGCACCACCTATTAAAAAACCATTTAAGCCTTTTATATTTTTTAAATTATTTATATTGCCTGTATTTACTGAGCCACCATATAAGATTTGTGGTGACTTCTTTTTAAACTTACTTTTTATAAATTTTATAGCTTGACTGAGTTCTGATGGCTTAGGAATTTTACCTGTGCCAATTGACCAAACAGGTTCATAAGCTACAAAAAGATTTGTTTTTATCTTTATCTTATCTAATCCATATTTGATTTGTTTAGACAAAACTGATTTAGTTTTACCACTTCTCTTTTCTTTTAAACTTTCACCGATGCAGAGTATTACTTTAAGTTTTGCATCGATTGCACTTTTAATTTTTTGGTTGATTAGTTTGTCTGTTTCTCCTTTATTTCTATTTTCCGAATGGCCAATAATTACATAGTTGGCACCTATATTCTTTATCATTTTAGAATTTACAAAACCTGTGTGAGCACCATATTCTGAACCTTCATGACAATTTTGAGCACCAATGTCTATCAAACAATTTTGGAATTTTTTATAAAAGGAACTTAATAGCGTGTATGGTGGACAATATATTATTCGTCCTTTCTTAATTTCCTTAGATTTTGAAAATTTAATTACTTTATCCAATGTATTTAATGAGTTCTTGTTTCCATACATTTTCCAGTTTGCCACAAAATACATATATTTATTTGTCATATGGTAAAATTTAATCTATAGGTTTGCTTTTTATAGTTCAATAAATTTATAAAGTAATGATAGGTAGTTTTAGAAATTTTTCAAAATCAAAGTTCGCGGGTGTATTAGTTTTTATAATGATCATTCCATTTGTTTTCTGGGGAATGGGCGGCATGTTTAGTAGCGGAAATACTAATAACATTGCTAAAATAAATAATACCAATATTTCTACAGAAGACTTTTTAAACCATGTTAACACTTTAGAAATATCGCCAGATTATATTAGAAGTAATTTGGATAAAAATGTTATTGAGGAATTACTATCAACATTAATTACATCAGAAATATTAAATCTTGAGGTAGAAAGTTTTAATATAGCCTTAAGTGAAAACTCTTTATCTAATAAAATAAAAAATAATAAAAATTTTTTAGATGAAGACGGTACCTTTAAAAGAATTAAATACGAAAAATTTTTGTTAGAGAATAATATTTCTGCTCCAGTTTATGAAACTCGTTTAAAAGACAGTATAACTCAAAAGAATTTATTTGACTATATAGGATCAGGAACTGTTACACCAAAATTTTTAGCTGAAAAGTTTTACCAAGAACAAAATCGAAAAATTGAACTTGAATTTATAAATTTAAATAGTTTTTATGTTCAGAAAAATCAAATAACTCAATCTGAAATTGATCAATTTTTGAATGAAAATGAGGATACTTTGAAGGTAGATTACATAGATTTTAGTTATGCAAAAATTAATCCAAAAAACCTAGTCGGTGTAGATGAATATAATCAAGCTTTCTTTGATAGTATAGATCAAATAGAAATAGACATTTCAAACGAAATTGATTTTAGCGATATAGCTAAAAAATTTAATATTGAATCTACAAACATTACAAATTTTAAATATTCTGAGGATAAAAATGAGATAGAAAAAAAAATATTTGATTTAAGAAAAAATACTTTTGACATAATTGAGACAGAGAATGAATATGTCTTATATAAAATCAATAAAATTGAACAAAGAAGCCCAGACACTAAAGATTTGCAAACTAGGGATGAAATATTAGAATTAATTTTCCAACAAAAAAGATTTGATTATAATAAAGATCTATTATCTAAAATTAAGAATAAAAATTTTTCAGATATTGATTTTTCAAAAATGCATAAAGAAAACTTTGAAACAATTACATTGAATTCAGTTAAAGATGCTAAAAAATTCGATACGAATTCGATCAAATTATTATATTCATTACCTGAAAAATCATTTGCATTAATTTACGAGAGTAACAATATATACTTAGCTAAAATAAAGAAATTTATAAACGTTCAGTTTGATTATGATAATTATAAAAATATTGCGAATGAACAAAAAACAAATACAAAACAAAGATTATTAAAATCTTATGACGAGCTTTTAAATGACAAATACAAGGTTACTTTAAACAAAAAAACAATTCAAAGAGTTAAAAATTATTTTCAATGATAATTAATCGAAGCTTCAATGATTTTAAGTTTCGACATAGAAGCAAAAAAAATCAAATAATTTTCGCATCCAGGAAAGTAAAAAATAATGATGACATAGAAAACTTGATTGATAATTTTTTGATAGAAAAAAATAGTTTTATTTTTGAGTCTGTTGAAAAAGGTAAAATAAGAGGAAGATATACAATTTTTGGTAAAAATCCTGATAAGATCTGGGAGTTCAATAATAATAAATCTTTTTTAATTCAAGATAACAAGAAATTGAAATTAAGAAAAAAGCCCAGTCAGTTGATTGAGAAAATTATTGAAGATTTTAAATTTGAAATACCTAAAAGTTTGCCACCTATTTCATCAATAATCTCAGGTTATTTTTCATATGATGCTATAAGATACATAGAAAATATACCAAATAATTGTAAGGATGATTTGAAAATTCCTGATGTAAGATTATTAAGACCACAAACATTAATTATTCACGACAATTTAGAAAAAAAAATTTTTTACATTATAAATATTTTTGCTGACGAAAAAATAAAAGATTATAAAAAAAGATATTTAGAGATAAAATCAGAGCTTAATCTTCTTTTAATTCAATCAAAGGTAAAAAAAGATCATCCTAAGACTTTCGATATTCAAAAAAAAATTAAAGTTAAGTCAAATACCTCAAAAAAAAGATTTTTAGATATGGTGAGTAAAGCAAAGAATTTCATAAAGATTGGAGATATTTTTCAAGTTGTTCTTAGTCAAAGATTTGAGGCCAAATTAACGAAATCACCTTTGGAAATTTATAAAAAACTCAGAGTATCAAATCCTTCTCCTTTTATGTTTTTTTTTAATTTTGAGGACTTTCAGATAATTGGAGCGAGCCCTGAAATATTAGTTAGATTAAGAAATAATAAGATTACAGTAAGGCCGATAGCAGGAACCAGACCAAGAGGAAAAAATGTATCCCAAGATAAATTTTACGAAAAAGATTTACTAAAAGATAAAAAAGAGCTCTCAGAACATCTAATGTTACTTGATCTTGGTAGAAACGACGCTGGAAAAGTATCAAAAATAAATTCAGTTAAAGTCACTGAAAGCTTTGTTATAGAAAAATATTCTCATGTAATGCATATAGTCTCTAATGTAATTGGTGAATATAATAATAAATTTTCAAAGTTTAAATCTCTTCTAGCTGGTTTTCCTGCGGGAACAGTTTCAGGTGCTCCAAAAATAAGAGCTATGGAAATTATTGATGAATTAGAGAAAACAAAAAGAAAAGTTTATGCTGGTGGAATTGGATATTTTTCAGCTAATGGAGAGTTTGATACATGTATTGCTTTAAGAACAGCAGTTGCAAAACAAGATAAATTTTATGTTCAAGCTGGAGCTGGTATTGTTGCAGATAGTAAACCCTTGAGAGAATATGAAGAAACAGTTAACAAAGCAAAAGCTTTAATCAATGCACTGAAATGAAAAAAATAATTTTAATAGATAATTACGATAGTTTTACTTTTAATCTTTACCATTATTTATCTACTTTAAATGTTCACGTTGATGTAATTAGAAATGATAAAATTACATCAAAAGAAATATTAAAAAGAAAATATAATAAGATCGTAATCTCACCCGGGCCCGGCAATCCTAATCAGTCTGGTAATTGTCTTAAAATTGTAAAATCCCTGTACAAAAAAATTCCTATACTTGGTGTTTGTTTAGGTCACCAAATTATTGGGCAGGTATTTGGGTCTAAAATTGTTCAAGCACGAAAACTCATGCACGGGAAAACTAGTAAAATCACATCCAGAAAAAATGGTATACTAAAAAATCTTCCTAAAACTTTCGAGGCAACTCGTTATCACAGTTTAATAATTGATAAAAAAACACTTTCCAAGGATCTTGAAATAACCGCAGAATCTAAAGATGGTCTAATAATGGGAGTTCAACATAAAAAATACCATGTTCATGGAGTGCAATTTCACCCTGAAAGTATTAAAACTAAGCTAGGTATGAAAATTTTGAAGAACTTTATTAAAATTTAGATGAAACAATTTATAGAAAAAATTAAAAATAAAGAAAATCTATCCTTTGATGAAAGCAAAACTGCTTTTGAGTTGTTAATGGACGGTAAAGCTAAGGAACAAGAAATATTTGATTTTTTGACACTTTTATCAGCTAAAGGAGAGGCTTCAGATGAAATAGCAGGTGGAGTTTATGTTCTAAGAAACAAATCTAAAAGAGTAAATATAGAAAATTGTATTGATACATGTGGAACTGGTGGTGATGGCATGAATACTCTTAATATATCAACAGCATCTGCACTATTACTCTCAAGTTTAGGAGTTAAAGTCGCAAAACATGGAAATAAAGCTGTATCTTCTAAGTGTGGATCAGGTGATGTTTTGGAAGCTTTGAATATTAAGATTAATTTAGAACCAAACGATATAGAAATTCAAATTAATAAAAACAATTTTGGATTTATGTTTGCACCCAATTATCACAGTGCAATGAGATTTGTTGGTCCAACTAGAAAAAAAATCGGGAAAAGAACTATATTTAATATGATTGGACCTTTAAGTAGCCCTGCTCTGGTTACACGTCAAGTAGTAGGAGTTTTTGATAAAAAACTTTTAAGAACATTTGCAAATGCTTTAAATAATTTAGACATAAAATTTGCATGGATTGTAAATAGTGAGGATGGTTTAGACGAAATTTCACCTTATGCTAAAACAAATGTAATTCAATTAAAAGATAACAAAATTACTGAAATTGTTATTGATCCAAAAGAATTAAATGTCAATGCAGATAAATTTGAAAATCTTGTTGGTGATGATGCAAAATTTAATGCAGATAAAATGCTTAATATATTTAGAGGTGAGGATAACGATTTTTCTAAAGCTGTATGCTTAAATGCTGCTGCAGGTTTAATCATTAATGAAACTCATAAAAATTTTGCTAATGCATATAATGATACAAGAGAACATATTTTATCAAGTAAAGTTATTAAACATTTGGAAAAAATTCAAAATGGCTGAAAATATTCTTAAAAAGATAATTCAAAAGAAAAGTGAAAAAATAGAAAATCTAAAAAAAACTATTTCTCTTGAATCATTAGATGAATTAATTAATTCTGACAGAATATTTATCAATTTTAAAAAGAAAATCGAAAATAATATTAAAGAAAAAAAATTTTCTATCATTGCTGAAATTAAAAAAGCTAGTCCATCTGCAGGTGTAATTATTAAAGATTATGATCCTGTTAAAATAGCAAATATATATAACGATAATAAAGCAACTTGTTTATCTGTTTTAACTGAAGAAGATTTTTTTTTAGGAAATTTAATGCATATAAGCAAAATTAAACAAAAAATCGATCTACCAATTCTTTGTAAAGATTTTTTTGTAGATAAATTTCAAATACCTCTTGCTAAAAGTTACGGCGCTGATGCTATACTAATAATCCTTGCTGGTGTTTCTGATAAACTTGCGAATGAATTGTATGAAGAAGCTTTAAAATTAGATATGTCTGTTATTGTTGAGGTTCACACTGTAGATGAAGCAAAACAGGCTCTTAGATTTAAGGATGCCTTAATAGGAATAAACAATAGAAACTTAAAAACACTAAAAACTGATATCAATACAACTTTTGATATTCATGATGTATTAGTTAGTCATACAGGTCCTTTAATTTCTGAAAGTGGAATTAAAACAAAAGATGAACTTTTGGAACTCTCTAACAAAACTTCTATTAAAACATTTCTGATAGGTGAATCACTCTTGAAAGATCTTGAAAATAACCCTATTTTTTCTGTTCTTTAGTCAAAATATCCCTATTTTAAAGGTTTTTTAACTGTTGTTAATTCATGAGAACTTTTATAGAACATTGTTTGTACGATATTTGTTCTTATGCTTACAAAAAAACAGAAAAACTTACTTTTATTTATCAACAAGAAGTTGAGAAGCTCTGGTGTATCCCCTTCTTATGAGGAAATGAAACACTCTCTTAATCTGAAATCTAAATCTGGTATTCATAGACTTATTAGTGCTTTAGAGGAAAGAGGTTTTATAAAGAGACTAGCGCATAAAGCTAGAGCATTAGAGGTAATTAAATTGCCAGAAACAGCTTCAGCTAATGATATTTATAATAATTTTTCTCCAAGTGTAATAAAAGGTGGATTAGATGAGGAGAACCCATTATCCGATGATACAGAAGTACCTGTTTTAGGTAAAATAGCAGCCGGTACTCCAGTTGAAGCAATACAAAATGAAGTCTCAAGAATACCATTACCAACCAATTTGGAAAAAAATGGTGATTATTTTGGCTTAAAAGTTCAAGGTGATTCTATGATTGAAGCTGGTATCCACGAGGGAGATACTGTGATAATTAAAAGAACAGATACAGCTGATAATGGAAAAATAGTTGTAGCATTGATAGATGAGCATGAAGCAATGCTAAAAAGAATTCGAAAAAAAGGTAAAGTTATAGCATTAGAAAGTGCTAACAGAAATTACGAAACTAAAATTTTCGGACCTGATAGAGTAAAAGTTCAGGGAGTTTTGGTATCTTTATATAGAAACTTCTAAAAAAATAGTCTAAACCATTTTAATGAAAAAAGTAGCAACTAGATTTGCTCCGTCTCCTACTGGGCCTTTGCATATTGGTGGAGTAAGAACAGCTCTATTTAATTGGCTTTATTCAAAAAATCAGAAAGGTAATTTTTACTTAAGAATTGAGGATACAGATAAGGAAAGATCAAAAGAAGAATACAAGAAACAAATAATAAAGTCTCTTCAATGGATAGGCATTAATCATGATGGACAAGAATATATACAATCTCAAAAAATTGATAATCACATAAAAGTAGCTAATGAGCTATTAAATAGAGGAAATGCATACAAGTGTTACTGCTCAAATGAAGAAATAGAAGAACAAAAAAAGAGAGCTAAACAAAAAAAAATTCCGTATGTCTATGATAGAAAATGGAGAGATAAGAATGAGAGTGAAGCACCAAATTATATAAAACCTGTAATCAGATTTAAAAGTAAAATTACAGGAAAATCTGTCTTAAAAGACTTGGTGCAAGGTGAGGTAGAAATAGAAAATAATACAATTGAGGATTTTGTAATATTACGAAATGATGGAACACCAACTTATAACTTATCTGCATCTGTTGACGATCATCAAATGAATATGACTCACATAATCAGGGGAGACGATCATAAGATAAACACATTTAAACAAATTCAGATTTATGAGGCAATGGGTTGGGATTTACCATCATTTGCGCATATACCACTAATACATACAATAGAGGGAAAAAAACTATCAAAAAGAGATAAAGCCTCAACTTTAGAGGACTATTCTAAAATTGGCATAATACCTGATGCTTTAAGAAATTACTTGCTCAGGTTAGGATGGTCTTTTGAAGATAAGGAAATTTTTACATTAGATGAAAGCATTAAGTATTTTAATTTAAAAGGTATCGGCAAATCTCCATCAAAATTAGATATGAGTAGAATTCTATCTATGAATGAACATTATATTAAAAATATTGATGAAAATGATCTTTTTAGTCAATTCGTAAATTACTGTGAGATCTTTAAAAGTAAAATTAAAGCAGAGAAAAATGATAAGATTAAAAAATCTTTATCATTTCTTAAAAATAAAGCTAAAACACTTGAGGATATATTCAACAATAGCAAATATATACTTAATGAAGATGTTAATTTTAATAAAGAAGACCTTAAATTAATTGATGATAAAGCTAAAAAGATAATATCCGAATTTAATGAAAAAATTAATAAAATAAAGGAATTTAGAAGAGAAGATTTAGAACCAGTTGTTCAAGAACTAATAAAATCTAATAACACAAATTTTAAAGGTGTTGGTCAACCTTTAAGAATAGCATTAACAGGTTCAAAATTTGGGCCTGGTATTTATGATATAATTGTATCTTTAGGTAAAGAAGAAGTCGAAAAAAGATTAACTAATAAGACTATTTCTCAAAATTGAGGCTACCTCACTCGATGATGAGGTTTTAGATCTAATACCCTTTAAAGTTTGATTGCAATCTTCCAATTGTTTTTTTCTAATACCTGGATTTTTTAGCATATAAATAACTGAATTATAAATTTCTTTAGCATTACATTCATTTTGAAGCAATTCAGGAATAACTTCTCTATTATTAATAATATTTATTATGTTAGCAAATTTTACATTAACCAATAATTTAAAAATCATAAAATTTATAAAGTTTAATTTATAAATAATTATTGAAGGAACATTCGCATCACAAACTTGTAAAGATACAGTTCCAGATTTACATACAGCAAAAATAGAGTTCGATAATATCTCTCTTTTCAAATTTTCATCTGAAACCACATCAATATTTTCTATGTTTTTAACTTTAATGTAATCAATTATTTGTTTTTTATTTTCATCTGTTGCGTGAAATACAAAATTATAATTAGGATCTTTTTTGTTCATCAAAATAATAAATTGAACTAATATAGGTAAAAGAACATTTGTTTCTGAATTTCTACTACCAGCAAAAATTGATATTATTTTTTTATCTTTGGAAACAAAATTGTTAATATCTGTCTTTTTTAGATCTTTATTTTCAATTAATGGGTGACCAACAAAGGTGTTTTTTACATTTTCATCATCAAAGTATTTTTTTTCAAAATCAAATAATAAAAGTATATGGTCAATAAATTTTTTTATCTTTTTAACTCTGTTTTTTCTCCAAATCCATACTTGCGGTGCCACATAATGAATTGTTTTTATTTTAGGATTTCTTTTTTTTACTATTTCAGCAACTCTTAGTGTAAAATCAGGACTGTCAACACTAAATAAAATGTCAGGTTCAAATTTTAATATTTCATCTACCGTTTGGTTAATCCTTTTTCTAATTTTGAAGATATTTAATAAAACACTCGTAAAACCTAAATAAGTAATTTCTTTCAATTCGAAAATAGATTTAATACCAATCTTCTCTAAATTTACACCGCCCACAGATAAATATTCAATATTATTGTCGTCTTTTTGAATTTTGGAAATAGCAGTTGATGCAAGTTTATCACCAGATGGTTCACCCGTTAATACAAATATTTTTTTCATCTTACTGAAATAAAAATTTTGCTTTTATTAGCAAATTTAATGCATTGAATTTTATCTAAAAAAATATTTTTTTTAGATTTCATAACTATACCTTTCAGTCCGTATTTTTTGCAGTCTTTAAGCGTTTGAAGTCCTATGGTTGGCAAGTCCATTCTTAAATCCTGTCTTTTTTTTGGAAATTTTATCAAAATGCCACCTGAGTCTTTTTTTAATTTTGACAACATTTTTTTTGTACCTTGTCTGCCTTCCTTGGCAATAACTTTTTTATCTTTTACTACTAATGCTTGAACATGATCTAAAGTATTAGACTTATTTAAAAATCTTATTCCTTGGTTAATCGATCTGTTATCATTAATTGAGGGTTTTACCTTTGTAAAAATCCCTTTTTTGGCATTTAATTCAGGATTGAAATAAGTTGAACTTATAACTTTAATTTTTTCATTATTAAGAATTTTAATTATAGCTTTTATAATGGCTGCATCACCTAATTTAGCAGCTTTTATAACACTTGGCATATAATAAATGCCTTTCAAATCTAGTCTTAGAGACGAAAATTTAGGTTTTGTAATTTTTCCTGCAAAAAGAACTTTGTTCGATTTTTTTTCTTTTATCAGATTTATAATTTTTCCAAATTTACCAATACTTATTCTGTGAGAATTTTTTTCTTTTGAAAATCTATTATTTTTTGAAAAATCAATTATAAAATAATTTTTATTTAATTTTTTTACTTTTTTAAGAACAATTTTTGAAAAATCAGTATCGCCTAGAAATAAACCAAACATTTTATTTTGAAAAAGGTGTACATATTGGTCTTTTTTTATCTTTCTCTAAAAATTCGACAACATCTTTTACCAAATTGTTTTTTTTGAGTTCGGATTTTAAATTTTTTAAATTCTCTGTCAAATTTTCACTTTTGAATATCTCTTTGTAAGCTTCAGTTAACATAATAATTTCTTTATTCGGTATCTTTTTTCTTCTTAATCCTATTAAGTTTAGTCCTTGAAGAATACTTCTGTTACCATGAACCATTGCATAAGGAATAACATCTCTAACTACACCACACATACCACCAATCATTGCAAACTTACCTACTCTAGTAAATTGTTGAACTGCTGAGTTGCCTCCAATTATTACATTTTGTTCAATGTGCGCATGTCCACCAAGAGGTACATTATTAGCTAATATAACATTATCCTCAACAATACAATCGTGTGCCACATGGGATGAAACCATAAATAAACAATTATTTCCAATTTTTGTTAAACCGCCTCCTCCAATTGTACCAGTATTAATTGTTACATATTCTCTAATTTTGTTTGCATCACCTATTTCAAGTCTTGTATCTTCACCATTATATTTTAAATCTTGAGGTTCATTTCCAATTGAAGCAAATGAATAAATCTTATTTCTTTTACCAATTTTTGTTTTACCTAAAACATGGACATGAGACTGTAAAATTACCTCCTCATCTATTTCAACATCTGGTCCTATTACGCAATAAGGACCGATTCGAACATTTGCAGAAATTTTCGCTTTTGGATCTATTGTTGCAGTTTCGTGAATCATTATTTATTTTCTCTTAAAAACTCTCTTAAATTTTTTGCTGGATATCCCATAACCCTAGAGTTATCTGGTATATCTTTTATAACTCCACTACCCCCTGCTATATCAACATTGTTACCAATTTTTAAATGACCAGAAATACCAGCCTGTCCTCCAATTCTAACATTATTACCAATTGTTGAACTTCCAGCTATACCTACTTGGCCAGCAATAATAGTATTCTCACCTATTTTTACGTTATGGGCTATATGTATTTGATTATCTAAAAATGTATTTTTTCCAATTTCAGTGTTAGACATTGAACCACGATCAATGGTTGCGCTACAACCAATTTCGCAGTTTTCATTAATTATTACAATTCCAATATGTGGATATCTAAGATTTTTATTTTTATTAGGAAAAAATCCAAAACCTTTTTTTCCAATGGTACAATTATCAAGAATACTTACATTATCTTTTATTATTGAATTTCTGATAATGGTATTTGAACCAATTTTACAATTGTCTCCGATTTGAACATTTTTTTCAATTATTGAATTATGTCCGATCGAGCAATTAGAACCGATCTTGACGTTTGCTCCTATTAAAACATTTTTACCGTGATTAACACTTTTATAATCACTTTTATCTATGCTTAAAACTTTATTATCAAGTTCATCTTCTACTGAATTTGGATAGAATTCTTTAGTAATTTTAGCAACTGAATTAAGGACATTGTCTACAATGATAGGTTCGCAAGTCTTTGGTAAAAAATTTTTCAATAAATCCGAAGTTAAACAAAATGATGCTTTAGTTAACTTTGCCGCTTCCTTATATCTTTTTGAGTGAAAGAAAGTTATAGTATCTTTATCAGCACTATATAAATCTTTTATATTATAAAAATTAAAATCGTTTTTTTTTTGATTAGTAATTTCTAATAACTCATAAACTTTTAAAAGACTTATTGGACCTTTATTTAAAAAGAAAGGATTGGTCATGATTGCTTTTATCAAAGCAAGGTAACTTTAATAGTAAAGAAATATTGCTGATTATTTCTTATCAACAATAGTAGCTGACCATATTGCGTCTGCAACTTTAGTATTATTTACAAAGGCGTCACCTTTATATTTCCATACTCGACCATGTGATCTAACTGCTTCTATTTTTAATTCGAGTTTACAGTCAGGTATCACAGGGTTTCTAAAACGAGCCTTTTCTACACTCATCAAAAAAACTAATTTATTTTCATAGGTGGATTTATCTAAACCATGGGCTGTTAACGCAGCAGCTGCTTGACCAAAAGATTCTACAATTAACACTCCTGGCATAACAGGTTGTCCTGGAAAATGACCATTTACAAAAAAACTATCCTTTTTAACATTTAGAACTGCTGTTGCTGATGTTAATTTTTTTATATTGTATAATTCATCTATTAAAAGCATAGGTTCTCTATGAGGTAATAACTCTTCTATTTGTTTTTTATTAAGTTTATCCATTTACTTAATCTTTGAATTAATAATCTCTAAAATATCCTCTGTTATATCATTATTAGATTTTGCCATAAATATATTCTTTTTATCTATAATAATGTCAATCGATTTTTCTTTCATGTATTCTTGTACTAAAGGGTTAATACGTTTTAAAAATTGATCGAGTTCTTTTTTTCTTTTTATATTTAAATCTTTAATAGTTTTTTTCTTTAATTCTTCAAATGCTTTTGCCTCATTTCTTAAACTTGAAATTTTTTTATTTAGCTCCTCTTTTGAAATTAGATTTTTAGTCTTATTTATTTCATCATTTTTCTTTTTTAAATTATTCTCAATTTTGATTAATTTTTCAGTTTCTTGATCACGGATTTTTTCTATCTTTTTTATTATTAAAAGAGCTGGTTTAGATTTATTAATAATAAATTCAACATCAAGAAATGCTATTTTTTCAGAGGACCAGGTATTTGTTACACCTAATAAAAAAAAAATAATTACTAAAAAAATTTTTTTTTTAAAGATCAAAATGTCGTACCTAAATTAAATTTAAACGTCTCTGTCTTATCAGTATCAACTTTACTAATTGGATGAGAAAATGAAACACTTAATGGACCAATTAATGTAAACCAATCTATTCCAAAACCTACTGAGGATCTAATTTTATTTGTATCATTTAAACTGGAGTCGTAATCAACGCCCCAAACATTACCAGCATCAAAAAACATTGAAACATCCATATTTTGTATATTAGGTAAAAGTTGTGGTATAGATGTTTGGATATTTACAGATGATGCATAATTTCCTCCAATAAAATCATTTCCATCTTTTGGACCAACACCACCGCTTACAAATCCTCTTAATCTACTACCGGGCAGATATATTCTTTCAGACAATTTTATATTATCATTAGTTAGTGAATTTGCTGCTTTTGCAAAAAAAGAAAATTTCGTTACATTGTCCTGGTATAATTCATCATAAAAAGTAAAAACATAAGTGTTCATCAAAGAATTGTTTTCACTTATAATTGGTAAATTAACTGAATAACCGCTTCTAAAACCATCGGTTGGTCTAAATTTTTGATTTCGTTTATCATAATTTAAGTCAAGATTTAAAAAAGTATCCCAATAATTTCCTGCTTGAGACTTTTGTCTTGCAGAAGCAGAGCTATTTGTTTCAATTTTTTCATAATATGAATCTTGTCCTAATCCAATGAAGAGATCATCCTGATATTCAAAATTAGTTCCAAAACCAAAACCAGTTTTATTTGTTTTATAACCTGAGTCTGTTAATTTATCTGTTTCTAAAGACTGAACGTTTAAATTAATTGATTTATCAGAATTTCTAAAATTAGGATTATTAACATTAAATAATCCTTTAATTGTCTCGTCTGAGACAGTTAATTCACTCTTCAAACCAATACCGCGACCAAGGTAATTATTTTCCTTTACAGCAAAACTTAATGTGTTTCCATCTGTTCCAACACCGGCCCCTGCCATTATTTCACCAGTTGCTTTTTCCTCAATGGTAATATCAATTATTTTACTATTATCTGTATTATCAATAATCTTACTATCTACAGATTTAAAAATATTAAGAGCTTGAATGTTGTTAATAGATTTTGAGGCTAATATAGAATTAAACTCATCACCTTCATCAATTAAGAGTTGATTTCTAATAACATTTTCTTGTGTTATATTATTTCCATAAATATTAATTCGATCTACGATAAATTTTTTTCCCTCAGTTACAGAAA
>CABZCX010000003.1 GCA_902524345.1 uncultured Pelagibacteraceae bacterium | reverse complement strand
CCAGTTAGGTAAAGATCAAGTTACCGGTCAAAGAAATGGCAAACAAATTTACACATCAATGAGCTATGAAAATGAAAATGAGTATACCAAATATCAATTGATCCCATTTGGTAAGCTTGAAATGGGTATTACTCAATTTTCAGATTATACCGATTTTGGCGTGGTCTCTAATAATGTTGAAAGTCACGAGAGACTTACATTTAAAACAGGAAATATTTCTGCAGGTTTGAAATTTGATGATATTTTATATTTAAATAAAGACACTATAAGTCGAAATGGATTTATTGAATATATTTATGATTTAACACCCAACATTGATCATCATGTAAAAAATCATATTGATAATACTACTCTTAAGAAAACTATAAATACACATTCATTACACAATGTAAAAGGGAATATAGGTTTTGAATATATGTATTCAGATGGTCGTACAATTGCAATTAATTATGAAAGACTTCAAAGTCTAGACAAAAGTGGTCATAAAGACAGTTTGTTAATTAAGTTTGGTGGCGTAAAAAAACATAATGCAAATTTAGATTTAATTTATGATCCAATAAACAATAATAATACGAAAGTCAGCTATCTAAAACAAATGGGTAATTTTAATTTAAAACTAAACTCTAATTATAGTTTATTTAGTAAAATTCCTGATTATGGTGCAAATATAGAAATTTCTGGTACTTTTTAGTTTAAAAGAAAATGATTAAAAAACTAATTTGGATTTTATTAATAATTTTTCCAATTTCTAATTCCTTTGGGGCCATGTATACCCTGTTACAAACTACAGACGTGAGTAGTAGTGGTGTTGTTCCAGGTGGTATTCATTTTAATCCTGATGGAACAAAAATGTTCATTGTATCTCAATCTAAAGACGGTGATTTTTCGCTAGTGGATGAGTATGATTTAACCACACCATTCGATATCTCTACTCAAAGTTATGCAGGTGATAGTGAGAGATGTAATTTAGATAATAGTAGTGGTGGCGACAGCTTTGGCCCCAATATGAATACTACTTTTGGTTTGGAATTCTCCAATGATGGAATGAAATTGTTTGTAGGTACTGGTGGTATAGCTAATGAAGTAAAAAGAGATAGAGTATTTAGGTTTGATTTGACTTCACCTTATGATGTTTCAACATGTTCATTTGCAAACCAAACTCCAGGTCTTGACACTGATGCCTTACAGGATGGGAGTAATGCAGGTGACAGGGAAAAATTTGATAATGGAAACACACATGCTTTACAGAGATTCCGACTTCAAGGTATTGAAATCAGCAATGATGGAAAAAAATTATTTGTAATTATGCATGGTCATAATACAGGTGGAACTGTACGTAATACCAGGCTACTAGAATACTCACTCACAACACCATTTGATTTAAGTAGTCTGTCGCTTATTTCAAACGCAGGAATAGAATTAGAAGATGAAGTAATGAACCCAAAAGACATGAGATTTAGTCCAGATGGAAAAAGACTTTGGTTGGTGGATCATCAAACTTCTCAAAGAAATGTTACTCAAATTTCTCTTGACGTTGCATTTTCTACATCTACATTTACAATTGACGGTTCTGTTACACTAGATCAAGAACAGCCTGCTGGAATTGCATTTAGCACAAATGGTTTAAAGATGTATGTTGGTGGGGATACAACTCAAATTGTTGAGGAATATAATCTCGTCTGTCCTTTCAATCTTTTTGCAGGCAAATGTCCTCCAATTACAGATAACAGTGATCGAACTGGAATGGCATTAGCTCAAATAGAAATTGCCAAAAGAACTATTGATCATTCAACAGATAGTACACTTAATCGATTAAAATGGATTAGAAGAAATAAAGATAAACAAAATTTAACTAATTTAAATATTGATATTAATTTTACTAATCAAAGATTAGCTTCTTTAACCGAGATTGTTAAAAATGTTGCTGCTAAAAAAAAAGCAAAAGTCAAAGAAGAAGACGTATTTTATTGGAGTGAAGGAAGTATTGCAGTTGGAAGAATAGGAGATACAAGTATTTCATCTACTAAGAGAATTGATACGGATGCAGTCACTTTTGGTGCAGATAAATTTACTGATGAAAATGGAATTAAAGGATTAGCATTTAGAGTTGGTAGAAATAATGTTGATATTGGAAATTCTGGAAGCAATTTGGACACTGATACATTTAACATTACCTATTATTCCACAACCCCAATAGAAGATGATACTAAATTTCTTGATACCTTTATTGGGGTCGGAGGATTGAGGTCTGATTTATTAACTGTTCTAGATGGTAAAAATTTAACTGCTAATCGAAAAGGTAAACAAATATATGGAACAATAAGAATAAAAGATGAAATAAAAAAAGATAATTTGACTTTTATTCCTTCTGGAAGATTTGATATTGGTCACACTATTTTAGGATCTTATAACGAATCTGGTAATGGTGGTATTGATGTAGAAAATCAACACATTCGAACGAAAAAAATTAGAGCAGGTTTTGCTGCAGTCGAAGATGTCTTAAATGAAAAATATACAATAAAAAGACACGGAAAAATTGAATACATAATGGATTTGGATCAATCCTCAAAGTTTAAATATACATATACAGGTGACAGCAGTGTAACTTTTGATGATAGTTTATCTTCTGGAGCCTTGCACAGTATTAATGGTGAGATTGGGATTGATATCGTGCTTCAGGATAATTTTAGTGTTTTTTTAATATATGAAAGAAATCAAGCGCTTGGATCAGGACATACTGATAAAATTCATTTAGCTATTGGATATTTACCCAATAAAGAAACAAATTATGCTTTTAATATTAAAGGATCTGATGATCTAAGATCAGAATATATCTTAAGCAAAACCATTAATGATTTTGAATTAGATTTTAAGATAATAAATGAAGATCCTTTTAATATAAGTGATATTAAGCAAGCTTTTTTTAATTTAAGAAAAGTTTTTTAAACTAGATATTTTGTAAAGCTGTGACTTCTAATTTTTTAGTTTTTAGTGACTTTATCGCTTCTAAACAAGCATAAGCTGTTGACATATTTGTGCAATAAGGAACTTTATTTTTTAAGGTTGCTCTTCTTAAAGCTATAGCATCACTAACTCGATGTTCACTATTACCGCCACCAGTATTAATTACTAGAGCAATTTTTTTAGCATCTAAAACATCAACAATGTGAGGAGTACCTGAACTAACTTTATTAATCTTCTTACATTTCATACCAAATTTTCTAATATATTCAGCAGTCCCTTTAGTAGCACACAATTTAAATTTAAGTTTGATCAATTGTTTTGCTAAAATAATCCCTTCATCTTTGTGTGCATCTTTTAATGAAATAAAAGCAAGGCCATCTTTTGGTAAAGAATTAGCAGATGCAATTTGACTCTTGGCAAAAGCCATACCAAAATTTTTATCAAAACCCATCACTTCACCAGTTGATTTCATCTCTGGACCTAAAAGTAAGTCACTATTTGGAAATTTATTAAATGGAAAAACTGCTTCTTTAACAGCATACATTCCTTTAGATTTATCTTTTAAATTAAATTTAGATAATTTTTCACCAGCCATAATTCTTGAGGCAATTTTAGCAAGAGGTAAACCTTTTGCTTTTGATACGAAAGGCACAGTTCTACTTGCTCTTGGATTTACTTCAATTACGTAAATCTGATCTTTTTTAATTGCAAATTGAATATTCATGAACCCTTTAACCTTAAGAGCTAAAGCTAATTTTCTTGTTTGATTTTCTATTTCTTTAATCAAATAAGGTTTAATTGAAACAGGGGGTAGACTACACGCTGAGTCTCCAGAGTGAATTCCAGCTTCTTCAATGTGTTGCATGATACCTGCAACAAATACATCTTTACCATCAGACAATGCATCCACATCAACTTCCATTGCTTGATTAATAAATTTATCAATCAATATTGGATTATCCTCTGCAGCCTTAAAGGCTTCTTCAACGAACTTTTTTAAATCATTTTTCTCATATACAATTTCCATTGCTCGTCCGCCTAAAACGTAAGAGGGTCTTACAATTAAAGGTAAACCAATTTTGTCAGCAATTTTTATTGCTTGCTTGTAAGTTTTAGCAATGCCACTTTCTGCTTGTTTAAGTTTTAATTTATTTAAAAGATTTCTAAATCGATCTCTATCTTCAGCTAGATCAATTGAAGTATATTGAGTGCCTAAAATTGGAAGTTTATTTTGATATAAAAATTCAGCCAACTTTATAGGAGTTTGGCCACCAAATTGTGCTATTACTCCAATCAAGTTTCCTTTCTCTTGCTCTTTTTTAATAATATTGAAAACATACTCTTCTTTAAGAGGTTCAAAATACAATCGATCACTTGTATCATAATCTGTTGAAACAGTTTCTGGATTACAATTGACCATAATCGTTTCAAAACCTGCATCTTTCAAAGCGAAACTTGCTTGGCAACAACAATAATCAAATTCTATTCCCTGACCAATCCTGTTAGGACCCCCTCCTAAGATAATGATTTTTTTCTTTTGAGTTGGTTCCGCTTCACACTCGGAGTTGAGTGAAAAATTTCTTTGATAACTTGAGTACATATAAGGTGTAAAAGATTTAAATTCTGCAGCACAAGTATCTACTTTTTTATAAACAGGTAATACTTTTAAAGCCATTCTTCTTTTTCTTATGACACTTTCAGGAATTTTGGTTAATTCAGATATTTTTTTATCTGAAAAACCAATCGATTTAATTCGATTAAATTCAACGAAGTCTCTTGGAACACCTTTGTTTTTAAGTTTATTTTCGTTATCAACGATCTCTTTAATTTGTTCTAAAAACCAGGGATCGATCTTTGATAAATTTTGAATTCTTTTTATATTGATTTTTTTCCTAAAAGCCTCTGCCACAAGTAAAAGTTTATTAGGGATATTTTCTCTAAGTTTTTTTTCTATTTCTTTTTTATTAATATTAAAAACTCTATCTAAGCCTGAATACCCTGTTTCAAGAGAAACCAATGCTTTTTGTAAAGACTCTTTAAAATTTCGACCTATTGCCATAGCTTCTCCAACAGATTTCATTGATGTACCTAAAGTTGCAGGTGAGGTCGAAAATTTCTCAAAAGTAAATCTTGGAATTTTTGTGACCACATAGTCAATAGTTGGTTCAAAAGATGCAGGAGTGACTTTTGTTATCTCATTTTTTAATTCATCTAATGTGTAACCGACAGCAAGTTTTGCAGCAATTTTAGCGATAGGAAAACCTGTTGCTTTCGATGCTAAAGCAGATGATCTTGATACTCTTGGGTTCATTTCAATAATAACCATTCGTCCATTTTTTGGATTTATTGCAAACTGAACATTAGATCCTCCTGTTTCAACTCCAATTTTTCTAAGGCATGCAATAGATGCGTTTCTCATTACTTGATATTCTTTATCAGTAAGTGTCAACGCTGGTGCAATTGTAACAGAGTCACCTGTGTGAATTCCCATTGGGTCAATGTTTTCTATTGAACAAATAATTATACAATTATCTTTCTTATCTCTTACAACCTCCATTTCAAATTCCTTCCAACCCTCCAAACATTCTTCAACTAGAACTTGGTTTACTGGAGACTCGTGTAATCCATTTTTTATAATTTTATAAAAGTCTTTTTTGGTTTTAGCAATTCCACCTCCAAGACCACCGAGTGTAAATGCAGGTCTTATAATTGCAGGTAGACCAATTTGTTTTAAAACTTTTGAGGCCTGATTGAATTTATTTACAACTTTAGATTTTGGTAAATCTATACCAATATCCATCATGTTCTTTCTAAATTTTTTTCTATCTTCAGCATTAGAAATTGCTTTTGAATTGGCCCCAATTAATTCTATTTTGTATTTTTTAAGAACCCCCTTTTTTTCTGCTTCCATTGCCAAGTTCAACGCAGTCTGACCACCCATGGTTGGCAAAATTGCATCAGGTTTTTCTTTTCTTAAAATTTTTTCAAGTATTTCTAGAGTAATTGGTTCTATATAAGTTTTATCTGCAACATCTGGGTCAGTCATTATTGTTGCTGGATTTGAATTTACTAAAACTACTTTATAACCTTCATCCTTTAGTGCTTTACATGCTTGAGTTCCAGAATAATCAAATTCACAAGCTTGACCAATAATTATTGGGCCAGCTCCAACGACTAAAATTTTTTTAATATCTTTTCTTTTTGGCATTTTTTTTAATATTGTTTATAAATTCTTGAAAAAGGTAAACACTATCCTGCGGTCCTGGATTGGACTCCGGATGATATTGCACAGAAAACACAGGTTTATTTTTTAATCGAATTCCCTCAATACCTCCGTCAAATAAAGACTTATGAGTAATCTCCAAGCTTTTTGGTAAACCTTCTTTGACAATTTCAAAACCATGGTTTTGACTTGTAATTTCAACACTATCATTAATAAAGTTCTTTACTGGATGATTGGCTCCCCGATGTCCAAGTTTCATTTTTTTAGTTTTTGCTCCTAAGGCTAAGCCAAGTAATTGGTGACCAAGACAAATCCCAAATATTGGAAAATGATTTTTAATAAGATTTCTTATAATTCCAATAGCATATTTACCAGTTGCAGCTGGGTCACCAGGACCATTTGATAGAAATATTCCATCAGGTTTTAGTGATGAAATTTTTTCATAACTTGTGTTACATGGCACAACTGTAACTTTACATTTGAAGTCAGAAAAATATCTCAAAATATTTTTTTTAATTCCATAATCTATAGCAACGACATGAAAAAATTTTTGTTTATTCTTTTGGTAGCCGGTTTGTTTTTTCCAAGTTTTAAAACCTTTCCAAAGATAATTTTTCTTTGTTGTTACCTCTTTTGCAAGATCTGAATTTTTTAATCCACTCCATTTCGTAGTTAAATTGATAATCTTATTTATATTAAATTTTCCTGTTTTTGAGACTGATATTGTGCCTTTAGGTGCCCCTTTATCTCTAATAAAATTAGTTAAATTTCTTGTATCTAATCCAGTAATTCCAACTATTTTGTTTTTTTTGAGCCAAGCATCTAGGTGTAAAAAAGATCTATAATTTGAGGGTGATGTTATCTCCGAATTAAATATAACACCTTTTGTCCAAATTTTATCAGACTCATGATCTTCATTATTGGTACCCACATTACCAATATGAGGAAAGGTAAAATTGATTATTTGTCCAGCATAAGATGGATCAGAAATTATTTCTTGATAACCCGTAAGAGAGGTGTTGAAGCAAACTTCTCCAGTGGCTGTTCCTTGGTAGCCAATACCAATACCTTTAAAAACTTTTCTATTTTCAAGAACTAAAATACCTGTTTGTTTATTTGAGATTTTTTTTGAGTTAGTTTTTTTTGCTTTTTTGATCAATTACAACTCATAAGTTAAAGGTTAATACAATAATTGGATTATTATCGCAACAGAGATGTATTATAAAATTGAAAAAAAACAATTTTTCTTTTGAGAATTTTTTGCTTTAAAGTAGATTAAAAATTATGTCTTTAAAAGAAACAATCGAAACTGAATATAAAAACGCGCTAAAATCTAAAGATAAAACAAAAATATCAACTTATAGGTTAATTTTATCATCCATCAAAGATTTAGATATTCAAAATAGATCGGGTCCCAACAAGAAAGAGACAGACGATGAGGATATTAAAAAGCTATTTAAAAAAATGGTTAAGCAAAGAACCGAATCGATTGAAATCTACAAAAAAAATAATCGAACTGATTTACTTGAAGTTGAGCAAAATGAATATGACATTATATCAAGTTTTTTACCGAAGGTTTTAGGTGATGAAGAAACAAAAAAAATATGTGAGGAAATTATAACAAAATTAGGCGCTTCTTCACTCAAGGATATGGGTAAAGTTATGGGTGAACTAAAAAAAGAACATTCTGATAAAATTGATTTCGCTAAAGCGGGATCTCTTATCAAAGGACTCTTAAATAAATAATAATGAAATATCCAAAAGAATATCTTGATGAAATCAAAACTAGATTAAAGGTTTCTACAGTTGTATCTAAATTTGTAAGTCTAAAAAAAAGAGGAAAAGAATTTGTAGGTCTTTCACCTTTTAAAAATGAGAAAACACCATCTTTCACAGTTAACGATGAAAAAGAATTTTACCATTGTTTTGCCACGTCTGAACATGGCAACATTTTTGATTTTGTTATGAAAACGCAAAATCTTAGATTTGGCGAAGCTGTAAAGTATCTTGCAAATTTGGCTGGTATGCAACCTTATATGTTTACAAAACAAGATGAAGAGAGAGAAAAAAAATGGAAAGAATATTGTTTAATTTTTGATCAATACGTTGAATTTTATCATGATGAGTTAATTAAAAATGAAACACACAACAATGCAAGAAATTATTTAAAAGATAGAAATATAAATAAAGATCAAGTTAAGAAATTTAGAATAGGATATATTGAGAAAAATCCAAATTTTTTTGAAAAATTAAGAAATAATTTTAGTGAAGAAGTTTTAATTGGAACTGGATTATTTTATTTCGATGAAAAAAAGAAAATTCACGTAGAGAGATTTAAGGGACGATTAGTTTTTCCCATAAATAATATTTCTGGTCAACCAATTGCACTTGGTGGAAGAATAATTGAAAAAAGTGATTATCTTGCCAAATATATTAATTCTCCTGAAACACTTTTTTTTAAAAAAGGTTCAAATTTATATAACTTGGATCAGGCTAGAAAATTATCCAATAAGTTAAATCATATTTTTCTTGTTGAGGGTTACATGGATGTTGTTGGATTAGCAAAAAATGGTATTGAAAATGCAGTAGCTAATTTGGGAACTTCACTTACTGATAGACAAATTTTAACATTAAATCAATTTTTCGATGATATAATCATATGTTTTGATGGCGATGAAAGCGGTTATAAAGCAGCTTTAAGAGCAGCAGAGAATTCAATTATTTATTTGAAGCCAGAAAAACAAATTTCATTTTTATTTTTACCCAACAAAGAGGATCCTGATAGTTTTGTTAATAAAAACGGTAAAGATTATTTTTTAAATTTTGCAAAAGAGAGTAAATTATCGATACATCAGTTTATTTTTGCTCACTATAAAAAACAAACTCAAAATAATCCATCGTCTATGGCTATTTTTGATAAAAAACTTAGGTCAATAGCGAACACTATTAAGGATGAATATATTAAAAAATATGTTTTGGAGTATTTTTTAGAAAAAATTTCTGAGTTAGCACCACATACCAATTCAAATAAAAAATTCAGTTACTTTAAAAAAGTAAAATCTCTTGAAACAACAAAAAAATACTTTAATGAGAGTAAATCTTTATCAGCAATAGAGCTTAAGGAATTTTCATTACTTTATCTTGTAATGAATAATTTAGAATTAATGAGAGAAAACCTCCATTTAATAGAAAATGTAACTTTATTTACTGAGATTAATAAACAAATTTTTTCAAAAATTATTTCAAATCTCAAACTTGATAAAAAACTTGCTCTTAAAGATTTAGAAATTGATAAACAATTAATTGAAAAAATTGATAAGTTTGCTCCAATTAAATATATCTTAAATAAAAAAAATAAAAACGATCATGAGATAATTGGATTATTAGATGACATTAATAGAGATTTGAATAGTTATAATTTAGAACTCAGAATCCAAGAATTAGAATCTAAGTTTTCAAAAGATTTGAGCGAGACGACATTCAACGAGCTAAAAGAGCTTAAAAAAAAGCAAAATATCAATTAATTTAGGTTATTTATTAATGGATTTTTATAAATTTAAGATTATATAAGACTCTTCAAACTTAAAGCTGTGGAAAGAATTATAACAAAATCATTTGCTAGATTAATGGGTCGTGGAACCCATAGAGGTTTCATAACTTACGAGGAACTAAGTAAATCACTTGGAAAACGAAATTTATCAGACGAGAATCTTGCTCAAGCTTTTATACATATTCTCGATGAAAAAGTAACTCTAGTAGAAAAAAAATCAGATTTTAAAGTTTTAAGAAAAAAAGATAGTTCATCAAAAGAAGAGGGCAAAACAATCGAGAAGAGCGATGATCCAATCAGAATGTATCTCAGGGAAATGGGTGGTGTGGAATTATTATCCAGAGAAGGGGAGATAGCTATAGCAAAAAGAATTGAAGCAGGAAAAGATGTAATGTTGATCGCGTTATCCCAAAGCCCAATAACAGCTCAACAATTTTTTGAATGGAACGAAAAACTTCAAAAAGATGAAATTTTAGTGAGAGAAATTATTGATATTGATACCAATTATATGGAAGATGAAACAACAGGGCCAAGTGCAAAGCAAAAAAATTCTGGTGAAATGGAAAAAGAGGAGGGGTCTAGCGAGGAGGACGATGACTTTAATCCTACTCTTGCAGCAATGGAAAGTGAAATTAAACCAAAAGTTCTTAAAACTGTTAGCATATTAACCAAAGAATATAATAAATTGATCAAGTATCAAAAAGAAAAATTAGATTGCGTATTAAACTCCAAAACATTCTCGCCTGCTAAAGAAAAAGGTCATGACAAAATTGTAAATGATATATTAGAAAATATTAAGTCCCTTCAATTATCTCCTTCTGTTCTGGAGGAGTTAGTACAAAAACATTATGTAGAAAATAAAAAAATAGTCTCATTAGAAGGTAATCTGTTAAGATTAGCTTTGGATCACAAAATTTCTAGAAATGAATTTATTAAATTTTATATAGGTAATGAGATTAATCCAAATTTAAAAAAATTTTTAGACACAAATACTTTATGGAAACAATTTTTTTCAAAAAACAAAAGTGAATTCAAAAATATTAGAGATAGATTAGTAGAGATTAGCCATAAATTAGGTATATCTGTGACCGACTATAAAAAATTAGTCAGCAGAATTCAAAAAGGAGAGAAAGAGTCTAGAATTGCTAAAAAAGAAATGGTTGAAGCAAATTTGAGATTAGTTATTTCTATCGCAAAAAAATATACAAATCGAGGTTTACAGTTTTTAGATCTAATTCAAGAGGGTAATATTGGACTAATGAAAGCTGTTGATAAATTTGAATATAGAAGAGGGTATAAATTCTCTACATACGCTACTTGGTGGATTCGACAAGCAATTACAAGATCAATAGCAGATCAAGCAAGAACAATTAGAATTCCTGTCCATATGATTGAAACTATAAATAAAATTGTCAGAACTCAAAGGCTAATACTTAGTGAATTTGGAAGAGAGGCAACCCCTGAAGAATTAGCAAAAAAACTGAGAATGCCACTAGATAAAGTAAGAAAGGTTTTAAAAATTTCAAAAGAACCTGTATCCCTTGAAAAACCAGTTGGCGATGAGGAAGATAGTAGCCTTGGAGATTTTATAGAAGATACAAAAGCTCTTGCACCTTTAGAGCAAGCAATAAAATCAAACTTAGGAGAAGCAACCACAAAGATATTATCCACCCTTACTCCTAGAGAAGAGAGAGTTTTAAGAATGCGATTTGGGGTTGGAATGAACACTGACCATACATTAGAAGAAGTAGGTTTGCAATTTTCCGTAACAAGAGAACGTATTAGACAAATTGAGGCTAAAGCTTTAAGAAAGTTAAAACACCCAAGCAGATCAAAACAGCTTAAAAGTTTCTTAGAAAGTTAATTTCCGGGCCGTTAGCTCAATAGTAGAGTACTGCATTGACATTGCAGGGGTAGTTGGAGCGTAACCAACACGGCCCACCATTAATTTGTAAATTAAACATTAATCTTATAAATTCTTTGCAATGAAATAAAAATATTAATGTCAAAAAATATAATTGTTACTGGTGGATTAGGCTTTATTGGCAGCAATCTGATAGAGTTATTATTGGAAAAAAAATATAAAGTATTGAATATAGACAAAGTAACTTACTCTTCAAATTTCTATAATGTAAAAAATTTTAAAGCTTCAAAAAACTATAAGTTTATAAGATGTGATATTGGGAATACTAAAATGAGAAATATTCTTTTTAGATACAAACCAGTATGTATTTTTAATTTAGCTGCCGAAACTCATGTGGATAGATCCATAGATAATCCAAAAAATTTTATTAATAGCAATATAATAAGTGTCTATAATCTTTTAGAATATTTCAAATCATTTTCAAAAAAATACAAATCAAGATTAATTCACATATCGACTGATGAAGTTTTTGGTGATATTTTAAAAGGAAGAGCATCAGAAAAAAACTCATATAGACCAAGTTCTCCATATGCCGCTAGTAAAGCTGCTTCAGACCACTTAGTTTTTTCTTACATTAGAACATACAAGATTCCCGCAATTGTTACCAATTGTTCAAATAATTATGGACCAAAACAACACCCTGAAAAATTAATACCGAAGTTGATTTATAATATTTTGAATAATAGAAATTTACCAATCTACGGTAAAGGTATTAATTCGAGAGAGTGGATTTATGTCAAAGATCATTGCGAAGCTTTATTAAAAATTTTCAAAAATGGGAAGATTGGAGAATTTTATAATATAGGTTCAAATAAAAATCTTTCAAATCTTGAGGTATGTAAAAGTCTTTTAAATATTTCAAAAAAATTGATAAAGATTGGCAATAAAGTAAAAATAAATTTTGTTAAAGATAGACCGGGTCATGATTTTCGCTATGCTTTAGATAGCAAAAAGATAAAACGGGAGTTAAAGTTCCGTCCAAAAACAAATTTTACAATTGGGTTAAAGAATACTTTCAACTGGTATAATAAAAATAAATCATACTATAAATTCTTAACAAAAAAAGATATTCTTCGGAGATTGGGTAAAAATGATTAATAAAGGAATTATACTTGCGGGCGGAACTGGAACAAGAATGAGTCCGCTTACAAAAGCTGTAAATAAACAGCTGTTACCCATTTACGATAAACCGCTTATTTTTTATCCTCTTTCAATTTTAATGTTATCAAAGATTAGAGATATCCTGATTATTGTTAACAAGGGTCAAATTAATCAATATAGAAAATTAATACAAAATGGAAAAAATCTTGGAATTAAAGTCAGTTATCAAGAGCAAAGCAAACCAAGAGGCTTACCAGATGCATTTATTTTAGGAGAAAAATTTATTGATAATAAAAGTGTTGCAATGATTTTAGGAGATAATTTTTTTTATGGTCAAGGTTTATCTGAAAATTTAAATAAATATAAAAAATTAAAATCTGGAGCTAGAATTATTTTACATAGAGTTTTAAATCCAGAATTATTTGGTGTCGCCAAAGTAAATAAAAATAATAAAATTTTGAATATTATTGAAAAACCTAAAAAATATATTTCTAATTTAGCAGTAACAGGACTTTATTTTTTTGATAAAAAAGTCGTTAAATATTCAAAACAACTAAAACCTTCATCAAGAAAAGAGTTGGAGATCGTAGATTTATTAAAAATTTATTTAAGAAAAAAAAAATTGACATCAGAAATTCTTGGTCGTGGAAGCGCATGGTTAGATAGTGGTTCTATAGAAGATTTTTATAAAACAAGCGCTTTCGTATCAGCAATAGAAAATAGACAAGGTTTTAAAATTGGTTGTCCAGAAGAAATTGCTTTTAACAATAAATGGATTGGAAAAAAAGAGATTTTAAATGCAATTCAATTTTATGGAAATTGTAACTACGCGAATTACTTAAAAAAGTTAATTTGAGTGATGAAAAAAAAAAAAACTAATATAAAAGACCTTTTTATTTTACAAGGTAGAAAATTTACTGATCAAAGAGGATGGTTAAAAGAAACTTTTAAAAAAAGTAATTTAAATAAAAATATGACTCTTTCAATAACTTCAAAATCAAAAAAAAATGTCTTGAGAGGTTTACATTTACAAACAAAAAGATCTCAAGATAAAATAATTACATGTTTAAAAGGTAAAATTTTAGACGTAGCTGTTGATTTAAGAAAAAATTCTAAAACTTACGGAAAACATTACAAAACAATAATAAGTGAGAAAAACTCTAAATCTTTTTTTATTCCTAAAGGCTTTGCCCATGGATTTCTTGCATTAGATAGAGAAAATATTGTTCACTACACTTGTTCGGATTATAGAGATCCAAAAAGTGAGGTATCTATAAAATGGAATGATGTTGATTTAAAAATTAATTGGGGTTTAAAAAAACCAATCATCTCCAAAAGAGATAAATCTGCTATCTCTTTTAAAGATTTCAAAAAAAATAAAAGATGAAAAAAATAATCTTTACTGGTGGTAGTGGAAGGTTTGGTAAAGTGTTTAAAAAATTTTATTTAAATAAAAAAAATATTAGCTATCCATCATCTAAAGTGTTCGATGTTACGAATTTTAACAAAATGGAGAAATATATTAAAAAAATAAAACCAAAAATTATTATTCACACTGCAGCAATTTCAAGACCAATGGTTTTTCATGAAAAAAAAATTGATGTAAGCATTAATACAAATATTATTGGTACAGCAAATATAGTAACCCTTTGTCAAAAATATAAGATTAAGCTCATCTATTTTTCAACAAATTACGTTTACCCCTCTAAAAAAGGGAATTACAAAGAATATCACCCATTGCTCCCAATTAATAATTATGCCTGGTCTAAACTAGGAGGTGAATGTGCAGTTCAAATGTTGAAAAATTCTCTTATATTAAGAATTTGTATGATTGAGAAACCTTTTGCATACAATTATGCATATACAAACTTAAAAACAAATTTTATGTTTCATGAGGATCTTGTAAAAGTTTTCTTCAAATTACTAAACAAGAAAGGTATCATTAATATAGGAGGCCCAGTGCAGTCCGTTTATAATTTTGCTAAAAAAGATAATAAAAAAATTAAAAAAAAGGTTTTAAAGATTAAAAAAAACAGTCTCCCACTAAACTCAACGATGAATGTAAAAAGATTTAAAAAAATTTGCTAAAGTAATATAAGCATATTAGTATTGAAATACCGCACTTCAATTTATCATTAAATATTTATTGAACATGACGTTATAAAAGGACAAATTACGTTTTTATTTATTTTTAAATAGCAAAAATTTTAAAAAGATGTAGAACAATATTACTTTCTTTGGGCCTGTAGCTCAGTTGGTTAGAGCAGTACACTCATAATTTACGACTCAAAAAAAAATCTTAAATAAGTGTTTAAAACTAACCTCCATTAGAGGCCTTTTTTTTCAATAAAAATTTACCAACTATTTACCAACAAATGATATCCTTCAGACAAAGATTAAATTTTATTTTAATATAAAATATGAAAAAACTCAGAGATCCATTTCCAATAACAGATGTTTATTTGTTGGAAATGAATGCTGTTGATGCTGCAACGGTTACAGTTGGAGATTTATGTGAGCGATTAACAAATGATTTTGAAACTGGATGGGGAACAGGTGGTCCTGTAAAAGAGCTGGTTGATGAGTTCAAAAAAAAAGATGCATCAAAATATAACTCTATATCTTTTGGAACTTCAGCAGATGGCGGCTATTCTGTTTACATTGGTGTAGATGCTAAAAATAGAATAAGAAAAATATTTGCTGATGCACAAGTTGCCGAATATGTTCAACATCCTAAAGATAGGCAAAGTTATTTATCCTGGTGGTGGGATAAAGAAGATTTTAATGATCAATTTTTTGGTAAATTAAAAGAAAATAGAATTAAGTTATTTGATCTAAATACTAAATCAGGTTTAATAGCTGTCGGTGATTTTGGTGGACCATTACGATCTTTATTAGGTGTTAACAATGATACGTTAGATGAAGATGGGGATTTAAATGAAATTATTAAATTAGATCATTTTAAAAAAGACGGAATTTTTCAAAACTCTTCACCAATATTTAGTGTTAAATTTTCATATGGTCTTATAAATAAACCTGAATCATCTAGTTTTAGTTCATCGGTTATACATAAAGAGTTAAAACCTCATCAGGAGCCAATTAATTATTCTTATACTGAATTATTTAACAATCAATTAGATGAAAATTGTTATCCAACTAAATATATTTTTGAGGATTATCTAGCAAATAAAGATGAAAGTGAACATTATAAAAGATGGGAGACTAATTTAAAAATAAAAGAGAATGTAAAACTTTCCGGAAAATATATATCTAGTCGACTACCAAAAGCTATTCAAATACTAAAAAAACAGTCAAAAATTTTATTCAAAGAAAATTTTAAAGAAGGTTTTGAAATTAGAAAAAAGCAATTCGAAGATTTCATTATTGGCATAATTAAAGATATTGAGCCCCAAGAATTAGATCTACCAACATTTGGAAAAAAATCAAAAAAGAGAGAAATAAGTGACAAGAAGTTGGAAATATCAACTGATTTAATATCAGCAGGAGTATCAGAGCTGTTCGATGGTTATAAATTTAAAAATGATATTGATTTTTCTTTAACCAAAATCATTTTGCCAATGAAAAAGGGTTCTTACCCGGTATATTTACATTGTTATGATACTAAAGATTCAGATGGTTATGAAAATGCATATGTCAAAATCGTGGTTGAAGGTATTAAAGGTTGCTATTTAAACAAAAATGAAAAAGGAAAATTAATAGCAAACAAAATAAATAAGGAAAGTCCATATTTAAGAAATGCGGTTGATAAAAAGCTTAAATACGCTCAGATTGATAAAATAGATCTAAGAGACACAAAAAGTTTGAAAGAAATCGAAAAACTTAAAGATATTGAACAATTAGTGTTAGCCAATATTAAGTATATTAAAGATTGGACACCACTATCAAAACTAAAGAAACTAAAACATTTACATTTGGATACCTGTATCATTGATTGGAAAACAGCTACGTCTTTTTTCAAAAACTTATATAAGTTGCCGAATCTAGAAAGATTTACTTTAAATGCTGATAGTTACTTAAGATCTCCACCAAGTGTTGGTTTTCCAAAAAATCTTTATCCCAAAAAATTAAAGGACTTTGAAATTGTTATTCCTAAAGAAGTAAAGGATGACAAACCTACAGACGAATTTATTAATCATAAAGGATATGCAGGAAGTTATGATGATTTATATTTTATGCATAGAATTTTACAGGTAGATGATTTTCCAAATTTCGAAAAAATCAAAACTTTTGAAAAATTAAGATATTACAATTACTTTACTAAGAATAATCAAGAAGGTGGTGTTATAACTCGTTTAGCGAATGGTTATACTGATTTTAATATATTCAAAAAATTAAATAAATTAAAAGATATCTGGATTTATGGTTATGACTTCAAAAAAGCTGAAGAATTAAAAAATACATCTTTCTTAAAGGTTGCTAAAGAAATTTTAAAATATAAGAAATTAAGAATAAATGGAATTTCTGAAAAAACCTTTAAAAATTTATAAAAAATTTTTACCAACGGATTTACCAACGAATGCAAAGTTTGTGTCTAAAATTTTAGAAAAATACAATCTATTGTTTGTAAAGTTAACTTGTATGAATTTTAAAATTGGTGTAATACCTAATTAATTTCAAGGGCCTGTAGCTCAGTTGGTTAGAGCAGTACACTCATAATGTATTGGTCCCAGGTTCGAGTCCTGGCGGGCCCACCAAATTATATTAATTAGAATACTTCAAATCGTCATTTTTTATAAAATCTGTTTTCAAAAAAATGGTAACTTAAACTTGAAATAATTATTGTTACAGTAATTCCCAATATTAAAACTAAATTACTCTCCAGCACACTTAAATCTAAAATTGTTATTTCTTTAGAGGGAATAAATTTAGTTTGGTATTTTAGTATAAATCTCAAAAATTGTGATGTAACCCACCAAACCAAGACATGAAACATATAAATACCATAACTAATCTTACCTAAAAATTTAAGAAAATTAGAACTTAATATAGATATCAAATAATTATTTTTTTTTTTATTTAGAGTTAAATTTATGAACAGACTTACTAGTATTGGACATAAAATATAAGATAAAATTGTATTTAAAGTAATTAAATATATTAGAAGAGAAAAAACTATATATATAAAAAAATTATTAGTTTTAAAATCTACTTTTTTTAATAAAATAAAAATTATTATTGGAAGAAAAAAACTATAAATAGTTCTCATTAAACACATTAAATTTCCAATTTCAAAAAAACTTCTATTATAAGCAAGAATAGACAAGCTTGATAAAACTAAAAAAATAAATATGAAAATGCTAAATGACCTACTACTTAAAACTAATATGGAGATAAAAAGAATATAGCAAAAAAATTCTACAGAAATTGACCAGGATACTGGATTTAGAGCTAATGTTGCATTAACGTCACCCCAAAAACCCTCCAGCATCAATAACTTTAAAAAAAAACTCTCAATATTTAGAATTTCAAACGCGTGAGTATTACCGTACAAATTAAATTTTTTTTCAACTAAAAATTTAGCAATTTCAATCAAAAAAAATAAAAATAAGAGTAATAGATGAAGCGGAAATAATCTAAAAAATCTTTTTTTTAAAAAAATATATATACTTCTAAATTCTTTTTTTATTTCAGAGTACTTTAAATATAATATAGATCCACTTAGACAAAAAAAAATATCGACAAATCTGTAGCCATTCTCGATAAATAAATTGTTTGTAATTGGTGATGTAGATACAGTTTTGAAGTGATACAAAGCTACTGTAAGAGCACAAATTGCCCTAAGACCATACAAATGGTCAGTATAAAATTTACCATTTTTGCCTGATGACATTTAATTTTAAATCAAAAAAATTATAAAATTTTACTCTTTTGTAAATTCCTCTAAAGTTTTAAATAAGGCGTTTATATCACCGTCATTAGAGTTTAATATTGAGGCAAACTCCTCCTTTTGGGTCCTCGCTAAACTCAAACCTTCTATGATTAGATCTCTAATTAATGGGTTGTCTTTATTTTTTGTGTAAATTCTCCAGTCGATTTTTATCTCAGGTCTTTCAGTTGTGCCTCTTAATATACTATTTACAATAGTATAATTTTCACTCAAAACTTTTTTTGATAAAACATCAATTTCTGGGTTAGTATACTCTGATAATCTACTAGAAAAGCTTTTTAAAAAATAATCTTCAAATAGTTTAAAATACTGAATTTTTTGTTGGTCGTTTAAGTTTTTTCTTGCTGAGCCTAGTGAATAAAAACCAACACCTTTAATATCAACTGTCTCTTTAGCTATTAATTTCAAATTATTGATTTTTTCCTCTTGTGAAATATTTTTAGCCAATATTTCTGATGCTCTGTTAACTGTAGATTGCACAAAGACATCAGGCTCAACCGCAAAAGCTTTTAGTAAACTTAGATTTAAAACCAATAAAACAAAAAAAATTTTTTTCATTTTCAAGATATTTACTTAATTTTAATTATTATCTATTTCTTCCCAATCTTCTTCATTTTTATAAAAAATCTCAATATTGCCTTTTCTTATATTGCTAATTTTATTTTCTCTGTCTTGCAAATATAAACTTTTTACCGAAGCGTAAAAGTCAATAGAATTAATTTCTAAATTATCAAATGACTCAATATTATTTGATCTGAAATCAATACCTTCCACAGCTTTTGTTGCCATATAAAAACTCTCATTTAAAAATTCATTATTACCATGCATAGAGGCGTTATAATAAGGATCACCACCCAATACATTCATGAAAGAACCAGTTGTGTCTCTTAAAGTTGAGGGTCCTAACACTGGCAAAACCACATAACAACCTGGACCGACTCCCCAAGTAGCTAAAGTTTGACCGTAGTCTTCTTTCTCATATTTTGGAAAACCAATTTTATTTGCAACATCAATAGTTCCCAATATTCCAACAGTTGAATTTACTGCAAGCCTAGCCGTATTAATGATGGCTAATTTAATATCACCCTGTAAGACATTATTTGGTATTGTGACTAAATTTGATAAATTTGTAACAAAGTTGTGAGTACCTTTTTGAACAGGATCAGGTAATTTTCTATAATTTTCAGCAAGTGGTTTAATTATAGCCTTATCTAGGCTTTGATTAAAAGCAAAAGTTGCCCTGTTTAAATTTTCGAAGCAATCCTTAACTTTTTTTGATTGTTTTTCTAACTTTAATTCTCCATCAGATCCAGCATTAGCATTGAATGTTAATAAAAAAACTGAAATTAAAATTATTGATAATTTCTTCAACATATTTAAACATTTTATATATTATTATTGATGTTGTAAATTAACATTTAATAATAAAAAATGTCCATAAAATGTTTATAAATAGCCAAAAATTATACTAATATTAATGATGAATATAATTAACGATTATTCACCAAATTTTAGCTTACGAAAAAGAGCAAAGAAAATAATAAAGTTTATAATAATCCATTATACGGGTATGAAAAAAGAATCAGATGCAATAAAAAGATTGCAGGACCCTGACTTTAAAGTTAGTTCACATTATTTAGTAAAACAAAATGGAGATATTTTAATTTTAGTACCTGAATTTTATGAAGCTTGGCATGCCGGCATATCAAATTGGAAAAATTATAAGTATTTGAATAGAAATTCAATTGGTATTGAAATTGCTAATCCAGGACATCAATATGGATATAAGGATTTTTCTAAGAAACAAGTTTATTCTCTAGAAAGATTATTAAAGCATTTAATTAAAAAATTCAAAATCAAAAAAAAAAATATTCTTGGTCATTCAGATATATCTCCAGATCGAAAAAAAGATCCAGGCGAAAAATTTCCTTGGGAAAAACTAGCTAAAAAAGGTTTAGTTTGGTTTCATAATCTTGACTCAAAAAAAATTAAAAAGTTTAGAAAAACTAAACTCTCTTCCAAATTTGAAGAAAACATATTTATTTCAAATCTTTATAAAATTGGATACAAAAAGATAAAAGGTTATAAATTTAATAAAAATATGGAGTATCTTACTAAGGCTTTTCAAAGGAGATTTAGGAGGGATTTGGTGGATGGTAAAATAGATAAGGAATGTTTAACTATAAGTAAAAATCTCATCTCTCATTAGAAATTAAACTTGAAATTTTGCGATTAAATTATAGATTATACCAGCCAGATGAACGATTTATCGCTTTAATTTTTTAAAGAGGAAAGTCCGGACTCTACAAGAATACAGTGCCAGGTAATTCCTGGCGGGGGCAACCCTAGGGATAGTGCCACAGAAAATAAACCGCCATAACATGGCAAGGGTGAAAAGGTGTGGTAAGAGCACACCGGTTCTATTGGTAACAATGAACGCTGGAAAACCCCACTGAGAGCAAGACTAAGTAGAGATGACAACGTTAAAAAACAAAAAGCAATTCTTGGCTAGTCATCAGGGTTAGTCGCTTGAGCTCAAGAGTGATTTTGAGCCTAGATAAATGGTAAATTTAAATGACAGAACCCGGCTTACAGTTCATCTGGCTTTTTCAAGACAGTTATCAATAAACATCCTGTATTAATTTTCTTTTTAGTTAGCTGAAATTTCCTATTTTTCATTAAAAACCTACTATTGACACTTTATTTAAAAACCCATAATATCCCATAAATTCCCATTATTGGGAATTAAGAGATTTATGTTTTATGTTTTTATCAACCTACGAAAACAAACTAGACAAAAAAGGAAGGGTGTCCGTGCCTGCGAGTTTTAGATCATATTTATCTAATTTAGGATATAATGGTGTAATTTGTTATCCGTCTTTCAATAATCAATCAATCGAGGCTTGGTCACAAGATAGAATGGAAAAAATTTCCAGTTCAATTGATTCATTAAATCCGTTTGAAGAAAAAAGAGATTTTTTCGCAACCTCCATTTTATCAGAAAGCGTTAATTTACAATTTGATAGTGAAGGTAGAATTACTTTAACGTCCAAGTTATTAAAACATGCAAAAATAAAAAAAAATATGATTTTTGTTGGTCAAGGTAAGACATTCCAAATTTGGGAACCAACATTTTTTGAAAAATTTAAAACTAACGCTAAGAAAAAAGCTAATTTATATAGAGCTAGTCTTAAATGGGAGAACCAACTTAACAAATAACGGGGGATGATATAATGACAATCAATTTTAAAGTACCAGAAATAAAAGAGTTACAACCAAGACTTTTGGTAATGGGAATAGGAGGCGCAGGTGGAAATGCTATCAATGAGATGATTGATAATGGAATGCAAGGAGTTGAATTCATCGCAGTAAATACAGATGCACAAGATTTAAAACACAGTAAAGCAAAGTCAAAAATTCAAATTGGTTTGAATTTAACAAAGGGTTTAGGAGCTGGAGCAAAACTTGATATAGGTCAAGCAGCTGCAGACGAGTCGTTAAATGATATTGTCAATATTCTTCAAGGTGCTAACATGGTATTTATTGCTGCAGGAATGGGTGGTGGAACCGGTACGGGTGCAGCGCATGTAATTGCTAGAGCTGCTAAAGAATTAAATATTCTTACAGTTGGAGTAGTAACACTTCCTTTTTTATATGAAGGACCTTCACGGATGAGACGAGCACAACAGGGTCTTGAAGAATTAAGAAGACATGTTGATACTATTATAGTCATTCCAAATCAAAATTTATTTAAAATTGCAAATGAGCAAACTACTTTTGAGGAGTCTTTCAATTTATCTAATAATGTTCTTATGCATGGAGTTCAGAGTATAACTGATTTAATGGTCAGACCTGGATTAATAAATCTTGATTTTGCTGATGTTGAGTCTGTAATGGCTTCAATGGGTAAAGCCATGATGGGAACTGGCGAAGCTGAAGGCGAAGGTAGAGCAATGAAAGCGGCCGAAATGGCAATCAGTAATCCACTTATTGATGATTATACTTTAAAAGGTGCAAAGGGTTTATTAGTTAACATAACTGGAGGAAAAGATCTTAAACTCTTTGAAGTTGATGAAGCAGTTAACAAAGTGAGAGCTGAAGTAGATCCTGAAGCAGAATTAATCATTGGCGCTATTACTGACCCGGAACTTGATGGAAAAATGAGAGTTTCAATTGTTGCAACATCTTTGGACGGACAACAGCCTGAGACCAAATCAGTAATTAATATGGTTCATAGAATACAAAATAGAAATCCAGGTTATTCTGACTTTGCAGCCAACGGTTTAACCCAACCTTTTTCATTTGGTGGAGTAAACTCAAATCCAGTTTCACATGGTGCAAATGCTCTCAAACTTGAGAATGAAATAGATTCTGATAATTTACAAAGTCAATCAAAAAATCAATCAGTCAATGATGTGAATAATCAATATCATGAGGAACTTTTGAAAAACCAAGAAATTGGGGAAACGAAAGAAATTATTTCTGAGAGTAATGAAACATCTTTTAATGAAAAAAATTTAGAGACTTCAGAAATAGAACAGCATAGTCAAAATGATCTAAGAGAATTTGGAGTTGACACTGATGAGCCAGATTTATTTAGCTCTGAAAATGCTAATTTAGATACAAATGAATTTTTGAATTCAACAGAGGATGAGAAAGAGGAAGATGATCTCGAAATACCTGCATTTTTAAGAAGACAAAAAAATTAATGGTCTTCAAGAAAATAAATGAAAGCCACCATAGTATCGGACAGATCAGAACACTATCCGGTATTGCTAAAAGAAATTATTAGCATTATTTCCCCTCAAAATGGTGGCACATTTATTGACTGCACTTTTGGTCAAGGCGGATATACAAAAGAAATTTTAAAATTTTCAAACACTAAAGTAATCGCAATTGATAGAGATATTGAGACCAAAAAAATTGCAAATGAAATTGAAAAAACTTTTGAAGATAGGTTTTTATTTAAAAACATAAAATTTAGTCAACTAAAAAATTTAAAATTGAAAAATGAAAATGTTAAAGGGGTGGTTTTTGATTTAGGATATTCTTTAAATCAAATAAAAGATAACAAAAAAGGATTATCATTTAGCTCTAAAGGCAAACTAAATATGAAATTAGGTTTAAATGATTTTTCAGCAAAAGAGATGATCAATAAACTTGATTCTAATGACCTACAAAAAATTTTCAGATATTTTGGAGAAGAAAAAGATGCAAAAAAGATTGCAAATAAAATAGTTTATGAGAGGATTAATCATGAAATTGATACTCAAGATTTGGTAAATATCATTGACACAGTAAAAAGAAGGAAAAATTATAAAATACATAATTCTACAAAAGTTTTTCAGGCAATTAGAATATTTGTAAACAAGGAAATCAGTGAATTAATTTATGGATTGATAAATGCAACCAGAGTTTTGAAAAAGGGTGGAATATTAGCAGTAGTAAGTTTTCACTCACTAGAGGATAAGATTGTAAAATATTTTTTTAGAAGTTTGTCTGAAAATAAGAGTATCTCTCGGTATCAGCCAATTATTATTCAATCAGAACCTTTATTCTATATGAAGCAGAAAAAATCTATTATTCCAAGCAAACAGGAGTTAAGTCAAAATATATCATCTAGATCTGCAAAATTAAGATTTGTTATAAAAAAAAAAGATTTTTATGATTTTGAAACTGATGTTTTTGAAAAATTTAAATCTTTAATTGAAGTTGAAAATATCAGTTATAAATTATGAAAAAACTAGCAGTGATTATTTTTATATTTTTACTAATATTTTCTACTGCGATTATTAAAAACTCTACAAAAAAAATTGAAGATGAAATCTTTGTAACAAAAGAGAGACTTAAAGATTTTGAAAAAGAATTAGGTGATACCAGATTGGAATATGATTACTTAAGTTCAACTGAAAAATTACTAGAATATCAAAACCGTTTTTTTGAAAAAGAACTTATTCAAAAAGACATAAAAACTATAAAAACTTTAACTAAAAAATCTAATATTTTATTAATTGGTAACTTTAATATTTTTGAAATAAATGAGTAAGAATTATTCAAATATTACTTTAGAGGATCAAAAAAAAAATGAATTTTTTTATAAAAAAAGTAAATCAGATATAAATATCTCGTTTAATAGAATAAGTTTTATATTCTTTATTTTTTTTATAATTTCAATCATATATTCTATTCATTTAACTCATCTAGGCTCAAGGAAAGACGATAGAATAATTAAACCAAATTTGAAAAGTTCTAACCATAGACTCTATCGAGCAGATATAGTTGATAGAAATGGCAAATATTTGGTTAAAACTGTAAATTCAATAGATATTGGAATAAGCTCAAAAAAAGTTATCAATAAAGAGAGGTTAATTTTAAATTTAAGATATATTTTTCCAAATAAAGACTATGTTCAAGTTAAAAGAAACTTAGAAAAAAAAAATTTTTTTTATTTTGAGAAGAAAATATCTCAAGAAAAATATGACAAGGTAATGAAGCTTGGTGATAAATCAATTCAATCTGAAGATAGATTAATAAGAGTGTATCCTGAAAAAAATCTGTTTAGTCATATTATAGGTCAAATAGATGACAACAATAAAGGTATATCGGGTTTAGAAAAATCTTTTGATGAAAAACTAAAAATTTCAAATGAACCAATAAAATTAAGTTTAGATACAGATATTCAATATTTAATAAGAAATGAACTAATTAAATTTAATAAAATTTTTAATACTAAAGGGAGCGCAGTAATTTTGATGGACGTTAATAATGGTGAAATTTTATCCTTAGTTTCTTTGCCAGATTTTAATCCGAATAAAAGAGAAAAAATTTCTGATGTAAATTATATTAATAGAGCAACAAAAGGGATTTATGAATTTGGTTCGGTATTTAAAACATTTACTTTAGCAGCAGCTTTAGATGAAAAAGTTATTGAGCCAGAAACCAGATTTATTAATTTACCAAAATCTTTAACTTGCTCTGGATTTCCAATTAGAGAGTACGATAACGAAATTCCGACAGATCTCACAGCTGAACAAATTTTAATAAGGTCAGGAAATATAGGATCAGTAAGGATTGGTCAAAAAGTTGGACAAGAAAAATTTAAATTATTTTTATCAAAACTCGGCATATTAGAAAAAATTGATTTTGATATTGAAGAAGTAGGTAGGCCAATTAATTTTACTTGGGGAAAATGTCCATTAGCTACAGCTTCTTTTGGCCATGGTATTACAACCACTTTACTTCAAGTTGTTAAAGCATACTCAATTATTGTTAATGGTGGTTACTATGTAAAACCAACACTTTTAAAAAGTAGTAAAAAAATAAAAGCAGAAAGAGTTTTAAATGAAAATATTTCTATAAAAATTTTACCGATTTTAAGAAAGATCGTATCTACTAAAGAGGGTACTGCTAAGCTAGCAGATATTGATGGATACGAAATTGGTGGCAAAACAGGAACTGCAAATAAAAGTTCTAAAGGTGTTTATTCGAAAGAAAAAATCAATACTTTTGTCTCTGTTTTTCCAACCACAAAACCAAAGTTTATTTTAGCAATTATGTTAGATGCACCTAAAATAAACAAAAATTACATTTATAATTATAGAGATGGATCAAATTTTAAATTGAAAGGAAGCCCAAGAAATACCGCTGGCTGGAATAGTGTAGAAGTGGCAGGTCACATTGTAGAAAAAATTGGGCCTATTTTAGCCACAAAATATAGTGAGGTTAATTAGCTTATGCTGCTTAAAGATTATATTCACGGTATAAAAAAAAAAACCTCTCAATTTTTTTTTTCTGGCATCACTTTTGATAGCACAAAAGTAAAGAAAAATGATATTTTTTTTGCTATTAAAGGAAATAATTTCGATGGCAATAAGTTTATACCAATTGTAGAAAAAAAAGGTTGTAGAATTATTGTTTCAGAGCAAAAAATAAAAAAAAAAATTAATGGAATACAAATTCATACAAAAAATGTCAGAAAATTATTAGCAGAAGTTTCATCCAAAATTTATAAAAATCGTCCAAAAAATTTAATTGCGGTTACAGGAACAAATGGAAAATCATCTGTTTGCGATTTTTATCGTCAGATATTAAAATTAAATAACATAAAAGTTGCCTCTATTGGAACATTAGGAGTTAAATCAGATAGTGTTAATCTTGATCTATCTCACACTACAATTGATCCAATTAATTTAGGAAAGATATTAAATAAACTTAAGAAAAAAGGTGTTCAAAATGTAATTATGGAAGCCTCAAGCCATGGTCTTGAACAAAACAGACTTGATGGTCTTTTATTCACTTTAGGAATATTCACTAATTTTTCACAGGACCATCTAGATTACCATAAAAATTTAGATAATTATTTAAAAGCAAAACTCTATTTATTTAAAAATCTCATTAAAAGTAGCGGTGGTATAATAACAGATGAAAAATTAGCAGAATTTAAAAAGATCAAAAAAATTTCAATAAATAAAAATCTTAAACTTCATACAATTAATAATAATGGTTTATTTAAAATTCTATCACATTCCTATCAAGGAGAATCTCAATTAATAAAAATAGAGTATAAAAAATCTATTAGAATTATTAAACTTAATCTAATCGGAAAAATTCAACTAAAAAATATATTAATGGCAATTATTGCAGCAAAAAAAAGTAATTTAAATCTAGACAAAATTATCAAAGTTTTACCAAAAATTTTACCGGTAGAGGGAAGATTTGAGAAAATTGGTAAAATAAAAAATAATTCAAAAGTAATACTTGATTATGCGCACACGCCTGATGCTTTAAAGAGTTGTATATTGAATTTAAGAGAACAATTTAAAGATAGAAAAATTTCTTTAGTGTTTGGATGTGGTGGTAATAGAGACCATAATAAAAGATCTAAAATGGGTAAAATTGCCTCTGATTATTCTGACAGAATTTATCTTACTGACGATAACCCAAGATTTGAAAATCCAAAAAAAATTCGAAGAGATATAAAAAAAGGTATAAATAATAAAAAAGTTATTGAAATATCCAATAGAGCTAAAGCGATATCTGTAGCAATCGAAAATCTAAATTCAGGCGAAATCTTACTTATTGCTGGAAAGGGTCATGAAAAAATACAAGATCTAGGAAAAAGAAAAATTTATTTTTCAGATAAACAGATAATTTTAAATTCAATCAAAAAAAAAAATTTAAATTTATCTAATAATATAAAGCTAAACATTTTGAAAGAATTGTCAGGTTATAAAAAATTACCCTCAAAATTATCTTTAAACCTTGCAAGAATTAATTCTCGCGATGTAAAAAAAAATGACGCTTTTTTTGCAATTAAAGGAAGGAAAAATGATGGTAATAAATTTGTAAATCAAGCATTTAAAAATAAAGCCTCTATTGCTGTAGTAAACCATGTTCAAAAAAAATCTCAAACTAATAGGCAAATCAAAGTTAAAAATACATTAAAATTTTTAACAAATGTCTCAAAAATTTTTAGAGAAAATATAAACACAAATATAGTAGCCATAACTGGAAGTTGTGGAAAAACAACTCTTAAGGAATTACTTGGAAATACATTAAGAAAAGTCTCCAAAGTAAGTATTTCACCAAAATCTTATAATAATAAATATGGTGTTCCTATAAGCATATTAAATTTAAAAGAAAATGATGATTTTGGTATTTTAGAGGTTGGTATGGATAAAAAAGGCGAAATAGATTATTTATCCAAAATAATTCGACCAGATGTAAGTGTAATAACAAATATTAATTTTGCACATGCTAAAAATTTTAAAAATATTAAGCAAATTGCTATTGCAAAATCTGAAATCCTTCAAAATACTAGATCGGGTGGTTTCGTAGTGTTAAATGCTGATGATGATTTTTTTAGTCTGCATAAAAAAATAGCTATTCAAAATAAACTTAATTTAGTTTCTTTTGGAATAAAAAATAAAAACTCAAATGTAAAATTTTTAAATATTAAAAAAAGGGGCAACCATTTTCAACTTTGTATTCAATTTAATAGATTGAAAAAATATTTTTTAATTTCAAACAATTTTCAAAATAATATTTATAATATTTTAGCTGCTTTAGCAATTATGAGTATTTATATTGATATTTTTCGTTTAGATAAAGATATCTTTCTTAAATTTAAGATACCTCAAGGTAGAGGAGACATATCAAAAATTAGAGTTTTTAAAAAGAATGTTAATTTAATTGATGAAAGTTATAATTCGAATCCCTTATCATTAAAATCTGCTATCTTGAATTATGACAAAATTATCTCAAAAAAATATAAAAATTATCTTTTGCTTGGAGACATGTTGGAGTTAGGTAAACATTCAAAAAAACTTCATCAGTCAATAGCAGCCATAATAAACAGAACAAAGATTGACAAAGTTTTTGTAAAAGGTCATTACATGAAATATATGTTTATAAAACTCTCAAACTCTAAAAAGGGCCAAGTTTTATCTAACAAATCTCAAATTATTGATTTGATTAAAAACGATTTAAATAATAATGATAGTCTTATGGTTAAGGCCTCAAATGCAACGGGTTTCAATAAAATAATAAAAAAAATAAAAGGAATGGTTTGATGCTTTATCAATTTTTGTTAAATTTTGTCGATACGTTCGGCTTCTTAAATGTTTTTAAGTATCTCACATTTAGAACTGGTCTATCTGTATTCACATCATTAGTTATTGTTTTAATTATTGGGGGTCCTTTCATAAGATTTTTCTCTAATCAAAAAATTTTAAACCCTATTAGAGATGATGGTCCGGAAGATCATATTGTAAAAAAAATTGGGACTCCAACAATGGGTGGAGTAATTATCTTACTAGGTTTATTGGTTTCGGTGTTACTTTGGGCAGATTTATCCAACCTAAACATTTTATTTTGTATATATATTGCCATTTCTTTTGGTTTACTTGGAGCATTTGACGATTTCAAAAAAATTAAATATAGCAACTCTTCTGGAATTTCTTCAAAATTTAAAATAATTTTACAAATTTTACTAGCTGCTATTGGAGTTAGCTTATTTGTTTATTATGTTGATTACCAAGATATAACAAATTTATATTTTCCATTTTTTAAAAATCTTATAATAGATCTTGGATGGTTTTTTATTCCTTTTTCTGTTTTTGTGATTATAGGATCATCTAACGCGGTAAATCTCACTGATGGCCTAGATGGTTTGGCTACAGTGCCTGTAATATTAGTGGCAGCGTGTTTTGCTTTTATTAGTTATGTAACTGGTAATATAGTTTTCTCAGATTATTTACAAATACCTTACATAGAAGGTACAGGAGAAATTTCAATTTTTTGTGGAGCAATTATTGGCTCGTGTCTTGGGTTTTTATGGTTTAACGCTCCTCCAGCAAAAATTTTTATGGGAGATACTGGATCATTATCTTTAGGAGGATCATTAGGTGCCATAGGAATAATTACTAAACACGAGATTGTATTGGCAATAACAGGAGGCCTTTTTGTTTTGGAGGCTGTATCAGTAATGGTTCAGGTGATTTCCTTCAAACTGACAGGTAAAAGAATTTTCAAGATGGCACCTATTCACCATCATTTTGAGAAAAAGGGATGGCCGGAATCAACGGTTGTAATTAGATTTTGGATTATTTCAATCATTCTCGCAATGATCGGTTTGGCAACACTCAAATTAAGATAGTGGAGAGTTTATTGAGTATTTTTCTAAATAAAAAAATATTAATTTATGGTTCAGGCAAAAGTGGGTTATCAACTTTAAATTTTTTGAAAAATAAAAGTGAAGTTTTTTTGCATGATGACTTTAAAAGAAATTCAACAAAATTGACCACTCGTAGATTTATAATTAAAAATCAATTTGATTTTATTATAATTAGTCCTGGTATAGATATAAATAAATGTAAATTATCTTGGTTTCTAAAAAAAAATTTACATAAAATTTATACAGATTTAGATGTTTTTTATTCATTTTATAGAAATGATTGTATTTCGATTACTGGAACAAACGGAAAATCCACAACTTGTCAGCTTTTATATGAAATATTACTGAAACATAATTACGATGTGAAATTAGTTGGAAATATTGGAAGACCAATATTATCAGTAAAAGATGTTAAATCTAAAACTATCTTTGTTGTTGAAGCTTCATCTTACCAGTTGGAATATAGTAAAATTTTTAGATCAAAGTACGCTGCTATATTAAATATATCACCAGATCATCTTGAAAGGCATAAAACAATTAATAATTATGTAAGAGCTAAGTTTAAAATTCTAAATAATGATTTAAAAAATTCTTTAGGTTTTATAAATGAAAAAGATTTACTAACCATTAAAGAATTATCAAAGAGAAAAATAAAAAAAAAAATATTAAAGGTCAACTCTAGGTCATTGGGTCATGTTCAAAAAAAAATTGATAACGAATATTTTTTGGACGAAGCAAATAAAGAAAATTTATCATTTATAATAGCTATTTCAAATAAATTAAAATTAAAAAAAAAAATAGTTTTTGAAACTTTAAAAAGATTTAAAGGATTAAAATATCGTCAACAAACGATATATAAAAATAAGTTCCTTACTATAATTAATGATTCAAAATCTACTACTTTTTCATCATCAGTTTCTATTTTAAAAAAAAAATTAAATATCTATTGGTTATTAGGTGGAATGCCTAAAAAAGGCGATAGGTTTGATCTACATAAAAAATATCATTCCAATATCAGAGCTTTCATATATGGAAAGAATAAAAAGTTTTTTATCAGTCAATTAAAAGGCAAAATTCAATATAGTAATTTTAATAACTTAGGCGATGCTTTAAAAAGAGTATTTACAATCGTTAATAAAAAAGATCTTTTAAAAAACACAATAATTTTTAGTCCATCTGCAGCTTCATTTGATAGTTTTAGAAATTTTGAGCATAGAGGACAGTATTTTAATAAACTTGTAAAAAAACATTTAAATGGATAAATTAGTATCTTTCCAAAAAATATATTATGAATGGTGGAAAAATATTGATAAATTTATACTTACATTAATAATTTTATTATTCTTAATAGGTTTATTTTTTTCACTTGTATCTACATCATTGATTGCATCTGATAAGTTAAACACTAATGATTATCTCTTTTTTTTTAAGCATTTAATTTTTTTGTGTATTGGGGCATTCTTTATTTTTATTTTTTCATCAATGGGTCAAGAAAATCTTTTTAAGACTTCTATTTTCTTTTTTATTTTATCGATAGTTCTTTTAATACTTGTCCCTTTGATTGGTATTGAAGTTAAAGGGTCTAGGAGATGGATTGATCTTTATTTACTGCCAAGGTTCCAGCCAATAGAGCTAGTCAAACCTTTTTTGATAGTATTCTTAAGCATTATTTTGAGCAGTGAAAAATATGTCAATGTTCACTTAAAATATTTAGTTTCTTTTTTAGTAACGTTGGGTGTTGTATTCTTACTAGCTTTACAACCCGATATTGGTCAAACTCTATTAATTTTCTTTTCATGGTCAGTGTTAATTTTTATTTCTGGAATAAGTTTTATCTTTTTAATCAGTCTTTTCTTTGTTTTATTTTTATCATTCACTTACTTAATTTTATTTATCCCTAAATTCAGTTATATTAAAAGTAGAATACTTTCATTTTTTGATACTGAGACTGGGTCACACAATTTTCAATCTGATAAGGCAATTGAATCAATTATCAGTGGAGGTTTTTTTGGTAAAGGTATTGGAGAGGGAACACTAAAGAATAGGGTCCCTGAAGCACATACAGACTATATAATTTCTGTCATATCAGAAGAATTTGGGATTATTGCTATAATTTTGATTTTATTTTTGTTTTTGGTTTTTATTCATACAGTTTTTAGAAAAGTGAATTTAGAAAATGACAATAAGTCAAAACTAATTTTGGTAGGTTGTATAAGTTTGATTTTAATGCAAGTAATGATACATGTTGGGGTAAACATAAGATTATTTCCCACAACGGGAATGACTCTTCCCTTCATAAGTTATGGAGGTTCATCTATTGTAGGTATGTCAATCATTTCAGGAATAATTCTAAATTTGACAAAAAGAAAAATAGGTTAAAATGAAAAAGAAGATTTTAATTTCTACAGGAGGTTCGGGAGGTCATGTAATACCAGCAACTATTTTATATAGTCATCTTTTAAAAAAAAAAGATGTTTTTATTTCAACAGATAATAGAGGATATAGGTATTTGAATAAAGATATTCATAAAATTTTAATTATTGATACTCCCAAATTGAAGTTATTATCATTACCGCTAAATTTTTTTAAAATTTTATTTTTGTCCATAAAGACTTTTTTTTTTCTTAAGAAAGAGAAAATAAATCAATTAATTTCAACTGGGGGGTACATGTCACTGCCTTTAATTTTAGCAGGAAAATTTTTGAATTTAAAAATTTACCTATTTGAACCAAATCTTGTTTTAGGAAGAGCTAACAAATTTTTTTTAAGTTCATGTGAAAAAATTTTTTGCTACACAGATCAAATAAAAAATTTTCCTTTTAAATTTAAATATAAAAGAGTAATAATACACCCACTGGTTAGGGATGAATTTTATAAGATAAAAAAATCTAAAATTAATAATGGTAAATTTTGTTTATTGATTGTTGGAGGTAGCCAAGGGGCAAGTATCTTTGATAAAAATCTAAAGAATTCAATCCTGAATATTTCAAAAAAATTTTCTATAAAGATTATTCAGCAAACACATCCAAAAAATATTTTTTCATTAAAAGAATTTTATACTTCAAACAATATTGAGAATGAAATATTTAATTATGAAGAAAATTTTATTAAAAAAATTGCTAATGCTGATCTTTGTATAACAAGAGCAGGAGCATCAACATTAGCAGAATTGTCAATTCTTAATATCCCTTTTATAGCAGTACCATTACCGAATTCTAAAGATAATCATCAATTTGAAAATGCAAATTTTTATTTGAAAAATGATTGTTGCTGGATCTTAGAGCAAAATTTTTTTGATGAAAGAATTGAGCAATTAATAATTAGAATTATACAAAATAAATCAGATTTTGATAAAAAAAAGGAAAATTTACTTAATTTAAATTATCAAAACACATGGATAAATGTTAATCAAAAAATATTAAAAAATTTAGATGAAAATTGAACTTGCAAAAAACGAAGTTATTCACTTTATTGGAATAGGTGGAATAGGAATGAGTGGCCTATCTCTCATAATGAGAAGAAAAGAATTTAAAGTTCAAGGAAGTGACATAATTTTCAATAAAAATATAGAGAGATTAAAAAAAGAAAAAATAAAAATATTTATAGGTCATAAAAAGCAACATATAAAAAATGCAACAATCATAGTAGTTTCATCAGCTATTAAAAAAAATAATCCAGAATTGATAGAGGCAAAAAGAAAAAATTTACCTGTAATAAAAAGAGGAAAAATGTTGGCACACATTGTTTCTTTAACAAAAAATATAGTTGTGGCTGGATCTCATGGTAAAACTACTACTACTTCACTGGTAGCCTCGATTTTTCAAAAAACTAATTTAGATCCAACAATAATTAATGGTGGTGTCATCAACTCTTTAAAAAGTTCTGCAAAATTAGGAAAAAGTGATTGGTCAATTTTAGAAGCAGATGAGTCGGATGGCAGTTTTGTTAATATTCCTTCCACCTATTCAATTATCACTAATATTGACAGAGAACACATGGACTTTTACAAAAATATAGATGATTTAAAAAAATCTTTTAATGAATTTATTAAGAAAGTCCCTTCATTTGGAAAATCTTTCATCTGTATTGATGATAGAATTAATAGAGAGCTCATTAAAGATATCAAAAATAAAAATTTTTATACTTATGGTAAGAATTTAAAATCAAATTTTTTAATAAAAAATATATGTCATAAAGAAGAATTAACACAATTTGATTTAGTGGTAAATCTTCCTAATCAAAAAAAACAAATAATTAAAAAGATTAAAATTCCACTTATTGGTATACATAATATAAGAAACTCTGTAGCAGCTGCCGCTGTAGCTCTAACAATTGGTATTACTATAAAAGATATCAAAGATGGTTTATTAAAGTTTAAGGGTGTTCAAAGAAGGTTTAATAAGATTTTTAAATTTAATAATGTGACTTTTTACGATGATTATGCTCACCATCCAACTGAAATTAAGATGGTTTTAGACGGTGTTAAAAAAGTTTTTAAAGGTTATGAAAAAGTTTGTATATTTCAACCTCACCGAATTTCAAGGTTGATAGATCTTCGTAAAGAATTTTCATTTTCATTCCATAATGCAGATATAGTTATATTATGTCCAGTTTATGCAGCAGGAGAAAAAATGAAATTAGACTTCAGCTATTTAAAATTTGCAAAAGAAATTATTAAAAATTCTAAAGTTAAACTTTTTTTAGTAAAAGATAATTTCCAATTAGCGAAATTTATAAAAAAGAATATTTATGGAAAAAAAATAGTAATAGGTATGGGTGCCGGTACTATTTCAAATTGGATGAGAAAACTCCCAGAGCTGATGAGATGAAAATAAATGAAATTAAAAAATTACTTCATAATTTTGGTGAAAATTTACACTTCCAATATGATTTGAAAAGAAAAAATTGGTTTAATATAGGTGGTAAATCGAAAGTATTTTTTAAAGCAGACCATCTAGACCAATTGATTAGTTTTCTTAAAATTCTTAATAATCAAGAAAGAATATTTGTACTTGGTGCCGGTTCAAATGTTCTAATAACTGATGATTTATTTGACGGAGTGGTTATCAAACTAGGAAAAAATTTTAATAATATTACATTACATGGCGAAGATATCATAATCGCTGGTAGTGCTGTATTGGATAAAAGTTTATCTAATTTTGCTCTTAAAAATAGTTTAAGTGGATTTGAGTTTCTATCATGTATACCAGGTACAGTTGGAGGTGGTATTACAATGAATGCTGGTTGTTTTGATAAAGAATTTAAAGATATATTAGTCTCTGTACAGGCTGTTGACAAATTCGGAAGAGTAATAACAATACCATCAAAAGAGATTAAATTTGAGTATAGAAAAAGTAATATACCTGAAGATTATATTTTTCTAAGTGCTTCTTTTAAAGGTTTGAAGTCAAATAAAAAAGAAATAGAGACTACCATGAGTAAATTAAAATCTAAAAAGGAGAAAAATCAACCCACAAGAATTAAAACAAGTGGTAGTACATTTAAAAACCCAATAGCTCAAAGTAATAAAAAAGTTTGGGAGCTTATAAGAGACTCCGTTCCTCCTGATCAATCATTTGGAGATGCTTGTATTTCAGAAAAACATTTCAATTTTTTTGTAAATAAAGGTAATGCGAAGTTTCAGGATATGAAAAAATTGATAGATTACGTTTCTAAAAAAGTTTTAAAAAAAACTGGAATTAGTTTAGAAAAAGAAATTAAGATATTGGAATAATTTGAAAAAAAAAATATTAATAATTTCAGGTGGAATTTCAAAAGAAAGATCAATCAGTCTTGATACTGGAAGACAAGTAGCAAAAGAGTTGAAAAAAAATGGTTATGAAGTAAAGATTACCGAACCTAATTACAAATTCTTTCGCAAAATAAAATCCTTCAAACCAAAAGTTATTTTTAATGCATTGCATGGTCAGTTTGGTGAGGATGGCTACATACAGACAATTTTAGAAAGTACCAGAATTCCCTATACCCACTCAGGTGTTATTGCGTCCGCTTTAGCTATGGATAAAGAGATATCAAAAAAAATTTTTATAAAAAATAATATATTGACTCCAAAATATTTTTGTTATTCTTTCAATTTATCAAAAAATAATTTGATTAAGAAAATCGAGAAAGAAACTAAATTTCCAGTTGTTATCAAACCAATAAATGAGGGATCAAGTGTCAATGTTTTTATATGTAACAAATCAAATATTTTTAGAAAATTAAAGTTATTAAAAGAATATAGAAAAATTATTATTGAGGAGTTTATATCAGGACGTGAAATTCAAGCAGCAATAATTGGATCGAACAAACTTGGAGCTATTGAATTAAAACCAAAAAGAAAATTTTATGATTATCAAGCTAAGTATAATCCAAAAGCGAAAACTAAACACTTAATTCCTGTAGATTTGACCAAGAAAGAATATAATAAATTAATGGACATAGCCTTAAAAGCTCACAAAATTTTAAAATGCAGAGGCGTTACTCGGTCAGATTTTAAATTTTATAGAAATAGATTTTACCTTTTGGAAATTAATACCCAGCCTGGTATGACAAAACTTTCTTTAGTACCTGAAATAGCCGCATTTAAAAAGATTAGTTTTATTAGATTAATTGAATTACTTTTAAAAGATGCAATTAAGATTAAATAGAAAAATTTTATTTTATATTCTATTAATTATTTCTTTAAGTACTTTTAATAATAAGTATTTCTCAAATATTGAGTTAAAAACTATAGATCAAATTACGATAGTAGGATTAAATGATAGAGAAACGCAAGATTTATTAACTAATCTTGAATTACTTAATTTAAAAAATATTTTCTTTTTAAATAAATTTCAGTTAGTAAAAAAATTAGAGGCTAACAAATTAATTGAAAATTACTCTGTATTTAAAAAGTATCCTTCATCAATAGAAATTAGAGTAACTAAAACAAAATTTTTAGCTAACATTTTTAAAGACGGAAAAACTTTTGTTTTGGGTTCAAATGGTAAATTAATTCAGTCAGTTAATAAAGATAATAATCTACCTAATATCTTTGGAGATTATGATAATGTTTCTTTTTTTAATCTCTTAAAATCTATAAAAAAATCAAAGTTTGAATTATCTAGAGTAAGAAATTTGTATTTTTTTAAATCAGGTAGGTGGGATATTGAAACTGACCAAAATATTATTATTAAACTTCCGAAAGAAAATTTAGAAGACTCATTAAATCTATCTCTGAGCGTATTACATAATAAAGAATTCAAGAATATCGAAATTTTAGATCTTCGCCAAGATAACCAGGTTATAATAAATGGAAAATGATATAAACTTTGAAGTTTTTTTATTTTTCAGTCAAAAAAAAATAACATTATCTGTTAATCGTAAAACTGACTTCAAATTAATATTTAGGGATGAAATTGTTTTTGATGATAATGTTACTCATTTAAACTTTGATAAATTGAATTTTTTTCTCAATGAAAACGTATTTAAGGTTGAAAAAATCTTAGGAAATTTTATAGAAAAAATAAACATAATATTAGAAACAAGAGATTTTTTAGATTTACAAATTTCTATGAAAAAACATGATTATAATGAAATTATTAACTCCAGTATAATTTTATACTTAATAAAAAGTGCAAAGAGTCAGTGTGAAAAAACAATTCAAAATATGAGGATTATTCACATTTTAATTGACAGCTATCTTATTGATGATGTTCATTTTAAAGAGTTACCACTTAATCAAAAATGTAAGAATTTTTCTTTAGATATAAGCTTTATCTGTCTACCTGATGAATTAATAAACAAAATTGAAAAAAGTCTAAAAAAATTTCAAATCTCAGTAAACCGAATATTGAGCGCGAGCTATATTTATAAATTTACGAAAGATGGAGATATTAATTTTTTTAAGATGACCAGTGAAATTATCGATGGACACAATAAAAATGAGGTGAAGATAATTAATAAAATATCGAAAAATAAAGGTTTTTTTGAAAAATTTTTTGATTTATTCAATTAATTGTATTTTACAGTAACATTTATTGTATTTAATTGGATCAATTACAGTAATAAGAGTTTCTCATGTCATTATTAAATCAAAAAACAGTAAAAAACCCTGTAATTTTTAGCGGCATAGGTTTACACAGTGGAAAAGTATCAAATATGTGTTTGAAACCGTCTGAACCAAATTCAGGAATAATCTTCAAAAGAATTGACTTAAAAACAAACAATATAGTTTTTCCAAATTTTTCTAATGTTAACAATACCACTCTTAATACAACAGTTTCTAATGAATATGGTGTTAAAGTTTGTACTATAGAACATTTAATGGGAGCCTTATTTGGACTGGGTGTAGATAATGTTTTAATTGAGATTGACAGTGAAGAAGTACCAATTTTGGATGGTTCAGCAAAAGAATTTATAGAAAAAATATCGAGCACAGGTTTAACAAAAAGTGAAGCACCTATTAAGATCATCAAAATAAATAAAAAAGTAGTCCATCGAAACAATGAAAAGTTCGTATCGATTGAGCCATCAAAATTAAGTTTAGATATTGATTTTGAGTTAAAATATAAAAATTCTATTATAGGTAATCAAAGAAATAGAATTAATATCTATGAAGATGACTTAACTAATATTTTCAATTCAAGAACTTTTTGTTTATATGAGGATATAAGAAAAATTAGGGAAAACGGCCTCGCAAAAGGAGGTAGCTTAGATAATGCTATTGTTGTTGACAATGATAAAGTTTTAAATAAAGAAGGCCTAAGAAATTCTTTGGAATTTGTTAACCATAAAATTCTTGATTGTGTAGGAGATTTATATACTTCAGGTTATAGAATGATAGCTAGCATAAAGTGTTCTCAGGGTGGACATTTTATGACTAATCAACTTTTAAGAAAAGTGTTTGAAAATAAAGATAATTTTTCAATAATTGAGATTCAAGAGAGAAGCCTTCCACATTCATTAATAAACAAAAGACTATTAAGATCTATAGCTTAAATATATTGTTCTTTTAAATTTTTACTTTAAATTATATAAAAATTGAATGTTATTTTTTAGAGCTTTATACTTACTATTTTTTCTTTTGATTCTTGTTTCTTGTTCTAAAAAAGATCTTAAAGATTCTGTAATTAAAGAAAAAAGTTTAGAACTTCAAGTTTTAGAGGCTTATGATATTGGGAAAGATGCACTAGAAAGTGGTGATGTTTTGTATGCAGCTAAAAAATTTAATGAAGTTGAAACACTATTCCCACAATCTGATTTAGCTCCAAGATCCGCATTAATGGCAGCTTATTCATATTATATCCAAGATTATTACAGTGACTCTATCGCTGAATTAGAAAGATTTATAAAAGTTTACCCTTACTATAAAGATATTTCATATGCCCATTATTTAATAGGGATATGTTATTTTGAGCAAATAGTAGATGAAAAAAAAGATTTACAATCAATTAAAAATGCTAAGGTAAAATTTGATTTTGTTTTAAGAGAATTTCCTAATACAGAGTATGCATTAGATGCAGAATTCAAAATAACTTTGATTGATGATATTTTAGCCTCTAAAGAAATGTATATTGGCAGATATTACTTTGAAAAAAAAAAATGGATATCAGCAATCAATCGTTTTAGAACTATAATAGATGATTATGATACGACAATCTATACTGCTGAGGCCCTTCACAGGCTGGTGGAAGTTCATTACACGATTGGTCTAATTGATGAGGCAGAAAAATATGCGCAGCTTCTTGGATATAATTATGGCTCATCTGAATGGTATCAAAATACATATAGTTTATTTGATAAAAATTATAAAATTAGAAAAAAAAATAGATTTAAAGATATAAAAAAAAAGAACAAAAAAATGATAGAGAAGTTTAAAGCTCTTTTTGAGTAAGATGAAAAAAAAAGAAATTGAAAAAGAGTATAAAAAAAAGATTCAAAAATTAATTAAGTTAAACAAATTTTATTATGAAAAAAACAGTCCAATAGTTGATGATAGAGAATATGATACTCTCAAAAATGATATTTTAAAACTAGAGAGCAAACATTCTTATCTTAAAAGCAAAAACTCACCCTCTAAAATCGTAGGATTTAAACCTTCTAAAAATTTTAAAAAAATCTCTCACAGGGTTCCTATGCTTTCACTTGCTAACGCTTTTGATCAAGATGATTTGAACAACTTCGAAAAAAAAATTATGAATTATCTAAATCAAAAAGATTATTCAGAAATTGAGTATAGTGCCGAACCTAAAATTGATGGAATTTCGGCCTCATTATCATTTAAAAACGGAAAGTTTATCAATGGTTTATCTAGAGGAGATGGAAAGGAAGGAGAGGATATAACAGAAAATCTAAAAACTATAAATGATATACCACAAACGATTTTATCAAAAGATTTCCCTAGTGAAATAGATATAAGAGGAGAAATATTTATTCAGAATTATGATTTTAAAAAATTAGCTGGTAAGTTTGCAAATCCTAGAAATGCTGCCTCTGGTTCTCTTAGACACAAAAATCCTCTTGAAACAAAAAAAATTCCATTAAAATTTATTGCTTATACTTTTGGTTATGAAAAAGGGCTTAATATTAAAAAGCAAAGCGAATTTTTAAAAAAACTTAAAGAATGGGGTTTTAAAACAAATCCTTTAAACAAAACTATTAAAGGTATAAAAAATTTAATGAAAAATTATAAAGATATAGAAAATAAAAGAGGAAGTTTAGATTTTGATATTGATGGCATAGTTTATAAAATTAACGATTTAAACCTGCAGAGAAGACTTGGCAATATTGCAAATGCACCTAGATGGGCTGTTGCACATAAATTTTCTGCTAATAACGGTATTTCAAAAATTGAAAACATCGAAATTCAAATTGGCAGAACAGGAGCGTTAACTCCAGTTGCTAAGATTAAACCAATTAATATTGGAGGAGTGGTTGTTTCTAATGCAACATTGCATAATGAAGAAGAAATAATTCGAAAAGATATAAGAGTTGGTGATACTGTTTTGATTGAACGAGCAGGAGATGTAATACCACATGTGATTTCAGTAGACTTAAAGCTTAGAGACAATGAATCAAAAAAATTTATGTTTCCATTGAATTGCCCCTCTTGTGGATCAAAAACAGTTAAAGAATACAATATCATGACAAAAAAAGAGGACGCAGTAAGACGATGCACCAGTGAAGGTTTTGAATGTGAGAAAATTGCCATAGAAAAAATTAAGCATTTCGTGTCTAAAGAAGCATTTAATATAGAGGGGTTTGGTAAAAAGATTGTTGAAAACTTTTGGAAATTAAATCTGATCCGACTTCCTCAAGATATTTTTAGATTAGATTATTCTGCAATAGAAAATTTAGATGGGTGGGGGAAACAATCTGTTAATAATTTAAAATATTCAATAGATACAAAAAAAACAATTTCTTTTGAGAGATTTATTTTTGCTTTGGGAATAAGGCATATAGGTTTAGAGAATGCAAAATTAATTTCAAAAAATCTGTCATCAATAAAAAATTTTCTTTTATTATCTGAAACAAAAAGATTTAATGATTTAATAAATATAGATGGAATTGGAGAAACGCAAATTAATTCAATAAAAAGTTTTTTTTCCAATAGCACGAATTTAAGAGTGTTAAAGGATCTATGTGGGTTGATAAAAGTAAAAAATGCTATTTTAGCAAAGAGTAACGGTATATTTATTAACAAAACTTTTATGTTAACAGGCAAACTTGATGGTATTAGTAGAGCGGAGGCGAAATCTTTAATTGAGGAAAATTCTGGATCAATAATAAGCAATGTTTCAAAAAAATTAGATTATTTAATAATAGGTGAAAAGCCAACAAAAAGAAAAATAGATGCAGCTAAAGATTTAAATATAAAAATATTGTCACAAACAGAATGGTTAAATATGTTAAATAAGACTAGCTAACCATTTTTTTTCTTGTTTATTAAGATATTTAGACAAATTTAAATATATATTTAAGTGATAATTAAAAAGGTAATTTTTTTCATCTTTATTAAGAAGACGAAAATTAATTAAATCTTTATCAATCGGTGCTAGAGTAAGATTAACAAATGATAATTTTTTTTTACTTTTCTTTATATATATAAGATTTTCAATTCTTATACCAAATTTTCCTTTTTTGTAATAGCCCGGCTCATTACTTAAAATCATACCTTCTTGTAATTTAATTGAATTATACTTTGAAATAGCTTGAGGTCCTTCGTGAACATTTGAAAAGAAACCAACACCATGGCCCGTACCATGATCATAATCAAGACCACTTCTTTTCAGATATGCTCTAGCTCTTTTATCAATCAATTTACCGTTATAATGAGTCTTAAGATTTGATGTAACGACAGCAATGTGTCCTTTCAAAACTTTAGTGAATATATTTTTGATAGATTTGGGAGGGTCAGAGAAACATATAGTTCTTGTTACATCAGTAGTACCGTATTTATATTGTCCACCAGAGTCACATAAAAATAAATCACTTTTATGTATCTTTTTCGTGTTTTTGTTTGTTGCTCTAAAGTGAATTATCGCTCCATTTTTTCCTGAACCTGCAATAGTATCAAAACTCGGAAATAAATATTTTTTATTTATCTTTCTAAATTTCTCAAGTTTATTTTGTGCATCGACTTCAGTAATTTCTTTTTTATTTAATACTTTAATCCAATATAGAAATTTTGTTAAAGCCACCCCATCATAGATATGAGTATTTATAGTATTTTTAATTTCATTTTCATTTTTAATTGATTTTAAAAGGTATATAGGATCATTTTTTTTAATAATTTGATGGTTGGTAATTATAGAATTTCTGTAAAGTAATGAGCATGTTTTGTCATCAATTATGAATTTACCACTTTTTATCTTTTTAAAAAAATCGCTTAATTTTTTAGGGTCTATTATTTGTTTATTAGTAATTTTTTTTTCATTAATTAATTTTATCAATTTATTTTTTTCACAAATTATAAAAAACTTTTTATTTTTTGCTAAAAGTAGACGACAATTAGGTATCGGACTATTGGGACTATCATGACCTCTAATATTCAATAACCATGCAACATTTTCTGGTGAACTAATAAATAAATAATCTACTTTTTCTTTTTTTAATATATTTGAAATTTTATAAATCCTTTTTTTGTGACTTTCTCCAGTTATATTTTCTTTCAAAGAATAAAATGGTTTAATTTTTTTTGGATATATATTGTAAATTTTATCAACCAAATTTTCCTTAATAATTTTAATCTTATTATATTTTAAAAAAAATTTATTCACTTCGTTACTTGTAAATATATTAGGATCTATACCTAGTGTAATGTTATTAAATAAATTACAATTGAAAATTTCGTTAATATATTTAATAGTAAAGTTGCTTCCTGCTTGGATTTTAGCTTGTAAAGAATATCTACCGTCTACAAATAGATAATTTTTTTTTTTCAAAATTACAGCATATCCCGCTGAACCACTAAAATTTGAAATTGTTTTAAGCCTGTCTTTTATTGAATATTCTGAGAAAAATTCGTCATTTTTAGGTACTACATAGCCATCTATGCCAAGTGCATTAAAATTTTTTTTTAATATTCCTAACCTTTTTTTTATCATTTAAGTTTTTTTTGATATCTAATCCAACCAGGACTTCTTATATTATCATTGTCCTCAAAATCTATATCTTGGTTAAATTCAAAATCTTCTATTTCATTTTTATCTTGATCATAAAAAGAGTTTTTTTCTAAAAATTTTTCAGGGAGTTCATTAACAAATCTTGATGCCATACTATCAATCCAGTCACCTTGATAAAATCTATTAGTTGAAAACGATATGATTAATTTTTTTTTCGCTCTAGTTATACCAACATAAGCTAATCTTCTTTCCTCTTCTAAACCATTTTGTCCTTTTTCCTCAATAGATTTTTGATGGGGAAAAAGACCCTCTTCCCATCCAGGTAAAAAAACAACATCAAACTCTAAACCCTTAGCGGCATGCATTGTCATCATATTTACTTTTTCACCATCCCAATTTTGGTCGATTGAGGTTGCTAACGAAACATGTTCTAAAAAACTTTCTAAATTATCAAATTCTTTCATAGCACTTAAAAGTTCTTTGATATTTTCAAGTCTATTTTCATTTTCTAAATCCTTTTTATTCTTAAGCATTCCAGAATAACCTGATTCATCTAGTACTAGTTGAAGTAATTTGACATGATTAATCTTTTTTAATTTTAGATCATTTCTCCATTTGTCTATTAATTCTAAAAAAATTGTTAAACCAATTTTTGCCTTAGGTTTTATTAAATTTTGTTCAATCATTTTTTTTGAGGCTATCTCCAAACAAATAGAATTTTTTTTTGAAAAACTGTGTATATCTTTAAGAGTAGTTTCACCAACTGATCTTTTTGGATTATTAACAATTCTCTCAAAAGCAAGATCATCTCTTTCCTGATAAATTAAACGAAGATACGCTACGCAGTCTTTTATTTCAGCTCTTTCATAAAATTTTATTCCACCTAATATTCTATAGGGCATTCCTATTTTTAAAAATCTTTCCTCAAATTCTCTTGTTTGAAAAATTGCTCTTACCAGTATGGCTATATTATTTAATGAAAAATTTTTTTTTACTTTTTCTATTTCATCTGAAATATTTGTGGCTTCATCCTTACCACTTTTAAAACAATTTAACTTTACCAGGTCGCCATCTTCCATAGTTGTTTCAAGAGTTTTTCCAACACGATTTTCATTATTTGAAATTAAATCTGAAGCTACTGATAAAATATTTTGCGTAGATCTATAATTTTGCTCAAGCCTAATAACCTTTGTGTTTTTATAAATTTTATCAAATTCTAAAAAGTTTTTGATTTCTGCACCTCTCCAGCTATAAATAGACTGATCATCATCGCCGACACAACAAATATTTTGATTATTTCCCACCAGAAGGTTAAGCCATTTACTTTGAACAAAATTTGTATCTTGATACTCATCTACTAAAATATATTTAAAATTTTTTCTATATAACTCTCTGATATCATGATTTTTTTCTAAAATTTTTAGTGAATGTAAAATCAAATCACCAAAATCACAAGAATTCAGATCAGTAAGTTTTTTTTGATAAATTTTATAGATTGGTAAAATTGTTTTCTCATAGATATCTTTTTTATTAATAATTACTTCATTGGGATAAAATCCTCTATTTTTCCATCTATCAATAATTGCTAAAATATATTTAGGTGATAATTTTTTTACATCCACATTTTCGGCCTTACAAATATTTTTGATTAATCTGGCCTGGTCATCCGTATCAATAATTGTGAAGTTTGAGTTTAGATTAGCTGCAGCAGCATGTTTTCTTAATAATTTTGCACAGATTGAATGGAAAGTACCTAACCAAGATAATCCAACTGCAGTGGAGCCTAAAATTTGACTCACTCTAATTTGCATTTCTTTGGCTGCTTTGTTAGTGAAAGTAACTGCTAAGATTTGATTTGCAAAAGCTTTTTTTTCTCTAATTATATTTGCAATTCTTGTTGTGAGCACCTTAGTTTTACCTGATCCAGCGCCAGCAACAATTAACAAGGGTCCATCAAGATGTGTAACTGCTTCTTTTTGAGCTTTATTTAGATTTTTTAAATAATCAGAGTTTACCATTTAATATAATTTATTATAAGTTGATCAGAAAAATAATGAATAAAATAAATTTAATTTCAAAAAAACTTAAGCAAAGATTTGTATCAATAAACAATTTATTAGAAAACTATTTTAACAAGTTAAATTTCTTAAAAAACTATTCTAAAAAAAACAATATACTTACTAATAATAAAGTCTTTTTTATCTTGTCAGCAGGGCTTATATTGACACTGAGTTATTTTTTACTACCAACTATATATAACAAAGATATAGCTCAAGTTGAAATAAAGAATCAAATTTTAAAAAAATACAATATTGAAATAAAATTTAACGAAAAAATTAGGTATGGTCTTCTTCCAAAACCTCATTTTACAAGTAAAAATTTGTCAATTATAAACAATGAAAGAGAAATAGCTATAGTTCAAAATTTTAAGGCATTTATTGATTTCGGAAACTTTTTTTTAATAGATAAATTGGAGATTAACGATTTAGTTTTAAACAAAACAGATTTTAATTTAAATAAAAATGATCTGTTCTTTTTTAAAAGATTATTACAAATGGAACCCAATGATAACAAGATAATTTTAAAAAAAAGCAATATCTTTTTTAAAAATTTAGATGAAGAGTTATTATTCCTAAACAAAATAAATAATAGTAAATTTTATTTTGATTCTTATAATTTAGAAAATGTTTTAAATTCAAAAAATGAAATTTTTAATATCCCTTATACAATTGATATTAAAAATAATAAATTTCAAAAAAATTTTACCATAAAATTTAACTCAAAAAAGATAAGATTGAACATTGAAAGTAATACAAATTATGAGGATTTAATTAAAAAAGGTAGAATAGATTTGTTATTCGTTAATAGAGATGAGTCTCTTTTTTATGAAATTAACAAAAATTCCTTAAATTTTTCATCAATTGATAAAAAAAAATTTAATGGATATTTTGATTTTAAACCTTTTTATCTTGAGGCGTCTTTCAATTATGATGGAATAAGTGCGAAAGATATTTTGAAAAATGACTCAATTCTTATAGAAATATTTAAATCAGAAATCTTAAACAACGAAAATTTAAATGTGAATATTAATTTAAATGTAAATAATATTACCAATATAGATTATTTAAAGGATTTGAAATTAAAGCTAAATTTAGATCAGGGAAACATAACTTTTTCAAAATCTAGAGTAATGTGGAAAGATGACCTTGAGATCAATCTTAAAGAGGGGTTATTAAACTATGATCAAAATGAAATTCTTTTGATTGGTAAACTTGTTATAAATGCAAAAAATATCGAAAATTTTTATAAATCATTTCAAATTAAAAAAATTCACCGAAAAAAAATAGATAAATTAGAATTTGACTTTGTTTATAATTTTTACAAAAATAAATTTAGTTTTGATAATGTAAAGATAAATAGTACATCTGATGCAAAATTAAATCAATTTATTGATAATTTCAATTCAGCTGATAAAAAATTTATTAATAAGATTTCCTTTAAAAATTTCGTAAACAATTTCTTCAGCAGTTATGCTGGATAAATCATTTTTTTTGGATCAACAATTTTATCGTATTCTTTTTCGTTTATTAAACCTGATTTTAAAGTTTCGAACTTTAATGTAGTTCCGTTTTTTAGTGCCGATTTAGCAATTTTAGCAGCTCTATCATATCCAATTTTTGGGGCAAGTGCAGTTACTAGCATTAGAGAATTCTCAAGATAATTTTTTATTTTAACTTTATCGGCTTTAATGCCCTTAACACAATATAACGCAAAATTTTTTGAACTATCAGATAACAAATCAATTGATTGTAAAATATTGTGGGCAATTAATGGTTTAAACACATTTAATTCAAAGTGACCATGCGATCCAGCCATAGTAATACCATTGTGATTGCCAATTACTTTGACACAAACCATGGTTACTGCTTCTGATTGAGTAGGATTTACTTTTCCTGGCATTATTGATGAACCAGGTTCATTTGTTGGTAAAATTAATTCGCCATACCCTGCTCTTGGTCCTGAACCTAAAAATCTAATATCATTAGCAATCTTCATTAAACATACTGCAGTAGTGTTTAGTGTTCCTGAAAAATTTACTATTTCGTCATGAGCAGCTAGTGCCGCAAACTTATTTTTCGTTGGTTTAAAAGGAATTTTTGTAATTTTTTTTATTTGATTGATTATTTTTTTATCAAATCCTTTTTTACTGTTAATACCTGTTCCAACAGCAGTTCCACCTTGCGCTAAAAAGTAAATTTCATTTAATGCATTTTTTATTCTTGAGATACAGTCTTGTAGTTGTGACTGATAGCCAGAAAATTCTTGTCCTAATGATAAAGGAGTTGCGTCTTGTAAGTGAGTTCTTCCTACTTTAATTATTTTCCTAAATTTAGAGGCTTTTTTTTTTAAATCTTTATTCAATAGTTCTAATGCTGGTAATAATTTTTTTCTCGTTTCAACAGCTATAGCTATGTGCATTGCTGTTGGAAATACGTCATTAGTTGACTGAGATTTATTAACATGATCATTAGGGTGAACAGGTTTTTTTGAACCTTTTTTTCCCCCTAAAATTTCAATAGCTCTGTTTGCGATGACTTCATTTACATTCATGTTTGTTTGAGTACCAGAACCTGTTTGCCAAACTTTTAGTGGAAAATGATCATCTAATTTTCCTGAAATTATTTCATTTGATGCCTTTATAATTGCTTTTGAAATATTTGGTGAAATTTGTTTTTCTTTTGCGTGTACTATTGCAGCTGCTTTCTTTATAATAGCTATCGATTTTATTAGTGTTGGTCTTACTAAAAATTCACCAATATCAAAATATTTTTTTGACCTCTGAGTTGATGCGCCCCAATATTTATCATTAGGAACATTAATAGATCCTATACTGTCAAATTCTTTTCTTAATTTCATTGATTAATTAGTAATTAATAAATTATTATGAATATACATTATTTTTAAAAAACTTACAGGAGCATTATGTCAAATTTTAGTAAGGTTGGAGTTTTCATGAAAACTTTTGGACAAGAAGTTAAAGATAAACCCTCATTTAGCACAGATAAAATCAACAAATTAAGAATGGACCTAATAAAAGAAGAATTGAACGAACTCACGGAGGCAATGAATAATAAAGATTTATTAGAGGTTGCAGATGCACTAACAGATATACTTTACGTCACTTACGGCGCGGGTCATGCATTTGGTATTAATTTAGATAAGTGTTTTGAAGAGGTTCAAAACTCAAATATGAGTAAATTAGATAATAATGGAAAACCAATTTATAATGAGCATGGCAAAGTAATGAAAGGGCCAAATTATTTTAAGCCAAATCTGAAAAAATTTATCAATTAAAATTCAAGTTTAAAATCTATAGCTGGAGCGCTGTGTGTTATACTACCAACAGAAACCCTGTTGACCCCGGTTTTCGCAACAGATCTAATTGTTTTAAGGCTAATGTTTCCAGAGGCTTCAGTTTCATAATTTTTTTTTGTGAGTTTCACTCCAAGTTTTAAGTTTTTATTACTCATATTGTCAAATAAAACCCTATTAAATTTTAAACCAATAATTTGTTTAAGCTGATTGAGATTATCTACTTCGACAGTAATTTTTCTTCCTTTTTTATCTTTAATAGCTGAAGAAACTAATTCTCTTATATTTGAACTTGCAACATGATTATCTTTAATAAGAAACTCATCACTAAGATTAAATCTGTGATTGGTTCCACCACCTAATTTGACAGCATATTTTTGAATAACTCTTAAATTTGGAATAGTTTTTCTTGTACAACATATTTTACACTTTTTTCCAGCTAGTTTCACAAACTTATTAGTTTTTGTTGCAATACCCGAAATATGAGATAGAAAATTTAAAGCAACTCTCTCTGCTATTAATATGTTTTGAGCATTACCTTGAATTATTGCAACGAGTGACTTTTTTTTTACAAAAGATCCGTCTTTTTTTTTTACAATAAATTTTATTTTTTTATCAATAAGAGAAAATGCACTTTTTGCAAATAACAATCCCCCAATTATTGCATCTTCATTAGCTATTAATTTTACTCTGATTATTTTGTTATTTTTAACAAGACTTGAAGTAATATCTCCTGAGGGATATAAATCTTCGTTTAGTGCGAGCTTGACAGTGTTTTTAATAAAATTTTCACTTAGTTTTATTTGAGACACAAAAAGTTATCTACCGATAGCAACCATTTTTTCTACAGACAATCTAGCCTTATCGATTGTCTCTTGATCCATAATAATTTCACCAGTTTCATTTTCTAAGCAGTCAAGTATTTTTGGTAGAGTTATTTTTTTCATATGAGGACACATGTTGCATGGTCTTATAAACTCTACATTTGGATTCTCGACTTGAATATTATCACTCATAGAACATTCAGTAACCATCATTACTTTTTTAGGCTGGTTATCTTTCACATAATTAATCATGCCAGATGTTGATCCTGCAAAATCACTTGCTTTAATTACTTCAGGAGGACATTCTGGGTGTGCAATAATTTTTATCCCTGGATTATTTTTTCGAATGTTGATAATTTCCTTCTCATTAAACTGATCATGCACAATACAAATTCCTTTCCAAGAAATTATTTCAACGTCTGTTTGTGAAGCAACATATTTTGCCAAATAATCATCAGGAAGAAAAATAACTTTTTTAACACCTAGTGATTTTACAATTTTAACTGCATTGGCAGATGTGCAACATACATCTGTTTCAGCTTTAACATCTGCAGATGTATTTACGTATGAAACAACAGGTACACCTGGATAATTTTCTTTGAGTAATCTTACATCTTTACCAGTAATTGAAGAAGATAATGAGCATCCTGCTTTCATGTCTGGTAACAAAACTTTTTTATTTGGACTCATTAACTTTGCAGTTTCAGCCATAAAGTGAACACCCGCCATTACAATTATATCTGCAGAAGTTTTTGATGCCTCGACAGCTAACGCCAGAGAGTCAGCTGAAAAATCTGCTATGCCGTGGTAAATTTCTGGAGTTTGATAGTTATGAGCAAGAATAACTGCATTTTTTTCTTTTTTAAGTTTATTAATTTTGTGAATATAAGGCGCGTGCACAGACCATTCAATTTCAGGCATTACCTTAGATATTTTTTTGTAAATAGGGTCAGTTGCTTGCTTTACTTCTTGGTTAAATTCCATAATAAAAATTTATCAATTTGAAACCTGCTTGTCATTGATTTAATGTGGGTCATATTTGCGGCCATGCTGAAATTGGTAGACAGGCACGGTTGAGGGCCGTGTGGACCTAGTCCATGAGAGTTCGAGTCTCTCTGGCCGCACCAAATGTAACTTTTTCAACATCAATCATCTATATTCTCGGATGCATAAAATATTTTTTTGGTTTAAAAATAGCTCGTGAAATTGCTAAAATTTATAAGTTTATTATTAATCTTTTTTCTCACGAGCTTTAAAGCTTTTGGAGCAGTTTCGTCATTTGTTGACGATATCGATGTTCCAAAAAATAGTGACAAAGGCCAGAACTCACCCTCAGGTATAACTTTTAACCCGGATGGTACCAGAATGTTCATTGCCGGTTTTTCTGCTAATAGAGTGATCCAATATACATTAAGTACTCCTTTTGATATTTCAGAAGCAACTTTTTTAACTAACTCCTTTTGTAATATCGGAGGTGAGGCATTAGATGGCACTAATATCGAATTTAACTCTGATGGAACAAAATTTTTTTTAACTGACATGGGAGACGATGATGTAGAAATATACTCATTAACAACTGCTTATGATATTTCAACTTGTGTAAGCCAAGGTAACAAAAGTTTCACTTTAGATAGCTCTCCAAATTTAAGAGCAATAACTTTTAGTAATGACGGTAAAAATATCTATCTCCTTGATAGAGCAAGTAATGGGCATGTCTTTCAATATTCACTTTCAAGCCCGTATGATTTATCTAACGAAACTTTAGTAAAAAATTTTTCACCAAGTGGTGGTGGTTTAATTGCTAATGGTGGTGATGTTCGGGGTATAAAATTTAGTTCTGATGGATCCAAAATGTATATAACAACTGGTGAAGGAGATACAATAAATGAGTATTCTTTATCTACTCCGTTTAATTTAGCTGGTACCGTTACTTATGTAGGTTCATATAATACGTCTGAAGAACTTACTCAGGTATGGGGTATAACGTTTAACACTGATGGATCCAAAATGTTTATTATGGATTATGACACAGATAAATCATCTGATGTACACGAATATAATCTATCATGTGGTTTCGGGGTAGTTAAATGTATTGATCCAACAGCAAATAAAGATGATGTTGCATCGGCAGAATCCCAATCAGAGGCAGCAAAAAAGTTAATTCAACATACAACCTTTCCAGTATTAAATCGTATGGAATGGTTAAGACGTAACAGCAATAGATTAAATTTAACAAACCAGAATATTAAGTTCCAATTTAATAATGAAATTTTAAATTCTCTCACAGAGGAATTAATTCCTCTTTATTTTTCTAATAATAATTCCTCCGATTTAAATCAAAATTCTAGCTGGTCTTTTTGGAGCGAAGGTACAATTAGTATTGGTAAAATTGGAGATACTTCTAATTCTTCCTCAAAAGATATTAATACTTCAGCAATCACTTTTGGAGCTGATAAAAGAAGTGAAGATAATATTATGCGTGGGATTGCAATAAGATTTGGTAGTGACGATGTTGATGTGGGAGATCTTGGAAGTGCGCTTGATATGAGTTCATTTAGTTTGACTTTTTATGAAAGTAAACCAAAAGGAGGAGATCGATTTACTGATCACTTATTAGGTTTGAGTTTTATAAATTCTGACTTATTAAATAATAGCGGTTCAACATCAACTGACGGCGAAAGATATGGTGAGCAATTATATGGATCCTTAAGTTTAAGAGATACTTTTTCAAAAAATAAATTGAATTTTACTCCAAAAATAAAAATAAATTATGGGATAACACATTTTGGTGAATATACAGAAACAGGAGCAGCTGGATTGAATTTAAAATTTGAAGATCAATATATTGGAAATTTTACTTCCTCAATAGGTGCAAGTTTGGACAATACTTATGAATTAAAAGTTGGAAGTTTGATACCATATTTTGATTTTGAATATTATGCTGATATGAGTCCGTCATCTCAGCAAAAATTTTCATACGAGTCAGATGGTAGTGCTTATACTTTTAAAAATATAAATAATGCTACACATAATATAATTGGTGGAATTGGATTTGATTTAATTTCTAATAACGGTTTAACTTTAATGACAAAATATACTAGGGATCAGGCTAAAGACAGTAAAAATGATAATTTTGTGATAGCGCTTGATTATAAAAATTCACAAAGATCACTTTACTCAATGACATTTCAAGACTCTTTAGCGAAACTATCTCACAATAAAGAATTAGATAATTTTCAAATTAATTTAGATAGTCACTATGAACTCTTCAATAAAGATCCTGATTATGGATTATTTATTAAACTATCAAATAAAAATTAATTATTAATATTTAGCCACTCAGGCACCAAAATTTTAAAAGTTCCATTTTTACTTTTAAATACTTGATTTTTGTCAAAATTTTTATCTAAAAACTTTATTAGGGCAAAAGGGTAATTGTCATTAATTAATACTTTACCAATCTCTACATCATTATTAAAAACTTTTTCATCTTCTGATAAATTTCCCTCAATTATTTCAATAGGCAATAATCTTTTTGATAGTTTGTTTTTTAAATTTATTCTTGCTGTATTTTCCTGACCTACAAAACATCCTTTTTTAAAATCAATTCCATTTAGTTCAGCATAATTACATTCAATACCAAATAATTTATTTTGTAGCTTATTCAAATATTTCGGAACAACTCCTAATTTGTGACTTTGAGCGTAGTATTTTTCGATGTTATCATCTTTTAAATCAAGTTTTTTTAATGATAAGTAAAGTTTTTCCAAGTTGATTATTAAGCGTGCACCTAAATTTTTATTCCGAGGATCTAGAATGATAGGATCTTCCCTATATTTAAAAGTAAAACCCAATATGTCTTTTGACCCTTCAATTGACAAATATTTTTCGTAACTAAAACTTGCTACAACAAATTCATTACTCAAATCTAATATTTCAACTTTTGATCTAAGTTTATACATGTTCAACTGTTTAAATATCGCTTCTGATTGTAATTTTTCACAATCAATAAAAAAACCTAATTTATGTTTTACAATTATAAATTCATAAAGAAATTTGCCCTGAGGTGTTAATAAAGAGGCAAAACAACTAGAACTATCATTTACTTTATTGATGTCATTACTAATTAAATTTTGAAGAAAATTTTTAGCATCTGGTCCATTAACGTAGAGTATGGATCTGTCTTTTAATATATAAACGCTGTTATTCATGTTTGATTGATAGCTATTTTTAATATAATAACTTTTTTTATAAATGTTAGATCTAATAATCAAAAATGGGCAATGTTATATCAATGGACAATTAGAAAATAAGGATATTGCTGTAAAAGAGGGTAAAATTTTAAAGATTGGTGATATTTCTGAAGACGCAAAAGAAACATATGATGCAAAAGGTCAAACTGTTTTACCTGGTTGCATAGATACCCAAACTCATTTTAGAGAACCAGGTTCGACTGATACTGAAGATCTTAATTCCGGAAGTAGGGCTGCGGTTGCAGGCGGTATAACAGCTGTATTTGAAATGCCCAATACCAACCCTCCAACATCAAACATAAAAGAATTTCAAAGAAAGTTAGATCTTGCAAAAAATAGAATGTACTGCAATTACGCTTTTTATTTTGGAGCAACCGCTGACAATGTCAGCCAACTAGCAGAATTAAAAAATTTAGAAGGGTGCTGTGGCATAAAACTATTTGCTGGTTCATCGACTGGAAATCTTTTAGTAGCTGATGAAAAAGATATTGATAAAGTTTTTCAAAATAGCTCAAAAGTTGTAGCAGTTCATTCAGAAGATGAGGCAATTTTAGAGGTAAATAAGAAATTAATTAAAAATGGAGATGTTCATTCTCATCCAGTTTGGAGGAGTGAAGAATGTGCCATGTCATCAACAAGAAGAATTGTAAGAATTGCAAAAAAATATAACAAAAAAGCTCACGTACTTCATATATCAACAAAACAAGAAATAGATTTTTTATCTCAACATAAAGGAAACATTACTTTTGAAATTACACCCCAACATTTAACTATTTATGCTCCAGACTGTTATGACAAGCTTGGGACATATGCTCAAATGAACCCCCCTATAAGAGATAAATCTCATTATGATAGATTTTGGTACGCAGTTAAAAATAATTTAAACGACACAATTGGATCAGATCACGCCCCACATCTAAAAGTTAATAAAGATAAAGAATATCCCAATTCACCCTCAGGAATGCCCGGTGTTCAAACTTTGATGCCTGTTATGTTAAATCATGTAAATGACGGCAAGTTGTCTCTTACTCAATTAATTAATCTTGTTTGTGAAAATCCAGTTAAAATTTTTGGAATAAAGAATAAAGGATTTATTAAAGAAGGTTATGATGCTGATTTTACTGTGGTGGATATGAACAGAACAATTCAAATTAAAAACGAAAATATAGAGAGTAAATGTGGGTGGTCACCTTTCAATGGATTTGAGTTTAAGGGTACTCCAATGGCAACTATTATAGCCGGAAAAATAAAAATGAAAGATGGTAAAATTTTAGGTGAACCCGAGGGAAATCCTTTAGTGTTTAGCTAATCTTTCCAGTAAAACTATTTACTAATATAACGCCAATCACAATTAAGAATAACCCTACAATTGCCTGCCAAGCTAAGGTTTGTTTGAAAAAAATGTAGCCTAGTATTGCAATAGTAAATATGCCAAGGCCACTCCAGGTAGCATAAACAATTGCAATTGGTAATTTGTTCACAACAAAAGTTAGAAGATAAAATGCAGTTAAATAAAATGCAGCTAGGGCAAAAGTGGGTAAAAACTTTGTAAAATTTTGTGATACTGGCAATAACATTGTACCAGCAACCTCACAAAAAATTGCTCCAATTAGGAATAAATATGTTTTTAACACTATTAAAGAATATTATTATTTTTCAGATCAGCTTTTATCTCATCTAAAATTGCTGGATCATCAATGGTTGGAGGCATTTTATATTCTTCTTTATCAGCAATCTTTCTAATTGTTCCCCTTAAAATTTTACCTGATCTAGTTTTGGGTAATCTTTTGATAACTATAGCAATTTTAAATGCAGCAACTGGACCAATTTTTTCTCTGACCATTTGTATGCACTCTTTTGAGATATCTTCGTGACTTTTATCAACACCTGCTTTTAAAACAACTAAGCCAATAGGCAATTGTCCTTTAAGTTTGTCGGCAATTCCAAGAACAGCACACTCAGCTACTGATTGATGTTCAGATAAAACTTCCTCTATTGCACCTGTTGATAATCTGTGACCTGCAACATTAATTATGTCATCTGTTCTAGACATAATCCATATATATCCATCTTCATCAATATGACCTGCATCATAAGTTTGATAATAACCATCATAGTTTGACATATAGTTTTCTTTATATCTTTGATCAGCATTCCAAAGAGTTGGAAATGTACCTGGGGGCAATGGAAGTTTTACAACTATATCTCCCATTTCATTTGGTTTAGCTAAAGTTTGATCTGATTTAATAATTTTCACATCATAGCCAGGTACTGCTTTACAAGCTGAACCGTACTTAGTTTTCATCATTTCAATCCCAGTACAATTTGAACTAATAGCCCAACTCGTTTCTGTTTGCCACCAATGATCTATTACTGGAATTTTTAATAAATTTTCAGCCCACTTAATTGTATCAGGATCAGCACGCTCACCAGCTAAAAAAAGACTCTCAAATTTGCTTAAGTCATATTTAGAGAAGAATTTACCCTCAGGATCTTCTTTTTTAATTGCTCTAAAAGCTGTTGGCGCTGTGAATAATGATTTAACTTTATAGTCTGAAATAATTTTCCAAAAAGCTCCGGCATCAGGTGTACCGACAGGCTTACCCTCAAAAAGCACAGTTGTGCATCCTTTAAATAACGGAGCGTAGACAATATATGAGTGACCGACTATCCAACCAATATCACTGGCTGACCACCAAATATCATTCTCATCAATGTTATAAATATTTTTCATAGTCCATTTTAAAGCAACGATGTGACCTCCAATATCTCTAACGATACCCTTTGGAGTTCCGGTTGTTCCTGATGTGTAAAGAATATAAGCAAATTCGTTTGAATTCATTTCTACACAATCTGTGTCCTTAGCGTTAGCATGGGCTTCATCCCAGCTGATCTCTACAGGAGCATTTAATTTGACCTCATGACCTTTCCTTTGAAACAAAATCATTTTACTGATCTTGTGATTAGCTAGTTTTATTGCATCATCTACTAGAGGCTTGTATTCAACAGTCCTTCCAGGCTCAAAACCACACGAAGCGGTTACCAAAAGTTTTGCTTTACTGTCGTCAATTCTGCTTGCAAGTTCGTTTGAGGCAAATCCACCAAAAACAACCGAGTGAATAGCTCCAATTCTTGCACAAGCAAGCATTGCTATAACAGCCTCAGGTATCATGGGCATATAAATTATCACTCGATCACCTTTATTGACCCCTTGATTTTTAAGTGCTCCTGCAAATTTAGATACTTTTGATCTTAATTCTTCATAACTGAACTTGTTTTTGTCTCCGGTGATAGGACTATCGTAAATTAATGCGGTTTTACCTCCTTTTCCTTGATCAATGTGAAAATCCAAAGCATTATAACACGTGTTAGTGACACCATCTTCGTACCACTTATAGAAAGGGGGATTAGATTTGTTTAAAATTTTGCTTGGTTTTTTAAACCAGAAGATGTTTTCTGATGCATCTCTCCAAAAGCTTTCAGGATTATTTATTGATTCTTGGTATATTTCATTGAATTTCTTGGACATTTGATTTTTGATTCGATAGTGCCTTTTTTTTAGATTATTAAATTATAAATTGTATTTAATTTCAAAAAGTCAGTAAAATCAACGTAAATAAATGACACTTTAGTCTTCAATAAACTGTTTTTATTTGCTATTTAACCCCAATCTTTGCTTAGGGAAGCCTAAGCTTAGTTTATATAAACTAAAAGTAAAAACTAACTAAAGAGGGAGTTTTTTATGAAAAAACTTAAACTGTTTGCTCTAGCAGCTGTTGCCTTAACAGGTTTAACAGGAATTGCTAATGCAGCAAGCGCTACGATGTTAGCTCAGGATGACTTCGTTGGAATATCTTTTTGGATTATTTCAATGGGTATGTTAGCGGCTACAGCTTTCTTCTTCATGGAGAGAGGTACTGTTAACCCTGCGTGGAAAACATCAGTAACTGTTGCTGGTCTAGTAACTGGTATTGCTTTCATTCACTACATGTACATGAGAGAAGTATGGGTTGCTACAGGTGACTCACCAACAGTATATAGATATATTGACTGGTTAATTACTGTGCCATTACAGATGGTAGAATTTTATTTAATTCTAGTAGCTGTAAGAAAAGCAAACTCTGGAATGTTCTGGAGATTGTTAATCGGTTCATTAGTAATGTTAATCGGTGGATACTTAGGAGAAGCTGGATACATCAACGCTACGCTTGGTTTCATTATCGGTATGGCAGGTTGGGTATACATTCTTTATGAAGTATTCTCAGGTGAAGCAGGTAAAGCTGCTGCTAAGAGCGGAAACAAAGCTCTTGTAACTGCGTTCGGTGCAATGAGAATGATTGTAACTGTAGGTTGGGCAATTTATCCATTAGGTTATGTATTTGGTTACCTAACTGGTGGAGTGGATGCTGACACATTAAACGTAGTTTACAACTTAGCTGACTTCATTAACAAAATTGCATTTGGTCTAGTAATCTGGGCTGCAGCAATGAGTTCTGGAGCTGGCGCAAGAGCAAGATAATTACGCTTTAAACTTATAATTTATAGGGCGAGTATGTTTTAACATACTTGCCCTATTTTTTTTTACACCTATATTCATATCAATGGCTAAAATCACTTACATCACTCACGAGAATGAAAAGCATACAATCGAAGTTCAAAATGGCTTAACAGTTATGGAGGGTGCAGTTCAAAATGACATACCTGGAATAGATGCAGATTGTGGTGGTGGAATGGCATGTGCAACTTGCCATGTTTATGTCAAAGAAGACTGGTTTAATAAGTTACCAAAAAAAGAAGACGGAGAAGACGATATGCTTGATATGGCATTTGAACCAAAAACAAATAGCAGACTGAGTTGCCAAATTATTGTTTCAGATGAAATAAATGGTCTCGAAGTAAACATACCGTCTAAACAGGCTTAAATGAATAAAACCGATGCACTAATTATTGGAGCAGGACCCACAGGATTATTTACGGCACACCAATTAAAACTAATTGGGCTCGATTGTGAAATAGTTGATAATTTAGATAAAATAGGTGGACAATGTATAGAACTTTATCCTGATAAACCAATTTATGATATTCCTGCGGTACCTGAGTGTACAGGAGAGGAATTAACAAATAATTTAATTAGTCAATTAAAGCCTTTTGACATTAAATTTCATTTAAGTGAAAGAGTTGAAGAGGTTAAGAAAGAAGATGCTAACTGGTTAGTAAAAACTAGTAGTGGTAATACTTTTTTAACACCAAATGTTATTATTGCTGGGGGAGTTGGTTCATTTGAACCTCGAAAATTTGCACCAAAGGAATGTGAACAATTTGAAAATAAATCATTATTTTATTCGGTAAAAGATAAAGATATATTTAAAGGTAAAACAGTATCAATTTTTGGAGGTGGAGATAGCGCATTAGATTGGGCTATTGAGTTATCAAAAGATTGTAAAGTTAATTTAATACATAGACGAGATGAATTTAGAGGAGCTCAAGCATCAGTCGATAAAATGCGGGAACTTGTAAAATCAGGAAAAATAAACTTGTTTACTAAATATCAAATGGCAAATGCTCACGGAGATCAAAAATTAGAAAGTATAGATATAAAGCACGACAATAATGAAATTAAAAACCTAAAGTCTGATTATGTGCTTGGTTTTTTTGGCCTTATAATGCAATTAGGACCAATTGCTGATTGGGGTCTTAATTTGAATAAAAAAACTATTGAGGTTGATACAGAGAAATTTGAGACAAATCAAAAAGGTATTTATGCTGTTGGAGACATTTGTAACTATCCTGGTAAATTAAAACTTATTCTCTCTGGTTTCCATGAGGGTGCTTTAGCTGCTAGAGCATGTTTCAAACTCGCAAGACCCAATGAAAAATATCGATTTGAATTCACGACTACTTCATCAAATTTGTTAAAAAGACTCGGTAAAAAAGAGTGATTGAGCTTTTTTCAGCTAATACTCCTAATGGAAAAAAAATCAGTATTATGCTCGAAGAGATCAAGTTTGACTACAAAGTAACCAAAGTTGATTTAGATAATGGTGAACAATTCAAACAAGATTTTAAAAAGATTAGTCCATTAAGTAAAATTCCTGTAATTATTGATCATAAAAATAAAAAAACAGTTTTTGAATCTGGGGCAATTTTAATTTACTTAGCTGAATTAAGTGGAAAATTTTATAATTCTGAAGAAAGATTAGAAATTAATCAATGGCTTATGGCCCAAATGGGCAATGTTGGTCCAATGCTAGGTCAACATCATCAGTTTCATCATTATAATCCGGGGAAAAGTAAGTTTGGTGAAGATAGATATTTTAAGATTTCTGAGAGAATATATAGAGAGTTAGATGAAAGATTATCAAAATCAAAATATTTATCAGGAGAAAATTATACAATCGCAGATATTGGAACATTTCCTTGGATTGCTAGACATGAGTGGCATGACATTGGTTTAAAAAAATTTAAAAATTTAACTAGATGGTACGAGAATATCTCTGAAAGAGATGGTGTTAAAAAAGGTTTTGCTTTTATGGATAAAAATGAATTACCACCCAAGCCATAATTAATTTATCGAGTTAAGAAATCTAAATAATGAAGCAAAAATGCCATGACCTGATGCTTCTATTGCAAGTATTACTAATATAATTAAAATTAATTTTGGATTCATCTACTAAAGACAAAAAATATTAAAATTATCCAGAACAGAGCATAATAATAGTAAATATATTTTTTAGTAAAATTGTAAGTTACTGGATTATGCACTTTTTTTGTTTTTTTCTTTCTTTTAGTCATCTGCGTGAACCTTTTCGTCCTTCTCATGTTTTTCTTGTGCAGCAATTGTATATTTTGCGACTGGTCTTGCCATTAGTCTTTTTAGCCCAATCGGTTCAGCAGTATCAAGACAATATCCATAAGTATCTTCCCTTATTCTTGCTAAAGCTTTGTCAATTTCTGAGATAAGTTTTATTTGTCTATTGATTGCTTTCATTTCTACATTTTTATCAGTATATGAACTTGCCTGATCGACAATATCTGCAGAAATACTATTATCATCCATAGAGCCGTTATAGAGAGCTTCGTTATTTGATTTTACAAGTTCTTTTTTCCATTCTTGCAATTTAATTCTGAAAAAAACTTTGTGTTTTTCACACATGTATTTTTCTGTATCTTTAGGAATGTAGGTTTTTGATATTTTTATAGGTCCTTTTTTGACTTCTTTTGTTTTAATAACTACTTTTGTTTTTGGTTTAGAAACATTCTTTGCTTTAGTTTTAGTAACCTTTTTTTTTGCTTTAGCTATCTTTGGCATGTCTAAATTTGAATGCGAGGGAGTATATTCAGCAAAATATGGGTGTCAAGTAACCTTAATTATTGTAAATATTTACTTATGAATGTTTTAAACAAGAATATTAATAACATATTTTTTATTTTTGCTATTACACATTTAATAATTTGGACAATGATTCCCTCATTGACAAATTCAAATTTGCCTCTTGATACAATAGAGGCGCTAGCTTGGGGAAGCAATTTAGATTGGGGTTTCAACAAACACCCACCAATGAGCGCTTTTTTTTCTGAGGTATTTTATAATATATTTGGTTCTCAAGATTGGGCTTTTTATCTTTTAAGTCAAATTTTTGTTGTTATATCATTCTATTTTATATTCAAATTTGCTTCTGAAATTTTAGGACATATTAAATTAAGTTTAATTTCAGTTTTATTGTTAGAGGCTATTTATTTCTTCAATTTCACAACTCCAGAGTTTAATGTAAATGTTTGTCAGTTACCATTTTGGTCATTGGTTATTTATTACTCTTGGAAAATATATGATGCAAAAGAAATACAGTTTTATGATTGTTTTCTAATTGGATTATTTGCTGCAATTGGTTTTCTTTCTAAATATTTGTTTGTTTATTTATTATTGTCAATTAGTTTATTATTTATTTATGTTATTTATAAAAAATTTAAAAACTTTGATTTTAAATATTTGATAATAATTGAAATTTTTTTAGTTCTCTTAGTTCCACATATAATTTGGTTGCTTGATAACGATTTTATAACTGTTTTATATGGCTTGAAAAGATCAGGCTTTGAGGAAACAGAAATTCTCAACCATGTAAAATATCCAATTATCTTTTTATTTAAACAACTTGGAATACTAATTCCATTTTTCTTTTTAACGTGGCTATTGATAAAAAAAATTGAAATTAAATTTAATTTTAATGATAGGAAGTTTCTTTTTTTATTATCTATAAGTATTTTACCTATTTTTTTAATTTTTATTACTTCAGTTGTTACAGGATCTAAAATTAGAACGATGTGGATGACACCTTTTTATTTACCTCTTGGAATATTTTCTGTCTATTTATTTAGATCTCAAATTAATCTTAAAAAGATAAATTCTTTTTTAGTTGGGTTTTTATTTTTGTTTTTTTTATCCCCAAGCCTATACGCATATATTTCTATAACAAAAACTGATAAAAGAACTGATTATCCTGGCAAGGAGATAGCAGCTAAAGTTCAATTTACTTGGGAACAGGATTTTGAAAAAGAAATTGAGTTTGTCACAGGAGATGAGTGGAAGGCAGGCAATTTATCTTATCACTTAAAATCACGACCAAGGTGGGAAGGGTTTACTAAAAAAGAAATTTTAAATAAATCAAGTCAATTTATTTGTTTAGATGATATTTGTTTAGGGAGATATTAAAAAACTATGAAAGTAAAAATTATAATCCCTATTTATAACGATTGGCAGTCAGTGTTTAAACTTTTTGAGGAAATTGATAATTTAAAAATAGATAAAAATTTTGAGATATCTATTATTGTTGTTAACGATGCCTCAAACCATGATCGATCAAATGAGGAAATCAATTTTGATAATATTCAATCTATAAAGATTTTAAACATGAAAAAAAACCAAGGACATGCAAGATGTATAGCGACTGGACTAAAATATATTTTGGATAAAGATGAATTTGACTATGCAATACCAATGGATGGAGACGGTGAAGACAGACCAGAGGAAATAAAAAAATTTTTAGATCAAATTAAAGATACAGATAATGTTACGGTTGTCGGAGAGAGAGTAAAAAGATCAGAGAGCTTATTATTTAAAATTTGTTATCAGTTACATAAGTTGGTAACTTTAACTTTTACTGGCAAATCAATAAAATTTGGAAACTTTACTTGTTTACCAAAAAAGACAGTCGAAAATATGATTAATGAAAAAGCCACTTGGAATAGTTTTTCTGGCTCTTTATCTAAAGTAGAAAAAAATTTCATAAAAGTACCGTCGATCAGAGGAACTAGATATTTTGGACCATCTAAAATGAGTTTTTTGAATCTGGTAAAACATTCTTTATCTATCATCAGTGTTTTTAAAAAAACTTTTTTAATACGTTCTGCATTGTTTATAATTTTGTATATTTTACTTATTAAAAGTAATGCCTCTGTGATAACGGCATTACCTTTGCTACTCTTATTAATAGCAGTTTATGCTGTATCAAATTTAGCATTGAGAGAAAATATGGATGAATTTAAAAATTCTTTAAGCCAAATAGAGAGCATAGATAATATTAAATGAAAAAAAGAGATCTATATTATGAGCGTATACCAACTAGATTTTTCAGGGAAAATGTTAAATATCTGGGTAATATTTTAGGTAGAGTTATCAAAGAACAAGAAGGTCAAAAGTTTTTTGAATTAGTTGAAAAAGTTAGAAAATTATCAAAAGCTAACAAAATAAATTCTAAAAATAATCAAACTAATCAAACAGTAATTAAAGCAATTAAAAAACTGAGCCCAAAAAATTCATTTAAATTAACTAGAGCATTCACACATTTTATGAATTTTATAAATTTGGCTGATTTAATTGATGCTTCTAGAAAGCTTAATGAATATGAAAATAGTAATAAGAAAACTTCAAACAACAACATATTTATAGAGGAAATATTTGAGGATCTCTTTAGAAATAAAAAAATTTCAGAAACAAAAATATACAATACCGCTAAAAACCTAAAAATTGGAATTGTGTTAACTGCACACCCAACTGAGGTAAAGAGAAGAACCCTTATTCAAAAATATCATAATATTATTGAAATTCTTGAACAAAGAGATTTGCTTAAAAATTTTCCATCAAAATTAGCAGTTTTAGAAAAAAAACTTTTTGATGAGCTAACTATTATTTGGAATACGGATGATTTAAAAAGAATTAAACCATCTCCATTCGATGAAGCAAGATGGGGACTTGCAATAATTGAAGATAGTTTGTGGGATACAATTCCAAAAGTTTATAGAAGATTAAATTCAATTTTTGTGCAGAACATGAACAAAGGTTTGCCAAAAAATTTTAATCCTATTGAATTTGGATCTTGGATGGGAGGGGATCGCGATGGTAACCCAAATGTTACAGCTGATGTCACCAGAAAAGTAATTTTACTATCAAGGTGGGAAGCTGCAAAGTTGTACGAGAAAGCACTTACCAAAATAATAAGATCTTATTCTATGGAAAAATGTTCAAAAAAAATTCTTAAAAGTGTAGGGACATCTTTTGAGCCTTATAGAGTTTTTTTAAGGCCTCTAAGAGATAAAATGAGGATCACACATAGATCGATAGAACAACACCTTGTAAATAAAAAAGCTCTAGATCACAATAATTTATTGAGTTCTCGAGAGGAGATATTAAAGCCTTTAAGAGCTGTAAGAGAATCTTTAGAACAAAATCAAAATGAAAATCTTGCTAGTGGCGAATTATTAGACTTGATGCGAAGGGCAAAGTGTTTTGGTATTAATCTTGCAAGATTAGATATAAGACAAGAGTCCTCAAGACACAGTCAGGTAATTAGTGAATATGTTAAAAAGAAATATAAAAAAAATTATTTAAAATTTAGTGAAATCGAAAAAATTGAATTTTTAAAGAAACAAATACTCTCTAAAAAAAATCAATTAAACAAATTTCAATTTTCAAATAGAGAAAATAAAGAAGTTTGGTCAACTTTTAAAATTTTGGCCAACGAACCTAGTGAATGTCTCGGAGCTTATGTAATATCAATGACTAATTCAGCTTCAGATTTGTTATCTGTAATATTTTTACAAAAAGAAGCCAATATTAAAAACAAGTTAAGAGTAGTCCCATTATTTGAGACTTTAGATGATTTAATTAATGCTAAAGATATAATGGAGAAATTGTTTTCTCAATCATGGTACAGAAAAGTTATCAAAAATGAGCAGGAGGTCATGATTGGTTATTCAGATTCAAGTAAAGACGCAGGCAAAATTTGTGCAAGTTGGCATCAGTATAAAGCTCAAGAGGAAATAATTAAATTAAGTAAAAAATATAATATTAACGTAACTTTTTTTCATGGAAGAGGTGGATCTCCTGGACGAGGAGGTGGCCCGATTCAATCAACTTTGAGATCACAACCTCCAAACTCTGTTAGAGGAAAAATAAGAATAACCGACCAAGGTGAAGTAATTCAACAAAAATATGGTTATGAACCTTTAGCAAAATATAATTTATGTAGTTACATAGGTGCAGTGACTGAAGCCACCTTAAAACCATCACCTGTTCCAAAAGCTAGTTGGAGATCGTTAATTGAAAAAATGTCAGAGATATCAAAAAATTCTTATAGAAAAAATATTAATCAAAGTTCTGATTTTATAAAATACTTTGAAACTGTTACGCCCCATAAAGCTCTTGGTAAACTTTCAATAGGTTCAAGGCCCTCAAAAAGAAAAAACATTGATACTATAAAAAGTTTAAGAGCAATCCCTTGGGTGTTTGCTTGGACACAAGTTAGACTTATGCTGCCTGCATGGCTTGGAAGTGCAGAAGCTTTAAGATATTCATATATAAAACAATTTAGAAAAACTTTATTTGACATGGAGAGAAACTGGCCGTTTTTTAATTCAATGCTTGATATATTAGATATGGTGATTACTAAAGCAGATCCTGAAATATCAAAAATTTACGAAGAACATTTAGCAGATGAAAGTTTAAAGAGAGTTGGAAAAAAACTTAGATTTCAATTTGATGTTATAAAAAAATTAAATAAAAAAATTACGCCTAAAGAAATAATTGCTGCAAGAAAACAATTTAGAACATCAATAGGTGTAAGAAATATTTATTCTGAAGTTTTGAACATAGTTCAGCCTATCGCGATAAAAAAAATTAAGACTATTAAAAATAAAAAAGATAAAGAATATTTGAATGATACTTTGTTGACTTCAATAGCAGGAATTGCTGCAGCAATGAAAAATACTGGATAATGTTTAGGATAATTTCTGCAACATTAGTTTATTTGTTATTTTGTACACCGTCTTTTTCGAATTTTAAAGAAATTAAGAAAAAAGCAAAAATAAATAATCCTGAAATTATTTTTCCAGTTTCAAAAAATCCAAATAGATGTATGACGAAAATGTATTCCAATCCCATGACTAATCCAGTTACACCTATTTCAGAAGTTAAAGCTCCTAAAGGTTATGGATTAGATAATAGGTTTAATAGAGCGTTACAAAGATTTGAAAATTTTAAACGTCCATGTGGTGGGGGTAGTGTTGAAGCGTGTGAAAATGTAAAAAAGATTATTTTGGAATGGGCTAAAGCAGATGCAGCAAAAAGAACCGGTCCATCAGATCATGAGGGTAGACATTGGAATGATACTCTAACCGTAAATTTATGGGTGGCTTCACCCATGATGGCTGGTTATTCTTTTGCAAAACAAGTGATAGATATCGCAACTAATGAGGATAAGATAATTAAAGATTGGTTTAAAAAGATAGTAAAGAAAAACAAACATCTTATGTATGACATGACCTACAAAGATGGTACTCAAGCAAGAGGCGTTCCTAAAAGAGCTCATAACCATGCACTGTCATCTGCAATAAGTCATATGCAGTTGGGTGTCCTGCTAAATGATAATAAGCTTTTTAAAAAAGCTTTTAAAAATTATGAAGCCACAATTCGGTATCAAAGAAAAGATGGTAGTTTACCTATTGAAACTAGAAGAGGTGGTAGAGCAATGTTTTACCAAGCAAGAGCAATGAATGCTTTAACAGTCATTGCAATTATTGTGGAAAACCAGGGCTATAATATTTGGGACTATGAATATAAAGGCAAAAACTTTCATAATATTGTTAAGTTTTTCATCGATTTTACTGAAAATAACGAAATAGTTTTTAAATACGCCAAAGAAATGAAAGCACCTGGACCTGCAAAAAATTATAAAATGCAAGATCTTGATGGAAGACAAGGGAGTAATTGGGGCTGGCTTTATGCTTATGCAACTCGGTTTCCAGATCATGAAAATATCAAAAGACTTCAGCAATGGTCGTCAGATAGTAGTAATCTTAACAGTTACCAAGCTAAAATAGTTTTGAATTTTGAAAATATTTCAAAAAGAAAATTTGGCACTTCATCATGGACAGTTGTTGAACCAAATTGCCATTTTGTTAAATAGCTTTGATTGTTGGCAAACAATAAAAATCAGCGGTATCTATTTTAGAAGAATATTGTCTTCTCATATTCCATTTTTTATGAACTCCAGCACTTGCAAGACTTAAGGTTGATCTACCATATCTATAATTAGTATTATCAATTGATTGCATCAAAGTTTTTATTTTTTCATCTTTTTCTGATGAGAATAAATTTTTCCTACCATCATCATCTCGTAATCCTGTAAGCATAACTCCTGCTTTTTGATAACGACAGCCGTTCCTAAATATACTCTCAAGTATTGCGATTGCAGTTTTAACAGTCTCAAGACTATTGTTAGTTGCAATTGGAAAGTCGACAGTTTTTGAATTTGAATAATATCCATAATCTCTTTGAAAAGGACTGGTTCTAACAAATACTGTAATCGCTTTTGCAACTAAAGACTCTGATCTAATTTTTTCAGAAGCGTTCAAACAATAATTAGCAACTGCTTCCTTTAATTCTTGAAAACTTTCTATTCTTTTACCAAATGATCTTGAAACGACACAACTTTTCCTTTTTGTTTGTGTAGTCTCTAAGTCAATACAAGGAACTCCTCTAAGTTCCATTGCAGTTCTTGAGCTCAAAACATTAGAACATTTTTTAATCCAAGTATTAGACTTATTTTTAAGTTGTTTGGCATTATAGATGCCATTCTTTTGATAAAATTTTGTAAGTTGTCTACCGACACCCCATACATCATTAATTTCAAATTTTTCTAAAATTGGATCCAAATTTTCTATACCAATTAAACTCGTTACTCCTGATTGTTTTTTCTTTGCGATATGATTTGCAACTTTACTCAATGTTTTGGTTTTAGCGATACCGATACTTGTTGGAATTCCAGTCCATTGCAGAACTGTTTGTCTAATTTCCCTTCCAACCTTTTCAACTTCTGAGTCTGGAAAATTAGATAAATCTATAAATGCCTCATCGATTGAATAAACCTCTATTTCGGTATTAAACCTTTTAAGAGTTCTCATTACTCTTCTAGATAAATCTCCGTATAACGAATAATTTGATGAAAAAACTTCAACTTTATTTTTAACAATAATATTTTTTGCTTTAAAATAAGGTTCACCCATCTTGATCCCCAACGCTTTTGCTTCATTAGATCTAGAAATGATACAACCATCATTATTGGATAAAACAACCACAGGTTTTTTTCTTATTTTTGGATTAAATAATCTTTCACATGAAACATAGAAAGAATTACAATCAACTAAGCCTATTTTTTTAGTACGTTGAATGGATGACATACGTCACAACCCCCCAAATAAAAACATCTTCTTCTTCGTTAATTAAAATTCTGTCTGAAAAATTTTTAGACCCAGACGATAAAAATTTTTTGTCTCTCTCTTGAACTAAAGTTTTAACCACAAGCTCATCATGAACATTCGCAATAACGGTTGAAAAATTTTTTGGTTTTAAACTTTTATCGACAACTAATAAGTCTCCATCATTGATCCCAACATCCACCATGGATTTTCCTTGTACTCTGATAATAAAAGTAGCCGGAACGTTTTTGATTAGATGCATGTTTAGATCGATATCTTCTTCGATATAATCAGTGGCAGGTGATGGGAAACCAGCACCAGCTTTATGCAGATAATAGGGAATAGTTAGTTTCATGTTCTTGTTTTGTTCTAATTTATAGCCCATTTATACAATGCACGCAAGAGGTTGTATTTTGAGTCCGTAATTGAATCAAAAGTGAATCAAAACGTGAACATCAAAACTATATTTTGTATGCTTGTGGATAACTTCAACCAAGGATAGTTTAATTTTATATTAAAATGAAAAAACTTGTTTGTCATTGTGGAGCTGTTGAAGCAGAAATAAATTTAGATGGAGATTTAGCTAAAGTAATAAAATGTAATTGTTCTATTTGTAAAAGAAAAGGAGCAATTATGTCGATGGTAAAAAATGAAGATTTCAAAATTATTAAAGGTCAAGATAAATTAAAACTTTATCAATTTCATTCAAAAGTTGCTAAACATTATTTTTGTTCTGAGTGTGGAATTTATACTCATCACAATCCAAGAATTAATCCAGCTATGACAGGATTTAATGTTGGGTGTGTTGATGAAATAAACACTTTTGAAATGAAGGATGTTCCAGTAAATGATGGTCAAAATCACCCATTGGATAAAAAATAATTTTCATGCAACAATTCAGCTTATGCTTTAGTAAGGTAAAAAAAGATTGTTTAAAGTTTATCAAATCTCAAGAGACAAAAGCTGACAAATTTAAGAATAAAGAAAGAATGATTAAATTATTCTTAATTCCATTATGTTTTTGGATAAGTAAAAAAGCCGAAAAGAAAAAACCTTATTTTGTGGGTTTAGCAGGGGGTCAAGGAACCGGCAAAACTACAATTAGTTCTCTAATCAGAATTATTTTAACTAAATATTTTAAATTAAATGTTTTTAGAATTTCAATAGATGACTTTTATAAAACAAGAAAAGAACGTAAAAATTTATCAAGAAGAGTTCATCCTATGCTTTTAACTAGAGGTGTACCTGGAACACATGACATTAACATGATGTTAAATTTCTTTAAAAAAGCAAAAAGCAATAAATTTAAAAGGCTAAAACTACCAACATTTAATAAAGCTATAGATGATAGATTTAATAAAAAATATTGGTACGATTTAAAAGAAAGACCAGATGTAATTATATTTGAAGGATGGTGTGTAGGAGCGAAATCTGAAAAAAATAGCTCATTAAAAAAAACAATCAATTCAATGGAGAAGGCCAAAGATCGAAAACAGATCTGGAGAAAATATGTAAACGACCAATTGAAATCGAAATATAAAAAATTATATTCCCAATTGAATTGTTTAATTTATTTAAAAGCAAAAAATTTCAGCTTGCTACAAAAATGGAGATTAAAACAAGAAAGAAAACTTTGGATAAAAAGTAAAGCAAAATTCAACTTAAAGATCATGAGTAGAGGTGATGTAATTAATTTTATGCAAACGTATCAAAGAATTACGCAAAATATGTTCAAGAATATGCCTAAATATGCATCAATTATATTCAATTTAAATAGTAACCATCAGATCAAATCTGCATTATATAGAAACAAATGAAAAAATTTTTAATTATCATTCTTAGCAATCTATTCATAATTTCTAATTTAAGTGCTGAAACATTTACTGCAGCTCTAAAAAAAGCTTATAAAAATAATTCTGAATTAAATGCTGAAAGAGAAAATATCAGTATTTCGGAACAAGAACTTAAAATTTCAATGAGTTCCTATTTTCCAACAATTACTCTAGAGGGATCAAAGAGCCAAGATGAGACTGACAAATTAACAAATAGAAATGGGTCAAATGCCACAATTACTAATGTAGATACAGAAACTAAATCTATTTCAGTTACTCAAACATTATTTGATTTTGGTAGAGGCGCTGATTTGTCAAAAAGTAAAATTGGTATCAATTTAGCCAAAGCAAAACTTTTAAAAAAAGAGCAAGATATTTTATATAAAACTGTAGCAGCGTATACTGGATTAATTTCAGCGAATGAAAAATTAGATATTAATAGAGCTAACGTTGAGCTTCTAAGTAGACAAGTTGAAACTGATAGAATTAGACTTGAAAGAGGTCAAATTAGTTTGTCAGATGTCTCACAATCAGAGTCATCATTGGCCGGTGCAGAAGCTAGTTTCATTCAGGCTCAAAGTGATCTTTTAACCAGTAAGTTGAATTATGAAAATATTATTGGACCTTTGGGTAATGCTCAGTCATTAGATAAAAGTTCAATAATTAGTTACCAAATACCAGGAAGTTTAAATTCAGCCATAGAACAATCTAAAAAAAGCAATCCAGATTTAATTATTGCTGAAATGGAATATGAACAATCGAAAGAGGATACGTCGATTGCGAGATCAGAATTAGTGCCAACTGCGAAATTATCTTTAGAAAAGTCCTACTCAGATGACTTAAGTGCTACTTACGATGAGAGAGATAAAGAAACTTTAAAAGCAACTGTTACTTGGCCATTTTATTCAGGTGGAAAAAATCTCGCATCTTTAAATAAAAATAAGAATATAGAAAATAGATCACGTTTAACTTTAGATAGCCAGATTAAAAAAAATCAAACTAATGTAGCAAGCGCCTGGTCAAATTTTCAATCAAATAAAAGTTTGCTTAACTCTGTTCAATTGCAAGTAAGAGCAGCAGAAATTGCTAATGAGGGTATCACAGCAGAATACAATAGTGGTTCCTCTGGCAGAACGACTTTGGAAGTTATTCAATCAAATTCCCTTTTATTGAATGCTCAAATTTCTTTAGCCGATTCTGAGAGAAACTTTATTCTTTCACAATTTAATTTGCTCAAATCTATAGGTTTACTGAATAGTGATTATCTAAAATTAAGATAAAAAGAGGCTTTTTAGGCTAAAATAAATAAATCTTGCTAATGAGAACAAAATGTGTACATTTATTTTATGATTCGAGTGTTAAAAAACGTAAAAAAAAAGGCAAAAAATGACTAAAAATAACTTAAAAGTAGTTAAATCTACTAAAAATCAAGAATTGGAAAATAAAGAGAAAAATAAGGCTTTAGAAGCTGCAATCAGCCAAATCACAGATAATTTTGGAAAAGGTTCAGTAATGAAGCTCGGTGAAAAAAGAGCTATGGATATCGAGTCGGTATCTACTGGATCTTTAAGTTTAGATTTAGCTTTAGGAATAGGAGGATTACCTAAAGGCAGAATTATTGAAGTTTACGGACCAGAATCTTCTGGAAAAACAACATTAGCATTACAAGTTGTTGCTGAAGCTCAAAAAGCAGGTGGAATTTGTGCATTCGTTGATGCAGAACATGCTTTAGATCCAGTTTACGCAAAGAAATTAGGTGTAAATACTGAAGAGCTTTTAATCTCTCAACCAGATGCAGGTGAGCAAGCTTTAGAAATCGCTGATACGCTAGTAAAATCAGGCTCTATTTCAGTTATCGTAATTGACTCTGTTGCAGCTTTAACTCCAAAAGCTGAAATTGAAGGAGAGATGGGAGATCATCATGTTGGTCTTCAATCAAGATTAATGAGTCAGGCTTTAAGAAAATTAACTGGTTCAATTTCGAACACAAACACAATGATGATTTTCATTAACCAAATTAGAATGAAAATTGGAGTTATGTTTGGAAGTCCAGAAACAACATCAGGTGGAAATGCGCTTAAATTTTACTCGTCTGTAAGAATGGATATTAGAAGAATTGGTGCCATCAAAGATAAAGATGAAATTATTGGTAACACTACAAGAGTAAAAGTAGTTAAGAACAAAGTTGCACCACCATTTAAAGTTGTTGAGTTTGACTTAATGTATGGCAGAGGAATTAGCAAAATGGGTGAGTTAGTTGACCTAGGTGCTAAAGCTGACATTATTGAAAAATCAGGAGCATGGTATGCTTATAAGGGTGAAAAGATAGGTCAAGGTAGAGAAAATGCAAAAACTTATCTTGCACAAAACCCTAATGTTGCTGCAGAAATAGAAATGGCGATTAGAGAAAAAGCAGGTGTGATTTCAAAGAAAATTGAGGGAAATCCATTAAGTCCTGAAAAAATTGAAAAGGAGAAGAAAGTAGCTGAAAATGAAGAGGCTGTAAAAGAGACTACTCCTACCAAAAAGAATTAGAATTTAAAGCTATCTTTAAATTATAAAGGCGCTTATAATAAGCGCCTTTCCCCCTTCATCCCTAACTAGACATAAAACAAAAAAGCTGTATTTTAAAAATATGGCAGACAAATCATTAAATGAAATAAGAAGTACGTTCTTAAAGTATTTTGAAAAAAATGATCATAAGATAGTTGAGTCTAGTAATTTAGTGCCAAATAATGACCCTACATTAATGTTTGCTAATTCTGGAATGGTTCAATTCAAAAATGTATTTACTGGTCTAGAGAAAAGAGATTATCAAAGAGCAACTACTTCTCAAAAATGTGTAAGGGCAGGTGGTAAACATAATGATTTAGAAAATGTTGGTTACACCCCAAGACACCATACTTTTTTTGAAATGTTAGGAAATTTCTCTTTTGGAGATTATTTTAAAGAAAGAGGAATTGAACTAGCATGGAATTTAATCACTAAAGATTTTGGTCTTGATAAAAACAGGCTTTATGTAACTGTTTTTCATGAGGATGATGAGGCTTTTAATTTTTGGAAGAAAATTGCAGGTTTTAGTGATGATAGAATAATTAGAATTGCAACATCAGATAATTTTTGGTCAATGGGTGAAACTGGTCCATGTGGTCCTTGCTCAGAAATATTTTATGATCATGGTGATCATTTAAAAGGAGGATTGCCAGGAACCAAAGATCAAGATGGTGATCGTTTTATAGAAATTTGGAACTTAGTCTTTATGCAATATGAGCAAGTTTCAAAAGATAAAAGAATAGATTTACCAAAACCATCTGTCGATACAGGAATGGGATTAGAGAGAATTGCAGCTCTTTTACAAGGAACACACGATAATTATCAAACTGATCATTTTAAGAAATTAATAAATTCAATATCTGAAGTTACAAAAGTCAAACAAGAAGATAAAAATATTTCGAGTTTTAGAGTAATTGCTGATCACTTAAGAGCAAGCTCATTTCTTTTAGCTGAAGGTGTTTTACCCTCAAATGAAGGTCGTGGATATGTTCTTAGAAGAATTATGAGAAGAGGGATGAGGCATTCTCATTTATTAGGATCCAAAGAGCCGATCTTTTTCAAAATTTTTGAGGCTCTAAAAAACGAAATGTCAGGAAATTATCCAGAGTTAGAAAGATCAGAGTCTTTAATAAAAGAAACATTAAAAATGGAGGAGGAAAAATTTTTAGTTTTACTTGATAGAGGAATTAAAATTTTAAATGATGAAATTTCAAAAATAGATAAAGTCTTACCAGGAGATGTAGCGTTCAAATTATATGATACTTACGGTTTCCCATTAGATCTGACTGAAGATATTTTAAAAAATAAATCATTAACAGTTGATCATAAAAAATTTGATCAACTAATGAAAAATAGCAAAGAACTTGCTAAAAAAAATTGGAAAGGTTCAGGTGATAGTTCAGAAGAAGCAATTTGGTTTTCAATCAAAGATAAAATTGGTCCAACTGAATTTTTAGGTTACGAGTCTAATCAATCAGAGGGAGTTATATTAAATTTGATCAAGGAAAATAGTGAAGTAAAATCATTATCCACTGGTGAGGAAGGAATGATAATAACAAATCAAACTCCTTTTTATGGTGAGTCCGGTGGACAACTTGGAGACAAAGGTAAAATAGTTTCAGGAAACTCAGTTTTTGAGGTTGAGGATACACAAAAGAAACTTGGTAATTTATTTGTTCACTATGGTTCGTTAAAAACAGGCTCAATGAAAGTGGGTGATACTGTTGAATTAAAAATTGATATTGAAAGAAGAGCAAATCTAAAAGCTTATCATTCAGCAACACATCTTCTTCATGAATCTTTAAGACGAACACTTGGAAAACATGTTATGCAAAAAGGTTCACTTGTTGCCCCAGATCGTTTGAGATTTGATTTTAGTCATATGAAACCAATCACAAATGAAGAGCTAGAAACAATTGATAAATTGGTAAATGAATATGTGAAAAATAATACTGAAGTAACGACTAGAATTATGACACCCAAAGCAGCTATTGAAAAAGGTGCTCTAGCATTTTTTGGAGAAAAGTATGGTGAGGAAGTAAGGGTGGTATCTATGGGCAAAGAAAAAGAAGCATATTTTTCAACAGAATTATGCGGTGGAACCCACGTTAAAAACACTGGTGATATTGGTAAATTTAAAACTGTAAGTCAGTCCTCTATTGCTGCAGGAGTTAGAAGAGTAGAAGCATTAAGAGATAAACAATTAGATGAATATATTAAAAATAAAGAAAAAGCATCAACACTTTCAATTCAGAAAGATGAAGATACAATTAAAGAATTATCATCTCAAATTATAAAACTTGGTGGTAAGCCAAATATAGAAAGTAAAGATCTTAAGGAACTTATTAAAAATCTCACAAGACAACTTGAACAACTCAATGTGAACTCGATTCTAAAAGACAAAACAAAAAATATTATTAATGATCAGAAAATTAAAGATATAAAAGTAAGATTTCAAAAAGTTATTGATCTACCACCTAAAGATTTAAGAAAACTTGTTGATAATGGAAAAAAAGAATTAGGTGATGGTATTATAATTGTATTTGCTACTAATGAGGATAAAGTTGGACTAGCTGTAGGTATAACAGAAAAATTAATTGATAAATATGATGCGGTTAAATTTGCTAAATTAGGTTCAGAGACTATTGGTGGCAAAGGTGGGGGTGGACGAAAAGACTTTGCTCAAGCCGGTGGTCAGGACCAAAATAAAATTGATGAAGCTTTTGATAAGATAAAGTCTTTAATTTAATCTTTTTTTTAAATTACTATCAATTACATCCAAGAACTGATTAGTAGTTAAATATTTACTCGAAGGTCCAACCAGTATTGCAAGGTCCTTTGTCATTGATCCATTTTCTACACACTGAATACAAACTTCTTCAATAGTATTTGCAAATTTTACTAGTTCTTCATTTCCATCTAATTTACCCCGATGAGCTAAGCCTCTAGTCCAAGCAAATATAGATGCAATAGGGTTTGTGGATGTTTCTTTCCCCTGTTGATGCATACGATAATGTCTAGTAACAGTACCATGAGCTGCTTCAGCCTCCATTACTTTACCATCTGGAGTTAATAATGTACTAGTCATTAGGCCTAAAGAACCATAGCCCTGGGCCATTGTATCAGACTGCACATCACCATCGTAGTTCTTACATGCCCAAATATATTTACCACTCCATTTCATTGCACATGCAACCATGTCATCAATTAATCTGTGTTCGTATGTAATTTTAGCATCATTAAATTGTTTCTTAAATTCCTTATTGAATACTTCCTCAAAAATATCTTTAAACCTTCCATCATACTTTTTTAGGATTGTATTCTTAGTTGATAAATATACTGGCCATTTTTTTATCAATCCATAGCTGAAACAAGATCTAGCAAAATCTTCAATCGATTTATCTAAATTATACATTGAAAGAGCAACTCCCGGACCTGTAAAATTAAATACTTCATATTTGATTTCATCTTTGCCATCTTTAGAAGTCCATTTAACTTCCATTTTACCTTTACCAGGCACTTTAAAATCTGTAGCTCTATATTGGTCGCCAAAAGCGTGTCTTCCAATAATTACGGGATCTGTCCAAGATGGAACAAGTTTAGGAATATTTGAACAAATAATTGGCTCTCTGAATACTGTGCCTCCAATAATATTTCTAATGGTACCGTTTGGAGACCTCCACATTTTTTTTAATTTGAATTCTTCTACTCGAGCTTCATCAGGGGTGATTGTTGCACACTTAATTCCTACGCCAACTTTTTTAATTGCATTGGCTGCATCAATAGTTATTTGATCATCTGAATTGTCCCTACTTTTCATACCGAGATCATAATAATCAATGCCTAAATCTATGTAGGGAAGGATTAATTTATTTTTGATAAATTCCCAGATTATTCTGGTCATTTCATCACCATCTAACTCTACAACTGGGTTTTTTACCTTTATTTTGCTCACTTTATTTAACTATCTTAATAATTGAATTTCGCAATTTTATATACATATTAATGAAAAATTATCAAATAGATGAATATGTTTAGCAAGATATTTCCGAAAATTCACGCTGAGGGATACAAATTCCTAGTTATTGCAGGAATTATTACTATTATTTTTTATATTTTTAGCAGCTTCCTAGGTTTAATTGGTTTAGTTTTAACAATCTGGGTTTACTATTTTTTCAGAGATCCGGATAGAATAATTATTAATGATGACAATTATCTTGTAAGTCCTGCCGACGGAGAAGTGATCAAGGTTGAAGAGGTAGATGGACTAAAAGAACTTGGATTAGAAAATAAAAAGTTCAAAAAAATTAGTATATTCATGAATGTATTTGATTGTCATGTAAATAGAACTCCATGTAGTGGAAAAATCGAAGAAATTTTATACAAACCAGGAAAATTTGTAAACGCATCTTTTGATAAAGCAAGCGAGGACAATGAGAGAAATTATTACAAAATTAAAGACAGTCACGGTAATAATGTTGTTGTTGTTCAAATAGCAGGATTAGTTGCAAGGAGAATTGTTTGTGAGTCAAGCAAGGATCAAGATTTAAAACAAGGTGATAGAATCGGAATGATAAGATTTGGAAGTAGAGCAGATGTGTATTATGAAAATTATGAACCTCTTGTTCAAATTGGTCAAACTTCTATAGCTGGAGAAACATTGCTAGCTAAAAAATAATGGAACCGCAAAAAAAAAAATTTAAGATCGTAAGTGATAAAAAAAGTGCAAGAGTGATCTTGCCAAATATGTTAACTTTAATAGGAGTTTGCATTGGATTAACTTCTATAAGGTTTGCTTTAGATGGCAGATTTGAATTAGCGATCGTAGCAATTATTATCGCAGCTTTAATAGATGGCCTAGATGGAAGAATCGCTAGATTGATAAAAGGAACATCAAAAGTTGGTAAAGAATTAGATTCTTTGACAGATATGATAAGTTTTGGTGTTGCTCCTGCTTTTATTATGTTTTTTTGGAAACTAAATACACTAGGCAAATTTGGATGGTTATTGTGCTTAATTTTTGTGATTTGTGTTGCTCTTAGATTAGCAAGATTTAATGTAAATTCAAATCAAGAACCATCGTGGAGAGATAATTTTTTTGAGGGTGTACCATCTCCAGCTGGAGGAATTTTAGTACTAACACCATTAATCATAAGTCTAAGTGGATTTGAATTATTTCAAATTAATTATGAAATAGTCACGCCAGTCTTTTTTATAGTTACCTCTTTTTTATTAATAAGTAAATTTCCAACTTATTCTTTTAAAAAGATAGTTATTCCAAGAAGAACAACTATATTTCTATTATTTGGTATTGTTCTATTTTTTGGCTTGTTACTTATATACACATTTAATGTAATTGCATTAAGTGCTGTCATTTATGTGTTATTGTTGCCTATAAGTTTTCTTCATTATCAAAAAATTAAAAAGCAACATGAAAATGACAGAATTCAAGATGAAGATGATCTTGAAGATATACTTTAATGAAAAAAAATGTAATTGTTTCATTAGCTGACTCTAATTATTTCCCTTTATTAGATGAGCTGATTAATTCTATAAAAAGATTTAGAGAAAGTGAAAAAATTGCCATTTGTGTTTTAGATGCAGGATTAACACAAGAGCAAAAAGATTTATTGTCAAAAAAAGTAGATGAAATTAAAAAAGCAGATTGGGATATCGAAGTTCCAGAGTTCAAAGTAAAAGGAAAAGAATGGTTAAAAAGTCAAGTCTCAAGGGCTTTTTTGCCAAAGTACTTTCCAAATTATGATAAATATTTATGGATTGATTGTGATGCTTGGGTAAATGATTGGGAGTGTGTAGAATTATATTTTAAAGCTTGTAACAATGGTAAATTAGGCATCACACAGACACTTGGCCCTGGATACAAAATAATGTCAAAAGTTAATTGGCTATTTGGAAAATTAGCAATTATTAAATCACAAAACTTTAAACATGCAGTGAAATCAAAAATACCATACGATAAAGCAAGAAAATTAGCCTTCGCACCACACATAAACATTGGTGTTTTTTCATTAGAAAAAAATTCTCCTGGTTGGGAAAGTTGGCAAAATAATCTTAAGCAAACATTAAAAGCAGGAAACATTTTTGGCTCTGAAGGTTTAGCAGTTAATATGTCAGTATACATTGATGATTTAGCCACAGAATTTTTACCACTCAATTGTAATTGGATTGCTAGCAATCTATTGCCAAAATATGATGAAATTAATAATACTTTCGTTGAACCATATTTGCCCAATTATAAAATAGGTATAATGCACCTAGCAGCTGGTATTTGGAAAGATGGTAAGGACATGAGGACAAACAAAAATATTGAAATTGAGATTGAAACACTAAGTGATAATAAAGTTATTAAAAGCTTAAGGTATAATATTTAATTGAAAAAAAATAAAATTTCTAAAAACTGGATCAACAAACAAAAGAGAGACATTTATGTACGCCAGTCAAAGGTTGACGGTTATAGAGCGCGATCAGCTTATAAATTAATTGAAATAGATAAAAAATTTAAGATCTTTAAGAACGGAATGTTTATTTTGGATATTGGTGCAGCACCTGGAAGCTGGTCTCAATATGCCTCAAAAATAATAAAAAATGGAAAAATAATATCAATTGATTTAAAAGAAATATCACCGATTGATAATGGAATACATATTAAAGGTGATTTTACAGAGCCTGATATTCAAGAAAAAATTAAAGAAAATGTAACAAAAGAATTCGATGTAGTCATGTCTGATATGGCTGTAAATACTACTGGTGTAAAGAATCTTGACTCAATTCAAACTGGAGAATTATGCAAAGAGGCAATGACATTTTCAAAAAAAGTAATTTCATCAAAAGGTTATTTCATTTCAAAAATTTTTATGGGTAGCACCTTTAATGAAATTGTCGCACTTGGAAAAAAAATATTTAAAGAAGTTAAGGTTTTTAAACCTATATCAAGTCGAAAAGAGTCTAAAGAAAGTTTCATAATTTGTAAAAAAATTAGATAGCTACTTTAATATTTTAAGGAATCATATATAAATGAATATGGATCCTATAAAAGAAGCTCTAACCTTTGATGATGTTACATTAGCTCCAAAATATTCAGATATACTTCCGTCGGAAGTTGACACTAGTATTATATTATCTAAATTTCTTAAACTAAAAATTCCGTTATTAACCTCAGCTATGGATACAATAACCGAGAGTAAAATGGCTATTGCTATAGCTAAAGCTGGAGGGATTGGCGTTATCCATCGTAATTTAAATATAAAAAAACAAGTTCAGGAGATAAAAAAAGTTAAAAAACAAAATTTATTAGTTGGAGCTGCAGTAGGCGCTGGTTCGAATGAGCTTGCTAGAGCAAAGGCAATTTTAAAAGAGGGTATAAACATGATAGTGGTGGATACTGCACATGGACATACAAAAAAAGTTTCGGAAATGATTAAGTTTATTAAAAAAGAAAAAAATTCAAAAACTGCACTTTGTGCAGGAAACATTGCAACAGCAGAAGCAGCAAAATACTTAGATAAATTAGGGGTTGATATAATTAAAGTTGGAATAGGACCTGGATCTATTTGTACTACTAGATTGGTTGCAGGTATTGGAGTTCCTCAGTTGACTGCAATTTTAAATGTTAGAAATGCTATAAAAAAAAGTAAAGTTAAAATTATATCTGATGGAGGTATTAAGTACTCTGGAGATTTGGCAAAAGCATTTGCTGCTGGTGCTGACGCAGTTATGATTGGATCTTTGTTTGCGGGTACCGATGAAACACCAGGTAAACTTATTAAAAAAAACGGAAAGTTATTTAAAAGTTTTAGAGGCATGGGATCTGTTGGGGCCATGAATAAAGGGTCTGCAGATAGATATTTTCAATCTAAACAAAAAGACAATTCTAAATATGTTCCTGAGGGAGTTGAAGGTCTTGCTAAATATAAGGGGAAAGTAAGTAAAGTTATCTTTAAATTAGTAGGTGGCTTAAGATCATCTATGGGGTATCTTGGATCTAAACAAATTAAATATTTAAGAAAAAAACCTCAATTTATAAAAATTACAAAAGCTGGATTTTATGAAAGTATGGTACATAATGTCGATATTGTTAAAGATGAAAATAGATACAAATGAAAAATATTTTTAAAAAAACTATATTTATATATTTTCTTACAAACATATTTGTCAGTTCATTTGCAAGTGATAATTTTTTTGCTAAAGGTTTGGCTCTTTATGAAAATGAAAAATTTGATGATGCGAAGTTTATGTTTGAAAGAAGTATTGTTTTCAATCCGAAAGATTCAAGTTCATATTTATATTTAGCTAAAATTTACAATGCTAAAGAAGATCAAGGTAAAGAAGAGAAAAATTTAGATGCTACTTTATTGATAGATCCAAATAATGAAGAAGCCATTTTAATGCTAATGAAAATAGGGTTGGAAAAATCAAATTACTCCAAGGTCAAAGATTTATCAAAAACATTTTCTGAGGTTTGTAAAAGTTTATGCAGTGAGAATAAAAAAATTTTAGAGACACTTGCTAATCTAGAGCCAAAAAATGACTCTTGATAAAGGTCTTGATAAAATTTTAATTATTGACTTTGGTTCACAGTTTACCCAATTGATCGCAAGAAGAATAAGAGAGTTTGGTGTATTTTCAGAAATCATTAGTCATAAAAAAATAAAGAATAAAGATATAAACGCAAAGATTAAAGGAATAATTCTATCAGGTGGACCTTTAAACGTTTATGATATTAAGAAATACTCATTTGATAAAAATATTGTTGAAAACGAAATACCAGTACTTGGTATTTGCTTTGGTCATCAAATTTTGTCTAAAATAAAAGGTGGAAAAGTCAAACAATCAAAACATAGAGAATTCGGTTTAGCTAATATCATTAAAAAAAATAATAGCCCGTTAATAAAAGATTATTTTAAAAATAAGAAATATGTGAAAGTTTGGATGAGTCATGCTGATCAAGTTTCTAAACTGCCAAAAAATTTTAGAGTTATTGCATCTAGTCAAAATTCAAAGTTTGCAATTGTGGAAAATAGCCTGAAAAGAATTTATGGAGTACAATTTCATCCCGAGGTAACTCACACAGAGAATGGTAAAATAATAATTAGAAACTTCATTTTTTCAATTTGTAACATAAAAAAAAATTGGTCAGTAAAAAATCAAAAAATGAAATTAATAAAAGAAATAAGAAATAAAGTTGGCAAAAATAAAGTAATATGTGCTTTGTCTGGAGGGGTGGATAGCAGTGTAGTTGCACAATTAATAAATAAAGCGATAGGAAAAAAACTATACTGCATTTTTGTAAATACAGGACTTTTAAGAAAAAATGAGGAAAAACAAGTAGTTAATACATTTAAAAAGAGATTAAAAATTAATCTAATTTATGTAAATGCTGAAAAAGAGTTTTTGAGAAAACTCAAAAATATTTCAGATCCAGAAAAAAAGAGAAAAATAATAGGAAATCTTTTTATAAAAATTTTTGAAAGATATGCCAAAAAAATTAAGAATGTAAGATTTTTAGCTCAAGGAACTCTTTATCCAGACTTAATTGAGAGTAAATCTGTTACAGGTAGTCAAACCTCTAAAATTAAATCGCATCATAATGTAGGTGGCCTTCCAAAGAAAATGAAACTGAAATTAGTAGAGCCCTTAAGATTTTTATTTAAAGATGAAGTGAGAAAGTTAGGTTTAGATCTAAATTTAAATAAAGAAATTATCTCTAGACATCCTTTTCCTGGACCCGGTTTAGCAATAAGAATGCCAGGAAAAATAACAAAAGAAAAAATTAAAATTTTAAAGGAAGCTGATCATTATTTTATTACTGCTTTAAAAGAAAATGGTTTTTATAATAAGATTTGGCAAGCTTATGCTGCCTTACTTCCCGTTAAAACTGTAGGTGTTATGGGAGATAACAGAACTTACGAATATTTGTGTCTATTGAGAGCTATAACCTCTGAGGATGGTATGACAGCAGATTTTTATGAATTTAAAAAACCTTTTATTCAAATGATTTCAAATAAAATTGTAAATAGTATAAGAGGTATAAATAGGGTAGTTTATGACGTTACATCTAAGCCGCCAAGTACAATTGAGCTTGAATGAAAAAAATTAAAAACATTGTCGATAAAAAAAATAAATCAAAAATTGTATGTCTTACAGCTTATTCAAAAAATATCGCTGAAGAAGTTGATAAATATGTTGATATTGTTTTAGTTGGAGACTCCTTAGGCTCTGTTTTATATAATTATTCTTCAACAAAAAAAGTCACTTTAACAGAAATGATCAATCACTCTAAGAGTGTTAGATTGGGTATCAAAAAAAGTTTAATGGTTGTTGATATGCCTTTCAAAACTTACAGCACAAAGTCTCTAGCATTAAGGAATGCCAAGAAAATTATAAAAGAGACCAAATGTGATGCAGTAAAATTAGAAGGTGGCAAAAGGGTTATCAAACAAATACAGTTTTTAATAAAAAACAAAATCCCAGTTATGGGTCATATTGGTTTGCTCCCCCAATCAACAAAAAAATTTAAATCTAAGGGAAAAACTAATAGAGAAATAAAGCACTTAATAAGTGATGCAATGCTACTTCAAAAGAGTGGAGTATTTGCAATTGTTTTAGAGTGTGTAAAAACCGAAATTGCAAAACTCATTTCCAAAAAAATAAGTATTCCAACTATAGGTATTGGTTCATCTGTGTATTGTGATGGGCAAGTTTTGGTGACTGATGATTTAATTGGATTAAATCACACTAATATTAAATTTGTCAAAAGATTTTCCAATGTTAAAAAGTATATTAATGATGGTATTAAAAAGTATGCCTCAGATGTAAGAAAAAAAAAATATCCTACAAAAAAACACTCTTATTAGAAATATTTTTTAAATTCTTCATTTATAGACAATATATCTAGATCAACTAGACCACCAATTACTAGTTGAAGAGCAACAAGTAAGATAAACCCTAAACCCACATAGGCAATCCATAAATGTTTTTGAATATAGTTAGCAAGATAGGTTGCCATAGCACCTGTAAGCACAACTGATAATACAAGACCAAAAATCATAAAACCAAAATTACCCTTTGCTGCCCCAACAACTCCAATTACGTTATCAAAACTTATCGTAATATCAGCAAATAAAACTTTATATACACTTTGAATATATGAGGGCTCTTTTGATTTTTTAGTTGGAGATTTAACTTTTTTAATCTCAAAAAGATCTTTTCTTAAATCATTAACAATCCAAATCAGGAGTAAACCACCTAGGATTTTTATAAAATAAAATTCAAATAAATAGGTGGCAAATAATGCAAAAACAATTTTAAAAATTAATGCTCCAGCTACACCCCATAAAATAATTTGTCTTCTATTTTTAGGCGCAAAATTAGCTGCAATCAATCCAATGATGATTGCATTATCTGCTGCCAAGATTATATCAATGAAAATAATCTGAACTAATATGAGTGCTTCTTCTAACAAAGTAAGACCATAGTATTAGATATTTTAAATTATTCAATTAAAAGTAGTATAATTTTTTTATTGATAATTATTTTAATACATAATGAAATGCCTTTAAAAAAAATGGAGGATAAATGAAATTCATAAAATACTTATCAATTATTTTAGTTTCATCAATTTTGTCAATTAATTCTTCTTTTGCAGAAAAATGGGATATGGCATTAGCTTATGGTGCTGGTAATTTTCATTCTGCAAACGCAACTGAATTTGCAAAAAATGTGACTGAAAAAAGTGGTGGAAAACTTACAATAGTTACTCATCCAGGTGGCTCATTATTTAAAGGTGGAGAAATCTTTAGAGCTGTGAGAACTGGTCAAGCTCAGATTGGAGAAAGATTTATGTCAGCTTTAGGTAAAGAGGACCCTTTATTGGAAGTAGACTCACAGCCATTCTTGGCAACATCTTATTCTGATGCTATGAAATTATACAAAGCATCTAAAGCTGAGATCATCAAAGGCTTAGATGAAAAAGGTTTGGTATTTCTTTACGCTGTGCCATGGCCTGCACAAGGCTTATATAGCAAAAAGGAAATCAACTCTGTCAATGACCTTAAAGGTTTAAAGTTCAGAGCATACAATTCTGCAACGATTAGAATCGCTGAGCTAACAGGTATGGCGCCAACAAAAATTGAAGCTGCTGAAATTAGCCAAGCATTTTCTACAGGTGCTGTTGAAAGTATGATCACTTCCCCGACTACAGGAAAAAATTCTAAAATATGGGAAAATGGTGTGAAATATTTTTATGATATAGCAGCTTGGTTTCCAAAAAATATGGTAATTGTAAATAAAGATTCTTGGAACAAACTTGATCAAGCTACAAAAGATCTAGTAATGAAACAAGCAGCTTTAGCAGAGAGAAAAGGCTGGCAATTATCAAAACAAGGAAATGTTGGGGACAAAAAAGCTTTAGCTGATGCTGGTATGGTAGTAGGTACAGTAAATGCATCTTTACAGGCTCATTTTGAAAAAGTAGGTGAGACGATGGCAAAAGAATGGTCTCAAAAAGCTGGTTCAAGAGGAGCAGCTGTCTTATCTAGTTATAAATAATTGTATATTAAATTAAGGCCACTTATAATGATAAGTGGCCTTAAATTTTATGCTAGAATCTTTAAATAAGAATCTTAACAAACTTTATAAATTTTCAGGTTATATCGCTGCAATATTTTTAGTTTTAGTAGCAGTATTTATTTTAATAGGTATTTCATCAAGAATATTTGGTTTTTATATTAGAGGCCTTGCAGAGTACTCTGGTTATTGTATGGCTGCAGCATCTTTTTTTGCATTAGCTTACACTTTTGTTGAAAATGGTCATATAAGGATTACTCTTTTTCTAGAAAAATTATCAGGGTTAAAAAGAAAATTTATTGAAATCTGGTGTCTAAGTGTAGCAACTTTTTTTTCAGGTTACTTAGCATTTTATTTTATTAAGATGTTACTTATTTCGTACAAATTTCAAGAAAGAAGTGAAGGTGCAGATGAAATTTTAATTTGGATACCTCAATCGAGTGTAGCCCTTGGTTCCTCTATTTTCTTTATATGTGTTTTCCATCAATTTATTTTGATATTTAAAAAAAGTTAAATGGCTGAAATTTTATTAACAATATTTTTCATAAGTGTTTTATTGTTTTTTCTTGGTTCCGGTATTTGGGTAGCCTTAAGCATGATTGGGGTATCCGCAATAGGTATGATGTTATTTACATCAAGACCGGTTGGAGATGCAATGGCAACAACAATATGGGGTACTTCATCATCATGGACACTTACAGCATTACCTTTATTCGTCTGGATGGGAGAAATTTTATTTAGAACAAGACTATCTGAAAATTTGTTTAAAGGTTTATCTCCGTGGATGCAAAAATTACCAGGAGGTTTAATACATGTAAATGTTGTCGGTTGTGCTTTATTTGCTGCTATTTCAGGTTCTTCTGCAGCCACAGTTGCAACTGTAGGGAAGATGTCTATACCCGAGTTAAGAAAAAGAAATTATCCTGAGAAAATTTTACTTGGCAGTCTTGCTGGTTCTGGAACACTAGGTTTATTGATACCTCCGTCAATAATTTTGATTATTTATGGAGTAGCCGTTCAAGAGTCTATTGCAAAATTATTTATTGCTGGAATTTTACCTGGGATAATGATTGCATTAATTTTTATGTCATATGTTATTTTTTGGTCTTTGATTAACAAAAAACAAATGCCCAAAATTGTGGAAGAATATTCAATTTTTGAAAAGATAAAAAGATCTAAACAACTTTTGCCTGTTATAATTTTAATTTCAGCTGTTATAGGTTCAATATATACTGGTATAGCTACTGCTACTGAGGCCGCATCCTTAGGAGTTGTTGGAGCTTTAATTTTATCATATTTTCAAAAAAGTTTAACTTTAGAAACTTTTAAAACATCCTTATTGGGGGCAACAAAAACTTCTTGTATGATTGCATTTATCTTAGCAGGTTCAACATTCTTATCTTTGGCAATGGGTTTTACAGGTTTACCAAGAAACTTGGCTATGTGGATTCAAAATATGGATTTATCTCCTTATGTATTAATTTTTGTTTTAATGATTTTTTATATAATTTTAGGAATGTTTCTTGATGGTATCTCAGCTGTGGTATTGACTATGGCTATAATAGAACCAATGATTAGACAAGCAGGTTTTGACATGATTTGGTTTGGTATATTCTTGGTTATCGTTGTAGAGATGGCCCAAATAACACCACCTGTGGGTTTTAATTTATTTGTTCTGCAAGGTATGGCCAACAAAGATATGGGTTATATTGCTCGAAGTGCGTTTCCATTGTTTTTGTTAATGGTTCTAGCAGTTATCTTAGTTGTGATTTTCCCAGAGATTGCTTTGTGGCTACCAGAGCAAATGATTAAAAATATTAATTAATACTTAGAAATTTTTTCTCCAGCTATAATTGCTTTTAGGTCATCATACTCTTTACAATCGCAACCTTTTAAAACTTCTAATCTTTCAACTGCAAGATTGTGTCTATTTGTTGCTACGTAAAGTTCACCTAAATATTCATTAATACCAATGTGGTAAGGACTGATAGCTAAACCTTGAAGATAATATTTTTCTCCATTTTCAAAATCACCTAATTTTCTAGATGTAAAACCTAAATAATTTAAAGTATCTGGCTTATTTGGTTTTTTGTTATTTGATTTAAGTAAAAGTTTTAAAGCTTTTTCATAACTTGATTGTGCTTTATCTTTTTTTCCTTTTTTTTCATATTTATTTGCAGATTTTATTAATTTAACTGCTTTTTCATAATTTGTTTTGGTTTTTGGACCATCACCTTCTCCTCCACTACTAGATCCTGCAGAATAAGAATTTGATACTAAAGTTATAGACAATATAATTGTGAAAAATATTTTTTTAATCATTTTTAAACTTCTTCATTTTATTTAAAGGTTTTAGTTTTAGTCCATTATTTAATAAGTTATCTTTGATAGACTTTGCAGTCGCTAATGAACTCATATTGTCACCATGTATACACACAGAGTCGATTTCACAAGGTATTTGCTTTCCACTGTGACAATTAAGCGACTGATTTTTAACCATACTTAAAACGTGTGTTTTTGCCTGTTCTGGATCTGTAATTAAAGCATGAGGTTTTTTTCGGGATACAAGATTACCGTCATCCTCATAATTTCTGTCTGCAAATATCTCGCAAGCTATTTTCATATCAAGTTTTTTTGCAGCTTCCTCCATTTTAGATCCAGTGGGGACCAAGTAAATTAAATCTTTGCTAATTCCTTTTATACTTTTTGCAAGTATTGTTGCTAAATCAATATTTTCACATGCCATATTATTTAAAGCTCCATGAGGCTTAATATGTGTAACGTTTTCTCCTTGCTCTAATGCTTTCTTTTGAAGAATATCGTATTGATCAATTATGAGTTTTTGAATTTCTGAGTCAGATAAATTCATTCTTTCTCTTCCAAAATTTTCTGGATCATTGAAAGATGGATGCGCACCGATACTTACACCATTTTTTTTTGATATTTCTATGACTTGGCTCATAGTTTCCTCATCTCCAGCATGGTATCCACAAGCAACATTTGCAGAATTAACTATTTCCAATAATTCTGGATCATGTTTATTTGAATGGTGTTTTGATTTTTCTCCTAAATCACAATTTATATTAATTTCCATAGTCATAAGTGTTAAGTATATCATGGGATGATAAAAAATATATTAAATCTTGGTGACGCAGCATTATATTGTGACTTTGGTAAAGAAGTAAATAGAGAAACCAATACTCAAGTAATTAGATATTTCAAAAGTATTCAGAAAGAAAATATTGTATCAATAAATAATTTATCTCCCTCTTATAATAAATTAATAATTTCTTTTGATTTAAAAAAAACGAACTTTAAAGATTTAAAAAAGTTAATAGAAAACCTTAATATTACAAATGAAGATGATCTAGAAAATAAAAAAATTGAAGTTCCAGTATGTTGTGACGAAAATTTTGCTTTAGATATAGTGAGATTGGAGAACAAACTCAATCTTAAAAGAGAAAAAATTTATGAAAATTTTTTTAGTAAAGAATTCTTTTGTTATATGACAGGCTTTATTGCGGGAATGCCTTTTTTAGGAGATTTATCTAAAAATATGAGAGCAAATCGTCTAGAAACTCCTAGAGTTAGCGTTCCAAAAGGATCAGTAGCTTTGACCGAACAGTTTGCAAATATTTATACTTTTGAAAGTCCGGGTGGATGGAATGTTATCGGCAATAGTCCATTAAGAATATTTGATAGCTCAAAAGAGGAAAGCCCAAATTTAATAAATCCAGGTGATATTGTCTTATTTAAAGAAATATCAAAAAATCAGTATGAAAATTTTAATGAGTAAAAATTATTTTCAAGTTATCAGAGCAGGAATTAATACTACTTTTCAAGATGAGGGTCGAAAAAATCTTTATCATGTTGGAATTCCTTTTAGTGGAGCAATGGATAAAAGAAATTATCTATTATCAAATAAACTTGTTGGTAATAAGATAAATTCACCTGCTTTAGAATTTGCATACCAAGGCCCTTTACTTAAATATTTTGGAAATAAAATTAATATTGCAATCACAGGTGATGTAAATTTCAGGATTAAAAAAAAAGATATAACTATTGATGGTAACTGTTATCAATCTTTAAATTTAGAAGATGGTGATGAGGTAGATATTTTGTCTACCAATAAGTCCGTGTATGGATATTTAGCTATTGGTGGTCAAATAGATTTAAAATATCAATGGTCTAGTTGTTCTACAAATACAAAAGCAATTATTGGTGCAAATGATGGTAAAAAGTTTGAAAATGAACAAGTAATGAATATTTCAAAATTGAATAATCACTTATTGGAAAAAAAATTAAATTATTTAAATACTAAAATAGAAAATATTAGAATAATTAAAGGAACAAATTTTGATTATTTTTCAGATAAAGGAAAAAAAATCTTTCTAGAAAAAGAATTTATTGTTTCAAAGTTAACTGATCGTATGGGTATGAGGTTAGAAGGACCGAAAATAGAGAATATTATTGATACTAACATTAAATCAGAAGGATTAATAAAAGGAGTAATACAAGTGCCTGCAGATGGTAATCCTATTATTATGCTTTCAGATCATGGAACTATAGGAGGCTATCCAAAAATAGGAGTAGTAATAAGTGCTGATTACGACAAATTAGTTCAACTATCACCAGGTTCTAAAATAAAGTTTAAGCAGGTTGATTTATCTAGCGCAGAAAATTTATTTAAGTTATATGACTTAGAAACTCAAAATTTAATTTCTCAAATTGAATGAACTTAATCAAAATAATACCTGGACCTTTTCTGGTTTTTTTAGGCGCTATAAGCTTAAGTTTTGGAGGATTAATTGTTAAATCTTTTGAAGGCTCGACGCTCTGGCAAATTTTATTTTGGCGATCATTTTTCTTTATAATTGTTGTTAGTTTTTTTCTTTTGTTTACTTATAAAAAAAAATTTTTTAGTGCTTTAACTAAATCTGGAATTCCTGGATTTGTTGGTGGAGCTATTTTATCTTTAGGTTTTGCTAGCTATGTATTTGCTATGTACGAAACTACTGTGGCAAATACAAATTTTATTATTCAAACACAAACTCTTTTTTTGGCAATATTTGGTTATTTTTTTTTGAAGGAGACAATATCTAAACTTACTTTCTTTTGTATATTGCTTGCTATCTCAGGTATTTTTTTGATGCTTGGAACTTCAATCTCTCCTGGTGAAATGACAGGCAATCTTGTGGCATTTGTAATGCCAATCTCTTTTGCAATTTTAATATTAATAGTAAGAAAGTTTCCTGAGGTCGATATGATTCCACTTCAATTAGTGGCAGGTATATTTGCAATGATAATTGGATTATTAATGTCGCCAACGATAATTATATCTTCAAAAGATATTTTTTTGGGATTTTTAGCGGGTTTTTTTCAATTAGGGTTTGGTTTTATATTTATTACAATTGGGGCAAGGTCAACTCCTTCCGCTTTCGTTGGTATAATAATGTTAACAGAAGCCGTTCTAGGTCCGATGTGGGCCTGGATGTTTGCGAATGAGAGTCCACCTATTTTTGTTTTAATTGGGGGTTCAATAGTTATCACAGCAGTTGTTTTGCAGTTTTTGAATAAATTTTTAACTAAAAAGAAAGCATATTAAATATTTATGTTTATGATTATTTATGATACAACGGACTTAATTACGGGAGAGACTACAAACTTTTGTAGCGCCGAAGGAGCAACCGCCCAGGAATCTCTCAGGCAAAATGGACCGTAACATATTAACTCTGGAAAGAGATTAAATTCTCGCCGAAGGAGCAAAACTCTCAGGCAAATATACAGATGGGTAAAAAGAGTTAATATGGATATAAAAAAAACGTCGCTTTATCAATTGCATCAAGACAGCAAAGCAAAATTTGTAGAATTTGCAGGTTATCAAATGCCAATTCAATATTCTGAGGGCATTGTTGAAGAGCATAGATATACAAGAAACCATTCTGGTATTTTTGATGTTTCACACATGGGTCAATTATTTATCTATGGCCAAGAAGATTTAGTTGATGATTTAGAGAGAATTTTTCCGTTAGACTTAAAAAATTTAAAGTTAAATCACTCAAAATATAGTTTTCTAATGAGTGACAATGCCGGAATTTATGATGATTTAATAATTACTAAAATCAAAGATGGTTTTTTAATTATTCTAAATGCTGCTTGCAAAGAAAATGATTATAAAATTTTAAAAGAACTATTGAACGATAAATATAAAATGGTTTTAGATGAAGAAAGATCTTTAATTGCAATCCAAGGACCTAAATCTGTAGAAATTTTAAAAAGTGTTATTCAAGGTGTTGAAAATTTAAATTTTATGTCAGGCAATTGGTTTACACTGGATGATCACAATATTTATGTTACGAGATCAGGATATACAGGTGAAGATGGTTTCGAGGTATCACTAACCAATGAATTTGCAGATAGGTTTACAAGAAGATTAATCGACAAAGGTGCAAAATTAATTGGTCTAGGAGCACGTGATACATTAAGATTGGAAGCTGGTCTGTGCTTATATGGTCATGAATTAAGTAAAGATAAAACTCCAGTGGAGGCAAATTTAAAATGGGCAATTTCAAAAGAGAGAATCTTAAAAGGAAACTTTATTGGATCAGATATAATTACTAAACAATTAAACCATGGAGTGAATAAGATAAGAGTAGGGATAAAACCAGAGGGAAGAATAATTGCTAGAGAAAAAACTAAAATATACAATGAATCTAATTCAGAAATTGGTGAAATAACAAGTGGAACCTTTGGACCAAGTGTCAACGGCCCTGTAGCCATGGGATATGTGGAAAATAAATTTTCTAAAAAAGATACTAAAATATTTTTAGAGGTTAGAGGTAAAAAGCATCCAGCTACAATTTGTGGCTTGCCTTTTTATAAAAAGAGTTATGTAAAAGGAGTTAACTAATGAGTGAAGTAAAATATTCTAAGGAACACGAGTGGATTAAATTAGAGGGAGAAATAGCGACTATTGGGATAACTAAGCATGCAACAGAAATGCTTGGAGATATAGTTTTTGCAGAGCTTCCAGAAAAAGGATCTAATGTAGAAAAGGATGGAACAGCAGGGGTAGTTGAGTCTACAAAAGCTGCAAGTGATGTATACACACCGGTAAGCGGTGAGGTTGTTGATTTAAATCAATCTATTGTTGATGACCCATCAAAAATAAATCAGGATCCAGAAAACTCTGCCTGGTTCTTTAAATTAAAAATTAAAAATAAGTCAGAGATGGATACTTTAATGAATAAAGATGAATACGATATATTTGCAAAGGAGAGCTCTGCATAATGTTACAAAATTCACAAAAAGATTTTTTGAAAAGACACATTGGTCCCTCAGAAGATGATCAATTCAAAATGTTGAAAAATTTAAATTATAAATCTCTGGATGATTTGATAGACAACACTGTACCGGAAAAAATACAGTTTAAGGGTGAGTTAAATATTGGTGAGTCAAATTCAGAATATGAAGCATTAAGGAAACTAAAAGAAATTTCGAAAAAAAATCAAATTTACTCAAATTTTATTGGTATGGGTTATTATGGAACGTATACGCCGTATGTTATTTTAAGAAATATATTAGAAAACCCAGGTTGGTATACTTCTTATACACCCTATCAGCCTGAGGTAGCTCAAGGAAGATTAGAAATGTTATTAAACTTCCAACAAATGATTGTTGATTTTACAGGGATGGATATTGCAAACGCATCTTTGCTTGACGAGGGTACAGCTGCAGCAGAGGCAATGGGTTTAAGTCATAGACTTAATAAAAGTGACAGTGATTTAGTTTTTGTTTCTGAAGATTGTCATCCACAAACAATTGATGTTATACGAACTAGGGCAGAGCCCATGGGCTTAAAAGTTCTTGTTGGAAATGAGGATAAAGTTTTAGAACAGTTAAAAGAAGATATTGTTTGTGGAATTTTACAGTACCCTGGAACTTTAGGTGATATCAAGGATCCTAGTGAGGCAATAAGCAAGATTCATAAAAAAAATGGTAAAGCAATTTTAGCATGTGATCTTCTAGCTCTTGCTAAACTAAAAACACCAAGGGAGCTCGGAGCTGATATTGCAGTTGGTAGTTCTCAAAGATTTGGTATTCCAATGGGTTATGGAGGACCGCATGCAGCTTTTTTTGCTACCAAAGATGAATATAAAAGATCTATGCCAGGAAGAATAGTTGGTGTTTCAGTCGATAGACATGGAAATAAAGCTTACAGATTGTCACTACAGACTAGGGAGCAACATATCAGAAGAGATAAAGCTACAAGCAACATTTGTACTGCCCAAGCTTTATTAGCAATAGTTTCTGCAGCATATGCTATCTATCATGGTCCAAATGGAATAAGAAATATTTCTGAGAGAGTATCTCAATTAGCAAAAAATTTTGCTGATAAAATAAAGCAATCTGGATATGAATTATATTCAGATTACTTTTTTGATACAGTAACAATTATTACTAAAGAAAAGACTGATCAAATTTTTAAAAACGCTTTAGCCCAAAAAGTAAATATTAGAAAAGTAAATTCAGAAATGCTTGCTGTTTCTTTTGATGAAAAGAAAAATGTTTATAGAGTAAATCAATTACTTAAAATTTTTAATGCAGCAGAGTCTATCAAAAAAGAGGATCCTACGGTAAGTTTACCCAATCTACCAAAAAATTTGTTAAGAACTTCTAAGTATTTAAAACACCCTGTTTTTAATTCATATCATTCAGAGACAGAAATGCTCAGATATCTAAAAAAGCTAGAAGATAAAGATATTGCTCTCAATAGAACTATGATTGCTCTAGGTTCATGTACGATGAAATTAAATGCTACCGCAGAAATGATACCTATTTCATGGAGAGAATTAGCAGAGCCTCATCCATTTGTGCCTATTGAACAGATGGAAGGATATAGAACAATGTTCACAGATCTTAAAAATTGGTTAAGATCAATCACTGGTTTCTCAGGAGTTTCACTTCAACCTAATGCAGGTGCCCAAGGTGAATATGCAGGTTTAATGGTAATAAGAAAATATCATTTAGATAGAGGCGATGATAATAGAAATATATGTTTAATACCGAGTTCAGCACATGGGACCAATCCAGCAAGCGCCCAAATGGTTGGAATGAAAGTTGTTGTAGTTAATTGCGATAAAGAGGGAAATGTTGATTTTGAGGATTTAAAGAAAAAAACTGAATTGCATTCCGAAAACCTTGGCGCATTAATGGTAACTTACCCCTCTACACATGGAGTTTTCGAGGAAAAAATATCAGACATCTGTGATTTAATTCATAAACATGGAGGTCAAGTTTATATGGATGGGGCAAATTTAAATGCTCTGGTAGGAATCGCAAAACCTGGAAATTTTGGTCCAGATGTTTGTCATATTAATTTACATAAAACTTTTTGTATTCCACATGGTGGAGGAGGACCTGGAATGGGGCCTATTGCATGTAAAAGACATTTGCAAGTTTATTTACCTAATCATCCGGTTGTCAAAGATTGTGGACCTGCAACAGGAATTGGTGCAGTTTCTGCTGCCCCATGGGGAAGCTCAAGTATTTTGTCGATTTCATGGATGTACATTAAGATGATGGGGTCTGAAGGACTTAAACTAGCTACTAAAGTTGCAATTTTAAACGCCAATTATATTGCTAATAGACTTAAAGATCATTTTCCTATTTTATATAAAGGTTCAAAAGGCAACGTCGCACACGAATGTATAATTGATATCAGAACAATAAAGTCTGAGACTGGAGTTACTGAAGAAGATATCGCAAAAAGATTAATTGATTATGGATTTCATGCTCCGACAATGTCATGGCCAGTTGCTGGTACAATGATGATTGAACCAACTGAAAGTGAGAGTTTATCAGAGCTTGACAGATTCTGTGATACATTGATTAATATAAAATTAGAAATAGATAAAATTAAGTATGGAAAATTTGATAAAGTTGATAATCCAATTAAAAATGCTCCACATACAGATATGGAGCTTGCTTCAGATGAATGGAAGCATAAATATTCAAGGGAGGAAGCAGCTTATCCAGCTAAATTTTTGAAATTAAATAAATTTTGGCCACCAGTTGCACGAGTAGATAATGTTTATGGAGATAAGAATATCTTTTGTACTTGTCCTAGTATGGATGAATTTAAAGAAGATGCAGCTTAATTAATGAAAGTAGCTGTAATTGGCTCAGGCATATCAGGTTTAAGCGCAGCTTATTATTTATCAAAAAATCATCAAGTAGATCTCTTTGAGAGAGAGGATCATTTTGGTGGTCACTCTTATACTGTTGATGTAATTTTTAATAAAAAAAAATTATCTGTCGACGTCGGATTTATTGTATTTAATCATCAGACATATCCAAATTTAATAAATTTTTTTAAAGAGATTGATATTGAAATTGAAAAAAGCGACATGTCATTTTCTGTTTCTGTAGAGGATTCTAATTATGAGTATTGTGGCAAAGGTTTATCAGGTATTTTTGCTAATAAATCTAATTTATTGAATATTGAATTTATCAAAATGTTTTTTGATATTCTAAAATTTTACAAAACTTGTGATAAAATTTCAGAAATTGATCAAAAAATAACCTTAGATGATTTTTTAAAAAAAAATAAGTGGTCTAGAGGTTTTATTAATTATCACATTATACCAATGGTTTCTGCGATATGGTCTATGCCACCCTATGAGGCAGGGAAAATGCCTATGAATTTTTTTTTAAAATTTTTTCAAAATCACGGCTTATTCAAACTTAAAAATAGACCTCAGTGGTACACTGTTGCTCAAAGAAGCAGATCATACGTTAATAAAGTTTTATCTTTAATCAGTGGTCAATATTATAAAAATTATAAGATAAAATCTGTAAAAAGAATCTCATCTGGATTACAAGTTTATTATGGTGGCAATAATGAATTTTTTCATTATGACAAGGTCATTCTTGCAACTCATGCAAATGAGGCCTTAAATTTGATAGATAATCCATCAGATGAGGAAAGAAATATTTTATCAAATTTTAGTTACAGAGAAAATTTAGCAATATTGCATACAGACGAAAACATAATGCCTAAAAATAAAGATGTATGGTCCTCATGGAATTCTTTTGTTGATAAAAAGAATACAAGCAAAAACTCACTTTCATATTGGTTAAATCTTCTTCAAAACTTAAAAGATGAAAAAAATATATTTTTGACCTTAAATCCTATAAAAAAAATATCTGAGGATAAAATTATAAAAAAAATTAATTTTACACATCCTTATTACGATCAAAAAGCTTTAGATAATCAAAAAAATTTAAAAAGTATTCAAAATAAAGAAAATATATTGTTTTGTGGGAGTTATTTCGGTTACGGTTTTCATGAGGATGGCATAAAATCATCTATTGAAATGTTGAAAAACTTAAATGACTAGTTCAATTTATAATGGCACAGTTATTCACAAAAGATTTAAACCTAAAACTCATTTTTTTAAATATAGTGTATTTTCACTTCTAATAGACTTATCAGAGTTAGACCAGCTAGACAAAAATATTAAATTTTTTTCATTTAACAAATTTAATTTAATAAGTTTTTTTGAAAAAGATCATGGTGACAGAGATGGATCTTCATTAATTTCATGGGTAAAAAAAAATTTAGATGAAAATAATATTAAGTCGAGAGATGTAAGAATAAAACTTTTGTGCTATCCAAGAATTTTTGGATATGTTTTTAATCCCTTAAGCGTTTTTTTTATCTACGATATTAATAATAAATTAATATCTATTTTATACGAAGTTAAGAATACATTTGGTGAACAACATACATATATTTTTAAAGTTGAAGATGACACTGAACTTTTTCAACATAACTGTTCAAAAAAATTTCATGTGTCACCGTTCATAGAGATGGATTGTAATTATTTTTTTAGAATTCTAAAACCCTGTGAAAGAATATCTGTTATTATAGATCAATACCAGTCTGATGAAAAAATCTTGTATGCATCTCAGGATGGAAAAAGAAAAGACTTAAATAGTAAAGAATTATTAAAATCATATATAAAACACCCACTTATGACTTTTAAGATAATATCTGCGATACATTTTGAAGCGTTTAAACTTTGGACCAAAGGTATTAAATTTATTCAAAGAAAATTAAAAATTAAGAACAATGTTACTTTTGAGAGTTAATGAATTTAAATACTGTTTCAGATAAAATAGTCTTTAGCATTTTAAAAGATATAAAAGTTGGTCATTTAGAGCTAACTAATTATGATGGTAAAAACCATAGTTTTGGAAACATCAAAGATACTTTAAAAGCCAGTATAAAGATAAAAAATAAAAACTTTACTTTTAATTTAATTAAATCAGGTAGTGTAGGTCTTGCAGAATCCTACATGAATGACCATTTTGAGACGAATAATTTATCTAATTTGATAGAGATAACAGCAAGGAATATTAAACAAATTCATAAATTTTCTGGACTGCTAGATTTTCCTTTTATCAATTACTTGAAAAATATTTTCATAAAAAATACAAAAAATAGAAGTAAAAAAAATATTTCAAAACACTATGACCTTGGTAATGAATTTTTTTCTTTATGGTTAGACAAAACGCTAACTTACTCAAGTGCGATATTTGATGAAAAAAATAAAGATTTATCTGATGCTCAAAATAATAAATATCAAAAATTAATAGACTTAATTAAACCTGGAACTGGAGATAAAGTTTTAGAAATAGGTTGTGGTTGGGGAGGTTTTGCTGAGTATCTTGGTAAAAAGTATGATGTGAAATTAGACTGTATAACAATTTCAAAAAAACAATTTGAATATGCTAAAGAGAGAATTTACAGGTGTGGATTAAATGAAAAAGTTAACATTCAAATAAAAGATTATAGAGATTTAAAAGATAAATATAATTCTATTGCATCTATAGAAATGATTGAGGCAGTAGGTCAAAATTATTTGGAAGGTTACTTTAAAACAATTAAAAATAATTTATCAAATAATGGAAGTGCTGCTATCCAAGCAATAACAATTGATGATAATCTTTTTGACAGATACAAATATAAACAAGACTTCATTCAAAAATATATTTTTCCTGGCGGCTTTCTTCCAAATAAAGGAAGTATAGATAAATATGTTTCGAAAAACGGTTTAACTATAAAATCTTATGAATCTTATGCTGATCATTACTCAAATACACTTGCTATTTGGAGAAATGAATTTAATAAAAAATGGGAATTAATTAAGAAACAAGGTTTTGATTTAACATTTAAAAGAATGTGGGAATTTTATTTATCTTATTGTGAAGCAGGCTTTAAGTCTAAAAATATCGATTTAATTCAATTTTCTATACAGAACAAATAATAGAGGAGACAATGCGCGACATAAAATTTTTCAAACCAATTTTATTGATAATTTCCCTGTTCTTAATTACAAACTGCTCAAGTAATAGTTCTATGAAACCAGAGGATTTTATAAATAAAAAACCTAGATTAATAATTGAGGAATATTTGTCAGGCAACGTAAAAGCTTGGGGTGTTTTACAAAATAGATCTGGAAAAGTTATAAGACAATTTTCAGCAGATCTAGATGGTAAATGGAATGGAAATCAATTAATCCTTGATGAAAAGTTTAATTGGGATGACGGTGAAATCCAAACAAGACAATGGCAAATTACCAAAATTGATGAAAATAATTATGAAGGTACAGCTGGTGATGTAGTGGGTAAAGCGAAGGGCTATTCTTATGGCCCAGCGTTCAAATTTGAATATGTTTTATTAGTTCCTGTAAAAGGTAAACAAATGAAAATCACTTTTGATGATTGGATTTTTAAACAAGATGAAAGAGTAGCTATAAATAAAGCAACAATGACTAAATTTGGTTTTAAGGTAGCAGAATTAACCGTCGTTTTTGTTAAAGACTAATTTTTTTTCTGATACTTTGTCATTTTACCTATTAGACCAAAATATAATTTATTCGGTAAAAAACTAAAAAATTTAAGTATTAATGTTAAAGATTTTGGAAAATGGATCTCAAAGATATTTTTATTTACTAATCCATCATATATTTTATCGGCGGCATACTCTGCAGTTTTTAAGAAAGGCATTTTAAAATCATTTTTATCTGTCATAGGAGTTTTAATAAAACCAGGAGAAACCAGACAGACACGTACATTTGAACGACCAAAATCAAAATATAAACTCTCAGCTAAATTATTTAAAGCTGATTTTGATGGGCCATAACCTGTCGAATTAGGTAGCCCTCTATAGCCTGCTATAGATGAAACTATAGCAATTATTCCACTTTTTTTATTTTTAAAATATTCCTCCACAGCCTTAATACTATTTAATGTTCCAAAAAAATTAATTTTAAATACATCTTCAATCTGTTCAACATCGATATCTTTTTCTTTTTTAGGATTCCAAGTACCTGTAGAAAAAAAACAAATATCAATATTTTCAAATTTTTTCTTAATTTGTTCAAAGACCTCTTTGCATTTTGATTTATCTGTGACATCTAATGGAAATGAGCTGATATTGGTATTAGTATCAGCTATTTCTTTTAAAAGATTCTCTCTCCTAGCGGATATTGCAACGTTCCAACCTTCATTAGCAAATTTTAATGCCAGTGCTTTACCAATACCTGTACTTCCACCCGTGATCCAAATTGTTTTTTTATTCATTATCTAAAGATGTATAATACCTTTATGCTTAAAAATAAAATTTTATCATTCATTCTTTTTTTTATAATAACCTTTTCAGCCTCATTCATTGGTGGTGCAGTCTCAATAAATTTGAAAGAACCTTGGTATTCATCACTTATTAAATCAAGTTTAAATCCACCAGATTGGGTTTTTGCTCCTGTTTGGACTATTTTATACCTTATGATGACTATCGCAGTCTGGAACTTCTGGCATAGCAAAAATAGAGATATGAATACGGTTTATATTTATTTTATCCATATAATCATAAATACAACTTGGAGTATTGTATTTTTTGCCTTGCACAAAATATTTCTAGCTATGTTAGTTCTAATAACATTAATAATATTAATTTTTTTGTTAATCATAAGATTTAAATCCGTTAACAAATTAAGTTACTATTTAATGATTCCCTATTTACTTTGGTGTTTCTATGCATTATTTCTAAATATTAACTTGGTTATACTAAATTAATTTATGGACGATGTAGTAATAGTTGGAGGTGGTATTATTGGAGCAGCAACTGCTTATTTTTTGACAAAAGAGGGAAGAAAAGTAAAGGTTATAGAAAGAGATCCAACGTACAAATCAGCATCATTTCCATTATCATTAGGCGGTTTTAGACGACAATTTTTTCAAAAAGAAAATATTTTACTTGGAAAATTTGCAAGGGATTTTATTTTTCAAATTCCAGAATTACTCAAGACTGAAAAAAACCCAAATCCAACTGCAAGTATGGTGCCCAATGGCTATCTATTAATGTTTGGACCCGAACATGCTGAAGAGCAATATAAGGCTTTAGAAAATCATCAGGCATGTGAGGCTGGTACAAAAAATATTAAAGGTTCTGAGTTATCAAAACATTTTCCATACATAAATTCTAATGGAATAGAAACAGCTACATTTACTGATAATCAAAGTGAAGGTTGGATAGATCCCTTCATGTTTCATAATGCGTTAAAAAGTAAGGCTACTGAACTTGGAGCAGAATTTGTTAAAGGAAATATAAAATCTCTCTCTGAGATAAAAGCTAAAACTATTATTTCCGCAGCTGGCTGTTGGACTAAAGAATTACTTGAAGATATACCGGTAGAGCCACAAAAACATACTGTTTTTCGTGTCAAGTGTCCTAAACATATTCCTGAAATGCCTTTAACAGGAGACTTACCCTCAGGTGTTTATTGGAGACCTGAAGGAAAAGAGTATTTAGCTGGTTCACCTAAATCTGTTTTTGATGCAAAAGATTTAGAACCTGCATGGGACGATTTTGAGGAATTGGTTTGGCCTGCACTAGCAAATAGAGTACCTGTGTTCGAAGAGTTAAAATTAACTGGAGGTTGGGCAGGATTTTATGATTGTAACAGACTAGACAACAACGCCGTTGTAGGAAAACATCCAAAATTTGATAACGTTTATTTAGCTACAGGTTTTACCGGCAGAGGTTTAATGCAAGCTCCAGGAATCGGAAGGGCTTTGACTGAACTAATAACGACTGGTGCATATCAGTCAATTGATATTTCAAATATGGCTGTAGAGAGAGTTCTTGGAAAAAAGGCAAGACCCGAACCTTACGTGTTATAAAATTAGTGATAAAAAGAAATTTATTAACTCTAGCTATAACAGCAATATTTTCACTAATAATAGCTTTTCTCATTTATAAAAAATTTGTTTATCCAACCATCATTCCTGTAGAAATAAATGGTTTGACTTATATTTTTGCTGATTGGGGAGCTATAATAAGTGCAAATGTTTGTGACCAGAAAGGTCTAAATGTTTATTTGGAGAATCCTTGTGATATCTATAATCGAAAACATGTATATGGAGAAATTTTATTGTATTTACCGTTTGTAGAATTTAATAAATTTTATCAATTTTATTTTCCACTTATTTTGAATATTCTTTTCTTATTTACTATTGTAAGTTTTTTTACTCGGATAAATTCTTTTAAAAGTTATTTTTTAGTATTTTTTGTTATTAGTTTGCCAGTAATATTAGTTATTGAAAGAGCAAATTCAGATATTTTAATTTTTTTGATGATGTATCTAATCTCTAAGTATAAGAATATGTTTTTGAACCATGTTTTGATAATTTTTTCAACACTATCTAAATTTTATCCAATATGTTTTGGAGTAGTATTATTATTTCATAGAATATTAAAAAAAATTTTTATTAATATTTCTATAGTAGCCCTTTTTTTAATTATATTTTTAGTTCATCAACATGAAAATTTAATTCAAATTTTTAATAATTCTGCACAATTTTCAGGCTCAGGTGTGTATCAATTTTCATTAAAAGGTCTTATAAATGCTATACCAAATATTAAGCTGTTTATTAATGATTACAATATAAATTGGTTAATATACCTACTTATAGTTTTTTTTTTAATATTACCATTAATATTTTTTGTAAAAATAATCCTCCAGAGTCAGGAAAATGAAAAATTTTTATTTCATATTTTTGATCATAATATTTTTGAAAATCGTCTTTTTATAATTTCGACTTTAGTTATAATTTTTTGCTACTTTTTAGCGCAAAACTTTAATTATAGAGAAATCTTTTTAATAGGTTTAGTACCTTATATATTAAAAAATGAAAGTGTATATAATAGGATATTAAATAATTTTTACTATCTAATTGTAATTAAGTTTTTAATGTCAACAATTTTAGTTTATTTAATAATGAATAAAGTAAACGTTGATCTTAATTATTTCATGAATTTAATCAAACATATTTTAGATTTTTATGTAGTTTCAACACTATTTATAATTTTATTTTTAAATTTTAAAAATTTATTTAAAAAACATTTTCTATCAGAAAAGCTTTAAGTGCCACAAAAAGTTTGATAATTTTTATTTGAAATAATTGGCATTTGATAGATTGAAGTATTTTTCTGAAAAGAATAGGGTTTTTTTAAAATTTCTAATAATTGATAAGTGGGTTCTAAGTTATTTTGTTCGGCAGCATCAATAGCTTCTTCTACTTTATGGTTTCGTGGAATAACTAAAGGATTTACAGAATTCATTAATTTAACACAATCATTTAAACTTTTATTTTTTTTCAATAATCTTAACTTCCATTTTTTTTTCCAGTCTAAAAAATCAGAGTTTTCGTAAATTTTATTTTTCAAGTTATTTTCATCCATTAAATTACAAAAAGTATTTGTATAATCTGCTTTATTAATATGCATCCATTTTAAAAGATCTAAAATTAAAGATTTATCTTTTTCATCTTTTTCGATTAATCCTAATTTGTTCCTCATCATGTTTAGCCATTTTTCCTCATATATTTTATCGAATGAATTAATTATCTCAGTTGCCATCAAAACTGCTTGATTTTGATCTTTATGTATTATTGGTATCAAACATTCAGCAAATCTTGACAAGTTCCATTTTATAATGGCTGGTTGGTTACAGTAAGCATATCTGCCTGTTTTATCAATTGAACTAAATACAGTTTTTGGGTCGTATGTATCCATAAAAGCACAAGGTCCATAATCGATTGTTTCTCCAGAGATTGACATGTTGTCGGTATTCATTACACCATGTATAAATCCGACTCTCATCCAATCTATAACCAAATTAATTTGTTTATTCATAACAACTTTCAAAAGTTGTAGCGCTTTATTTTTTGAATTATTTATTTGTGGATAATGCCTATCTATCACATAACTTAATAAAATATTTAAATCCTCGATTTTCTCTCTAGCAGCTATATATTGAAAAGTTCCAACTCTAATGTGGCTGGAGGCTACTCTAGTAAGTACAGCACCTTTTAATAGTTTTTCTCTGATTATATTTTCTCCTGTTTTAGCAACAGCTAAACTTCTTGTGGATGGAATATTAAGATAATTTATAGCTTCACTTATAATATATTCTCTTAACATTGGCCCTAAAGCCGCTCTTCCATCACCATTTCTTGAAAACGCTGTTCTTCCTGATCCTTTAAACTGAATATCATACCTCTTATTTTTTGAGGTTATATGTTCACCTATTAAAACTGCTCTTCCATCTCCCAGCATAGTAAAATATCCAAATTGATGGCCGGCATATGCTTGAGCAATTGAATTGCTTCCATTTGGTAATGAATTTCCTGTGAATAGGGAAGAGAGTTCATTTCTACTTACATTTGAAAAGTTTAATTCTAATGATTTAGCTAAATCTTCATTTAATATTACTAGCTCAGGATTTTTGACTGATACAGGCTCTATATTTTCTTTAAAAACATTAGACAATCTTGAGTATGAATTATCAAAATTCCAATTTATTTTATTTTTCATTTTAATCTATTTACTCCAAATTCTTTTTAAAATTTCTTCTCTACCACAAGCTTTTTTGTATCTTAAATACCTTTCTAGTTTAATCTTATAAAAGTCCTGATGATATTCCTCAGCTCTATAAAATTTTTCAAAACTTCGAATATATGTAACAACTTTTTTGTTAAATCTGTTTTCTAATTTTTGAATATCTTTTTCTATTAATTTCTTTTCATTTGTATCTTTATAAAACGCAACCGATCTGTAACTATAACCTTTGTCACAAAACTGTCCGTAAGAATCAAATGGATCTATATTTATCCAAAAATTTTCCAATAATTCTTCATATGAAATAATTTTTTTATTATATACAACTTCTACAACCTCAAAATGACCAGTATTTCCATATGTTACTTCTTTGTATGTTGGATTCTTAGTAACTCCACCTGAATAGCCTGAAATTACCTCCTCTACACCACTTAAATTTTCAAAAGATTCTTCCATACACCAAAAACATCCACCAGCAAAATATGCCTTATCTTTTTGAGCTGAATGAGAAAAATTAATATTAAATAAAATTATGAAAATAATTAAAAAATATTTCATTAAATATCATAATCAAAATAGTTATGATAAGTCCATTATATTAAAGGTAGCTACTTTTAAGTAGGCTACCTTTAATAGTTTATCTTAGAATTATTGTTTTTTGTATTTTGCTGCTTCTTCAGATCCACCAGTAGCTGAACCTTTACTATATGAGTGAGCTCCCATACCAGCTAACTGACCATCTTTGACAATTAAATACTGATTTCTAATCTCTTTGCCATCGAAGAAACACTCTAATATCTCTCTAACACCATCTGCATATCTTGATTGTGCAGTTAAAGATGTACCAGAAGTGTGAGGTGTCATACCATGGTTTGGCATACTTCTCCACACGTGATCATTTGGTGCAGGTTGAGGAAACCATACATCACCGGCATAACCACTTAGTTGACCACTCTTTAGAGCTTTTGCAATCGCATCTCTATTACAAATTTTTCCTCGAGCTGTATTAACAATGTAAGCACCTTTTTTCATTTTGCTTATCATAGCATCATCAAATAAGTTTTCTGTTTCTGGATGAAGCGGACAATTGATTGTTACAACGTCACAAACTTTAACCATTGACTCTACAGTTTCATGAAATGTTAAATTTAGTTCTTTTTCAACACTATCAGGCAGTCTGTGTCTGTCAAAATAATGCAAATGAGTATCAAATGGTTTCATCTTTCTTAATGCATCTAAACCTATTCTTCCGGCTGCGACAGTACCAATATGCATACCTTCTACATCGTAAGATCTTTGGACAGCATCAGCAATGTTCCAACCACCCTCATTTACAATTCGATGTTGATTATGATAATCCCTAACCATAGAGACAATCATCATCACGATATGTTCAGCAACTGATCTTGAATTACAATAAGTTACTTCAACAACATCAATTTTGTTATCCATTGCTGCTTGTAAGTCAACATGGTCTGATCCAATTCCAGCTGTTATTGCCATCTTTAAATTTTTGGCCTTAGCTATTCTTTCTTTAGTTAAGTAGTAAGGAAAAAAGGGTTGAGATATAACGATATCTGCATCAACTATATGTTTGTCAGCTTCACAACCATCTCCATCTTTACTATTTGTAACAACAAATTCATGTCCATTACTTTCTAAAAACTTTCTTAAACCTAGTTCACCAGATACACATCCTAGTAACTGGCCTGGTGTATAATCTCTTCCTTTAGGTGAAGGAAGTGTCATACCATCCGGATACTTATCTATTTTTGGTAGTTCCGATAAAGCGTAGGATTTTGGCATCCCTCCTTTAGGATCATCATACAATATGCACAATATTTTCATTAAATCTCCTCTATAATTAAAATTAAATTCCCATATCTAACCTTATTTTTAAGGATCAATCAAATAAATTATTTTTTACTTGGATAATTTTTTTTCAGAATAAAACGATTAATGACTATTGCAAAAATGATAATTAAAATTGATCCAGTTATTACAGGACTTAAAAGATAATCAAACGAGACACTTCCAATGATAACAATGATTGGATTTCCTCCAGCTGGAGGGTGTGTCACATTTAACAAAATCATTAAACCAACTCCAAATCCTACTGCTAAGGGAATAATTACAAATATAGGAAGTGGAATAAAGTATAAGAAAAATAATCCAACGAGTGTAGTTGTAAAGTGTCCAAAAAAAACATTTTTTGGTTGAGCAAAGGGGCTTTCCGGGTAGCCATATAATAAAACCATTGATGAACCAAATGAAGCTAATAAAAATATTCCTAATTCTGTTTTATACGTTAAGACAGTCAGTAAAGCTATTGTGAAGATAGAAAATAGACCAGCTAAAAAAGATTGTTTGATATTACCCATAAATTAATTCGTTACTATTTTTTTCAAAGTTTTGAAAGGTAATAATATACAATCTTTTCGTGATATATTTTCTTTACTAAATAATTTTGATAACAACTTCCAATTTTTAGTAACCATTTTTTTATTATCATTGAAAAATAATTTTGCATCATTACATAATTTTTCAATTTTATCTTTTTTATTATTTATAGATACTTTTGATAATAAACTTGCCGAGGCTTGGCAATAAATACATGAAGTTGTTTGATAGCCAAAATCAATTATTTTATCATTTTTAATTATCAATTTAATCTGTATTTCGTCACCACAAACAGAATTTTTTAATTTTGCACTATGTGTATAATTATTAATATTCTTATTATTTTTCGTGCTAGCTGCGATATTTATTAGTTCTAAATTCATATAATAATTACTTTATTTATATAGTATAAATCAAAATCTTACAGAGGAGCTTTTGAACCATCTAAAATCTCAATAAAACAGAAAAAAATCTTTTTTCACAATATCTATTTTTGTTGTAGTTAAAATAAATTAGAATTAAATATCATTGTATGATTGAGCTTAAAAATGAGAAAATAGCAGTTCCAATTGTGTTATTCGCAGGTCTTATCTGGTCATTTGGTCCATTGGTAGTGAGATATATGGATCAACCTAATTTAGTACCTTGGCAGTATATCTTTGGAAGAGGTTTAACAATTTTTATTCTTTTAAATCTCTATTTATATTTTGAGGAAGGCTTAAATTTTTATAAAAATTATAAAAAAGTCGGGAAATCAGGAATAATTGGTGGTTGCGGATTGGGTGTGGCTATGATTTCATTTATTTACTCAATAACAAATACTAGTGCAGCAATTACTTTATTGTGTTTAGCTGCGATGCCTTTTTTTACTGCTTTACTAGCATTCCTCTTTTTGAAGGAAAAAATATCCTTAAACGTATGGATTTCAATAATAATCGCCACTATTGGGATAATAATAATGGCAATTGGAAATAACGAAAAAAACTCAGTTATTGGATTTATTTTTGGAATTACGTCATCTATCGGTTTCTCAATATTTTCTGTGACACTTAGATGGCGAAAAGAGACACCAAAATTTACTACTGTAGCTATTGCCGGTTTGTTTTGCTTTGTTATAGCTGCCTCTGTAATATTAATTAAAAACCAACCTTTTTTTTCAACAAGTTACAACTCTTCATTGTTTTCGCTACATGGAACTTTGGTATGTATAGGAATGATTTTATATGCAATTGGATCAAAAGCAATTCCAGCAGCAGAGTTAACTTTACTATCATTGACTGAGGTAATTGGTGGAATTTTTTGGGTATGGCTTCCTTTATTTGGAATTAATGAGGTACCTAATACAAACACTATAGTGGGTGGATTTTTTCTTTTTATTTCAATCTTTTATTACAGTTTAATTATGAGATGGAATAAAAGATACATAGCATTAAATTAAAATTTCATTGAAAAAAAAATTTTATATCACTAGTTATTTGATGAGATGATAAAAAAGAAAATAATAGTAAATAGTTGGAATGAGTGGGATCCACTAAAACATGTGATAGTGGGTAGGGCAGATGGTACTTGTATACCTGCCCCCGAACCAGCTTTAGATGCAAAAGTTCCAGAGGACTCGGATATGAGGGGAAAATTTGGTCCAAGAACAAAAGATACTGTCGACAAAGCAAACGAACTTTTAGATAATTTTTCAAAAGTTTTAGAAAAAAGAGGTATTAAAGTTGATAGACCAGAACCAATTAATTTTAATCAAAAAATTTCTACACCAGATTGGAAAGCAGAAACAATGTTTGGATGTATGCCTCCAAGAGATGTTCTTTTAACAGTAGGAAATGAAATCTTAGAAGCTACAATGAGTTATAGATGTAGATGGTTTGAGTATTTATGTTATCGACCTCTTTTAAAAAAGTATTATGCAGAAGACTTAAATATGAGACATGAGTCTGCCCCTAAGCCAAGATTGACTGATGCTGATTATAGAAAAGATTACTTGTCAGATAAAATTGGAATACAAAAAAGACTTCAATGGACTGAAGAAAAATTTTTTGTAACTACTGAAGAGGAACCTTTGTTTGATGCTGCAGATGTTTTAAGATTTGGAAAAGATTTAATAGTTCAACATGGATTTACCACAAATCTAAAAGGAATAGATTGGTTAAAGAGACATTATAAAGACCACAGAGTACACGCTGTAAATTTTCCAGGGGACCCATATCCAATACATATAGATGCTACTTTCACTCCGATTAAAGAGGGACTAATAATTAATAATCCTCAAAGAAGATTGCCTAAGAATCAGAGAAAATTATTTGAGAAAAATGGATGGGAGATTATTGATGCAGCTCAACCCGCACATAATGAACCACCACCTCTTTGTTATTCATCAGTTTGGCTTTCAATGAATGTACTAGTTCTAGATCCAAAAACCGTTTGTGTAGAAAAAAGTGAGAAATATCAAGCGGAACAACTTGATAAATTAGGGATGGAAGTAATACCGGTCGATTTAAGAGATGCATATGCGTTTGGAGGTGGACTTCATTGTAGTACTGCAGATGTTTTTAGAGAGGGAGAACTGAAAGATTATTTTCCGAAACAATAGATTTATAAGTTTATATACTATGGTAAATTTAAATTATTTATAATCATGAAAGTTTCTATAATCATTCCTTGTTTTAATGAAAAAAATACAGTTGAAGCTCTTCTTGACAATGTTAATCAAGATAGCTTATTTGATAAAGAAATTATTGTTATTGATGACTTCTCTACAGATGGAACAAGAGAAATTCTCAAAAAAATCAATGATAAGTATACAAAATTAATATTAAATGAAAGTAATTCTGGCAAAGGATACTGCATTCAAAAGGGAATAAAAGAAGCAAATGGAGACCTCATTTTAATACAAGATGCTGACTTAGAATATAGTCCAACTGACTACAAGAAATTAATTGATCCTATAACAAATGGAGATGCAGATGTTGTCTTTGGGTCTAGATTTATTGGTTCTCAACAAACTAGAGTTTTATATTTTTGGCACACGGTTGGAAATAAATTTCTAACTATTTTATCTAACATGTTCACCAACCTTAATTTAACTGATATGGAATGTTGTTATAAAGTATTTAAAAAAGATGTCATACACAAAATTAGGTTAAAGGAAAATAGATTTGGTTTTGAGCCAGAAGTAACGGCAAAATTATCTAAAATGAATATTAAAATTTATGAAGTTGGAGTAAAATATTTTGGAAGAAAATATAGTGAAGGTAAGAAAATTAGCTGGAAAGATGGTTTTGCAGCAATTTATCATATAATAAGATATAATCTATTTAGTTAATTCATTAAATTTAAAATGTTATCTACGAAAAAGCTAAATATTTTATTTCTGATAATCTTAGCTTTTACAGTATATGATAGAACATTATGGTCGAGCGTTGCTTTTTGGTTGGTTGATGAAGCAACAACTATGTGGATTGGTCTAAACTTCCCATTAAATAATATACCAGTTGGTTTAATAAGCTCTCAAGATATCCCTAATCCAAATGGTATGATTTATTTATCGAAATTTCTAAACAAGTTTCCAAACTTATGGTTCTCTAGCTATGTTTTAAGTTTGTTTCAACTCTCTTTAATTGTTTTACTTGGATATTTTTTATCATTGGATAATAAAAAACTCATTTTTATAATTATCGCGCCATTAATATTTAGTATCTGTTTGAGATCAACCTCAACACATTTTGCAAATCAATGGGTATTAACACTTGTTAATTTATTATTTTTTACACTTCTAATAAATTATATCAATAAGCCTTGCTTAAAAAGATTAGTGTTGTTAGCTATACCAATTTTAATAGCACCATCAATTTACCTAGCTGGTATAACAAATTTAGTCGCTTATCTATTGTGTATATTTTTTATTTTATTTTATTATCCAATAAAAATAACTTTAAAAAATTCCTTTAAGACATTTTTTATATTACTTTTAATCATATCAACTTTTTTTTTAAGTGTTTGGTACCCTTTTATTAAATTTATAACAGTTAATAATATAGAATTTTTTAGTGCCAATATCTCACTTGGAGATAGATTTGTTGAGGTTTTAAAAGTTATTAAAAATTTTCCATATTGGAGTATTTTTTATGGAGCTGCGGATTTAAGTGGTACATTTAAACATAATGGCTTTGCAAGTGGCTCATCACCATTTTGGAGCATCTTTCATTTTAATGAGGAGGAACGTGCGTCAATTAAAGAAATTTACGATGGACCGTTGTCAAATAATTCTATTTTTATTTTAAGACTAATCTCTTTTCTACTTACTCTCATATCAATTTTTTCATCTTTAATTTTAATTTATTTATTTTTTTGCGTTCTAACAAAAAGATATTCAAAAATTATAAATAAAAAAATTACAATAATTTTAATAGCTATGTATCTATTTATATTTTTTATAATGGTAATTGGTGCATTCATGGGGTCACCTGATTGGATCAAGGGAAAACGTTTAGATATGCAGGTTCATATTTTTCCTTTTTTGCTAATAATCTGGTTTTTAACACCTTGGATGTTGAAAATTTCAAATAAATTTGAAAAATTTTTCAAACTAATCAATTTATCTTTTTTTTTATCTTTTGTTGCTCTTAACTTTTTTGGAGGTCACATGATTTATAAAGATTATGCTAATTATAAAGGTAAGTTATTTTCTGATGATGATATCCCTTTAATTCATAAGCAAGAAGCAATTGATTTTATCGTTGAAGACTGGAGGAAAGGATCAAAAAAAGACAACATTGAGGTTGGATATCTTTTCATAGATAAAAGGTATAGTTGGGTTGATAAATTTGGTGAGAAATATCACAGCTCTTATCCAAATGTTTATACACGTGGTAGAGAGTATGATTATATTTTATTAAGATCTCATGGTCTTTATAATAAACAGGAAGGTATACAGCACAGAAAAAAATTGGAAAATCAATATTTAATAACTCACCATGGCACAAAACTGTCTAGTGACAACATAGATATAGTGGAGTTAATTCAAATTGGTAGGTTGAAGATTTATAAAATTAGAAATTAAGATTATTACTTTAACTTAATTTTTCTTAGATTTGTCTATGATAAATTTTTCCAGCTGGCTAAAAGAGCTCTCTGTATTATTTATATTGTCAAATTTAGCACGTCTTTCCATCTCTTTTTGTATTAATCTTTGCTCTCTTCTCATTTCCTCTTGTTCTTTTAGTTTTTGTTCTTTGTCAAATTTCTCTTCCCACTCTCTAATTTTTACATATTCCATTTCTTTTTCTTTATCTTCCTCTTCTCTTAATCTTTTTAATTCTCTATTTTTACGTCTTTGTTCTTTAAGATCTCTCTGATATAGTTCATCTTCTCTTACTTTTAAGTCAATATCTTTTCTATTTTGTTCCTC